>NZ_JBWDTQ010000017.1:0-222167 GCF_056312425.1 Nocardiopsis sp. TRM 82005
AATACCCAGTACCGTCCACATCGTCACACCCACACTCCAAAGCCGCTCATGCACAAAAAACCCGCACCCAGTTTACACCCTGCCTGAACACTTCAATGTGATCGACCTGGTATTTATTCCCATGTGGCCGAAATGATCCGAGCGAAGCAGAAATGTCCGCTCTCGAACGCGCCGAGGTTGTTTCATTCTTGGTGAGTATTGACGTTCGTGCTGTTCGGAAAGGTTCGATCACACCCAGCGAACGGGTGAAGGCTTCATAGTACTGCGGTCGGTCTTCCGAGATGAGTGAACAGACCCCCGTGGAGCTGGCGGCGGTGCTTCGACGCAGGGATTGGGGGAGTATGCGGCGGTGGCCTCTGTCCCAGGGGGTTGGTGGAGTGTGGGGCGGGGCGCCGTTGCCAGCTCTACGGGTGCCTGGCTGGGTCAGGCACCCGCGACACCGCGCGAGGCCGATCAGGGCGACGGGAAGCACCTCCGAGCCGAGTGCGCTGCCGAGCTGGGTTTGACGAGCCTTTTCCTGCGAGCGCATGCTGGCCCTGCCGGGGGTGGCGGCACGGGCCGAGAGGCGGACACTCTTGTTACCCGCCAGTACTACTGACTGGTAGGTTTGCCGTGTTCTGATGGCCGTACGGCCGTACCCGGATACGGACAGCGAGGAAGAGAGCAGTGCACGAGGGCGTCCTCATCCGGCCCCGACCCGTACCCCACGCCCGCTTTCGGCTTTTCCTGCTGCACCACGCGGGTGGGTCCTCCCTTGGTTACCGCCCATGGGTACGCCACTTCCCTGCGGACTGGGAGGTGTGCCTGGTGGAGGCACCCGGACGCGGCCGTTCGGCGAAGGACGAACCCTTCCGCGACGCCCGCGCGCTGGCCCGCCACCTGCGGGAAAGCCTCATCCCCGAGCTGGACGGCCGCCCCTTCGGGTTCTTCGGCCACAGCATGGGCGCCCTCCTGGCCTACGAACTGGTCAACCGGCTGGCCGCCGAAGGCCCCGCCCAGCCCGCCTGGCTCGGGGTGTCGGCGTGGAGCCCGGCCCCGGGACCCGAGCGGGACGAGCCCCGCCACCTGCTGTCCTCGGAACCCCTGCGTGAGGGCATCGCCCGCATGGGCGGGACCTCCGCCAGTTCCCTTGCCGATCCCGAGCAGTGGCGCACCGTGGAGCCGCTGATCCGCGCCGACCTGGAACTGGTCGACACCTGGCGTCCAGCCCCGCAGGCCTCGCCGTTGCGGGTACCGCTGTCGGTCTTCGGCGGAGAGGGCGACCCCGGTTTCCCGCCGGAGCGTCTCGCAGCCTGGGACGACCACGCCGAGGGCCCCGTGGAGCGGCACCTGTTGCCGGGAGAGCACTTCTACTTCGTCGGCCGGACCGGCGACGTGGCCACCCGGATCACCAAGGACGTCCACGCCGCCCTCGCCAGCGGTTCTTAGACGGCCCGGCCCGGTACACAGCTCCGTCGTGTCCCAGGCGCGGGGCCTCGCGGGCTGCTCAGCTCCCGAGCGCGATGACGTATCCGGGCCCGTCCGCGCCCAGCTCCACCGCCTCACCCGTCCACGCGCGGGCCCGGCCGCCACGCGTCCGCACCTCCATGGCCGAGACGTCGAGGTCGGCGCATGCCACGGACAGCGGCTCGTGGGGGCCGTCGGCCAGGTGCACCAGTACCACCTGGCCGTCGAGCATCCGGATGAACGTCATGTGGTGCGGGCCCGCGTCCAGCCAGCGCAGCCCCCCGGTCTGGAGCGCGGACAGCTCCGCGCGCAGGGCCAGCAGCCGGGTGTGGGCGTCCAGCGTCCTTCGATCCCACGTCTCGGGCCTGTGCCAGGGCATGGGCCTGCGGGCGTTCTCCCCGTCCACGCCCTCCATGCCGATCTCGTCACCGGCGAACACGAACGGCACACCGGGCAGCGTCACCTGTGCCGCCGCACCGACCTCATGGCGCTCGGCGCCGCCCACCACGGTCCGGAATCTGGCCGAGTCGTGCGTGCTCAGTGCGTTCACACTGTGCGTCAGCACCCGCCACGGCAGCCCGGCGTTGGTCGCGCGTATCGCTCGTACCGCCTGCTCGGCCCCGTTCTGGGGCAGGGGCGAGTCCGTGCGCATGTACCGCACCCCCTCGGGCGCGGTGTTCAGCCAGCTCCACACCGGCCGGGTGAACCCCGCGTAGTTCATCACCCCGTGCCACCCGTCGTGGTGGGTGTCCGGCCCCGCGTCGTGGAAGTGCTCGGCCAGCAGCCACGAGCCGTCGCCACCGCGCTCGGCGTCCACCTCGCGCATCCGCGCGGCGATCTCCCCCGACACCTCCCGGTTCAGGTCCTGCGCGCCGTTGCGCCCGGTCATGTTGGCCACGTCGATGCGCCAACCGTCCAGGGGATCCGGCCCCCTCAGCCAGCCCACGAGCACCGAGTCGTCGGAGCCGTAGACCCTGCGCCGCAGCTCGGCGGAGGAGTAGTCCAGCTTGGGCAGACTGGACACGCCCATCCAGCTCACGTAGTCGTCCGGATGGTCGGTGAAGAGGTAGAACCCGGCCTCGTCGGACCCGGGGTCCTTCTGGGCGGTCACGAACCACTCGTGGGTGCGCCCGGTGTGGTTGGTGGTCAGGTCGCCCATCACCCGCACGCCGCGCTCGTGCGCCTCCCGAGTCAGTTCCCGCAGGGCGCGGTCACCGCCCAACAGCGGGTCCACCTCTGAGAACGTGGCCGCGTCGTAGCGGTGGTTGGACCGCGCGGGAAAGACCGGGGTCAGGTAGACCACCCCCACCCCCAGCTCGGCCAGGTGGTCCAGGTGGCGGCGCACCCCGTCCAGCGTGCCGCCGAAGTACTCGCGGGACACGGTCCTGCCGAAACTGGTGGGCTTGTCGTCCCAGGAGCGGGGCAGAGCCCAGTCGGGGTGCTCGTTCGGGGCGTGGACGGAGTCGTCGTCACGGGCGAAGCGGTCCGGGAAGACTTGGTAGACGTTTGTACCCGGAACCCACGAAGGCGGTTGCGGGCCGTTGACCAGGCGGAAGTCCGCGGCGTCGGTCACCTCGTGTTCGTGGGCGCCCTCCTGGTTGAGCCACGTGTACCGGGTCCCGCGCACGATCGCGAACCGGTAGTTGGTCACCACCGGGCGCAGCGGCACGGCCACCTCGAACCAGTCCGCACCGGCCGCGGTCCGCACCGGCTCGGCCCCGGACATGACGGCTTCACCGTCCTCCACCACCCGGGCGTACACCGCTTCCGCGCCCCCGGGCACGCGCACGCGCAGCCTCGCCCGTCCGTCCTCGACGCTGACATGGTCGGGTGATCCGTCATGGTGGGGATCGTGGACGAACTTCACGGAACGGCTCCTCGGGCTGATGGTCCGGACGCATACCGGGCCCCGCCGCCCACGCGGCGGGGCCCGGTCCAGGCTGGCCAGTATCGCAACGGGAGTCGAGCGCCGCGAATCCTCTTCCACCAGCCCGGCTCTTGGGCCCCGCTGCGGGGAGCAGTCCGTTTGGACGTGAACCCGCGAATCATCGCGGCGGTCCTTCACGAACAGGGTTTTGGGAGCGCTCCCAAGCACAACGCATACCTTGGTGATCCGAGCACGTGGTGTAAAGGGGTGGTGACGTATGTGTTCGTGTGTCGTACGGACGGGGCTGAAGCGCCTGTTCCGTAGGAGGTTCAGACTGTTTACCCTCCCCCCTGTCCAGGCGATTTGTCCGGGGTTACCGTGGAGGGATGAGCCTTGAGTTGCCAACCGACCGACTCGTTATCCGGGAGTGGCAGCTGGACGACGCCGAGGCGGCCCTGAAGATCTACGGGGCCGACGAGGTCGCGCACTGGCTGACGCCGGAGTGGCGTCCGGTGAACGACACCGACGCGATGCGTTCGGTGCTGCATGCCTGGATCGAGGCGGGACCCAACCTCATGCCTCCCGCGGGCCGTTGGGCCATCGTCCGCAAGGAGGACGGAGAGCTGGTGGGAGGGCTGTCGCTGAAGCTGCTCCCACCCTTTGAGGAGGACTTCGAACTGACCTGGGCGCTGCGCCCGAACGTGTGGGGCCAGGGGTACGCCACCGAGGCGAGCCAGGCCATCATCGACTGGGCGTTCAAACAGGGGATCGAGGAGGTCTTCGCGGTCGCACGCCCCGAAAACGAGCGGGCGATGGCCGTGGCGCGAAAGCTGGGCATGGAGTGGGTCGGCGAGACCGAGAAGTACTACGACATGCCTCTACAGGTCTTTCGCCTGCGTCCGAGCTGACCGGGCCGCCCGCGTACCCGTGCACGTGGTCCGTGCGCGGCCGCGCACGTCCGGACGGCCCCCGTGCGCCGGAGCCCGTGGCTCAGCCGGCCGGGAACAGCGGCGGGTCGGCCCGGGCGAACCCCTCCTGCCAGTGGTGGGGAAGGTGAGGGTAGAGCGCTTCCCCGTGGCTCACCGCGTCCAGCCTCCACCCGTTCGGTGGTCGGCTCCCGTCCGACCGCGCCCAGGTTCTCACGCGGCTGCGCTTCGTCGCGCGCGCCGACGATCACCGTGGTGGCGGTGGGCCGCCGCAGCCGGTTGATCGCGGCCTGTGCGACCGTGCGGCCGGCCTCCTCCGCGGTCTCGGCCAGCACGTCGACCACGTCGAAGAGCGGGTTCTCGTCCATCGGGACCCAGAGTGAGCACGTCCGGGTCAGGTGCCCAGGAACTGACTGATGCGCTCGGTCTCCTCCTCCGACAGGCGCACCGCGGCGGCGGCCGTGTTCTCCTCCAGGTGCGCCACCCGGGACGTGCCCGGGATCGGCAGCATCACCGGAGAGCGGTGCAACAGCCACGCCAGGGACAGCTGTACCGGAGTGACCTCGTGCTCGGCGGCCATCGCGGCCAGTGGTGACTCCGGGCCCGCCATCTCACCGCGTCCGACCGGTGCCCACGGCAGGAACGCGATCCCGTCCCGCTCGCACTGCTCCAGCACGTCCTCGGACTGGCGGAAGGAGGGCGCGTACTGGTTCTGCACCGACGCCACCGGGGTGATGGCGCGGGCGGCGGAGAGCTCGTCCACCGTCACCTCGCTCAGTCCGATGTGCCGGATCTTGCCCTCCTCGCGCAGCTCCACCAAGGCGCCGAGCTGGTCGGCCAACGGCACCAGGGGGTCGATGCGGTGCAGCTGGAGCAGGTCGATCCGCTCCAGGCCCAGGTTGCGCAGGCTCAGCTCCACCTGCTGCTTGAGGTACTCGGGGCGGCCCAGCTTGTGCCACTGGGCCGGGCCGGTGCGCGCGAGGCCCGTCTTGGTGCCGATGACCAGGTCGTCGTTGTAGGGGTAGAGCGCCTCCCGGATCAGCTGCTCGCTGATCTGGGGCCCGTAGGAGTCGGCGGTGTCGATGAAGGTGACGCCCAACTCGACCGTGCGCCGCAGTACCGCCAGCGCCTCGTCCCGGTCGCGGGGAGGCCCCCACACTCCCTCGCCGACGATGCGCATCGCCCCGAAGCCCAGGCGGTGGACCGGCAGGTCGCCGCCGAGGGAGAAGGTCCCCGACAGCTCGGCGATGCGTGGTGTGGAGTGTAGGTCGGTCACGGTGTCCTTTCCGGACGGCGCTGGGGCCGTGTGCTCAGAACTTGCAGGTGAGGAGGGGTGCCGTGCGGTCCCCGCGTGCGCGGGTCCGTGTCCTCGGCGGTGCTGCGGGCAGGATCTCAGGAGGCGCGGGTGCCCCGCAAGGAGCCACGGAGGTTACACGCCCGCGTCGCGGCGCGCCACGGAGGCCAGGTCGGCCTCGATGCGTGTGGTGGTCTCCAACAGGGCGGGCAGCAGGTCGCGGCGCACGTCCTCTATCGAGGACCGGTTGGCGTGCGCGGACACGTTCGCGGCCGCGATCACCCTGCCGGCCCCGTCCCGTATGGGCGCGGCCAGGGAGCGCAGTCCCTCCTCCAGTTCCTGGTCGACGATGGCGTACCCCTGTTCACGCACCCGCTCCAACTCGGCGCGCAGTTCGGCCGGGTCGGTGATGGTGAACCTGGTCAGCGGTTTGAGTTCCACCCGTTCCAGGTAGGCGTCGATGTCCCGGTCCTCACGCCCGGCCAGGAGTACGCGGCCCATCGAGGTGGCCGAGGCGGGGAAGCGCGTGCCCACGCTGATGGCCACCGCCATGATCCGAGAGGTCGCCACACGCGCCACGTAGAGAACGTCATCGCCCTCCAGTACCGACACCGAGGCGGATTCGTGTACCTGGGTGGAGAGGTCCTCCAGGTGGGGCTGGGCCACCTCCGGCAGTCCGGCGGAGGCGACGTAGGCGTATCCCAGTTCCAGCACGCTCGGGGTAAGGGAGAACATCCTGCCGTCGGTGCGCACGTACCCCAGGTCGACCAGGGTGAGTAGGAAGCGGCGGGCGGCGGCGCGGGTGAGGTCGGTCTCGCGTGCGACCTCGCTGAGCGTCATGGAGCGCCGTTCCGCGGAGAAGGCGCGAATGACCGTCAGGCCGCGCTCCAGGGACTGTACGAAGTGGGCGCCACGGGCCGTTTCTTCTTCGGTGGGCATGCGGCCTTCCTGGTTCGGGTGCGGGGGAGGTGCCAGAACCCCTGGGAATGTTCTCATACCGCACAGGAGCGGTCACGTGTGCGGTGTTCTTGACCATGTCTGAGATCGGCGCTACCGTCATACCCAAGATGTTCGCTGTGTGAACATGCATTCGCTATCCGAACGGGAGTACCCCATGATCGTGCCCCTGGACGAGGCGGTACGCGAACTCGTCCACGACGGCGACACCGTCGCCCTGGAGGGGTTCACCCATCTCATCCCCGTGGCGGCGGGGCACGAGATCATCCGCCAGGGCCTGCGCGACCTCACCTTGGTGCGCATGACGCCCGATGTCGTCTACGACCAGCTCATCGGCGCCGGGTGCGCCAGCAAGCTCGTCTTCTCCTGGGGCGGTAACCCGGGGGTCGGGTCGCTGCACCGCTTCCGCGACGCCGTCACCTCCTCCTGGCCCGTCCCCCTGGAGATCGAGGAGCACAGCCACGCCGGGATGGCCAACCGCTACGTCGCGGGCGCCTCCGGCCTGCCCTTCGCCATCCTGCGGGGCTACACGGGCACCGACCTGGTCGCCAACAACCCCAACATCAGGACCGTCACCTGCCCCTTCAGCGGGCAGGAGCTGGCCGCCGTGCCCGCCCTCAACCCCGACGTCACCGTCGTGCACGCCCAGCGCGCCGACCGCGACGGCAACGTGCAGCTGTGGGGCATCACCGGCATCCAGAAGGAGGCCGTCCTGGCCGCCGACCGCACTCTGGTCACCGTCGAGGAGGTCGTGGACACACTGGAGCCAGTACCCGGCCAGGTGATCCTGCCCGCGCGCGTCGTGAACCGCGTCAGCGTCGCCCCCGGCGGCGCGGCGCCCTCCTACGCCCACGGCTACTACGAGCGTGACAACGAGGCCTACCGGGCCTGGGACGCCATCGGCCGCGACCGTGAGGCCTTCACCGTCTGGCTGGAGGAGCTCATGGCCCCCTCCACCACCCCCGAGTCCGCTGGGAGGGGCCTGTGACCACCGTGACCTGGACCTCCGACGAGATCATGACCGTCACCGCGGCCCGCTCACTGCGTGACCAGATGTCATGTTTTGTCGGTATCGGGCTGCCCAGTACCGCCGCCAACGTGGCCCGCCGCACGCACGCGCCGGGGCTGTGGATGATCTACGAGTCCGGCACCTTGGGCACCGTTCCGGACCATCTGCCGCTGTCGATCGGCGACGGGATCCTCGCCGAGGCCGCCGACACCGTGGTCTCGGTCCCCGAGGTCTTCAACTACTGGCTCCAGGCCGGGCGGATCGACGTGGGCTTCCTCGGCGCCGCCCAGCTCGACCGGTACGCCAACATCAACACCACGGTCATCGGTGACTACGCCGACCCCAAGGTGCGCCTGCCCGGGGCGGGCGGCGCCCCCGAGATCGCCGCCTCCTGCCGTGAGGTCACCGTGATCATGCGGCACAGCCGTCGCGCCCTCGTGGACCGGGTCGACTTCGTCACCTCGGTCGGCCACGGCTCGGGCCCCGGCGACCGCGAGCGTATGGGCCTGCGCGGCGCCGGTCCGACGCGGGTGATCACCGACCTCGGCGTGCTCGAACCCGACCCCGTCACCCGCGAGCTCCTCCTGACCGGCGTGCACCCGGGGGTGGAGGTGGGCGCGGTCAGGGAGGCGACCGGCTGGGACCTCGCGGTGGCTGGGGACCTCACCGTCACCCCCGAACCCACCGACACCGAGCTGTCGGTGGTGCGCTCTCTGACCGGGGGCTCCTGAGGGCGCGGTGAGGCCGCGCCCTACAGTTTCCTAACAGCGTTAGGTTCCAGTCCGTTCACGGCCGGGCCCGCTCCGGCCGCACCACACCCAGGAGGCCCACGGTGACCGATGTCTACGTCCTCGACGCCGTCCGCACCCCCTTCGGCAAGTACGGCGGCGGCCTGTCCGGAGTCCGCCCCGACGACCTGGCCGCCCACGTCGTCGGTGCCCTCGTCGAACGCGCACCCGGCTTGGACCCCGCCGCCGTCGACGAGGTCGCCCTCGGCAACGCCAACGGAGCGGGCGAGGAGAACCGCAACGTCGCCCGTATGGCCGCCCTGCTGGCGGGACTGCCCACCTCGGTGCCCGGCGTTACCGTCAACAGGCTCTGCGGCTCCGGTCTGGAGGCCGCCATCCAGACCAGCCGTGCCATCCAGGTCGGCGACGCCTCCCTGGCCGTGGCCGGGGGAGTGGAGTCCATGAGCCGCGCCCCCTGGGTCATGCCCAAACCGGTCAAGGGCTTCCCCGCCACCGACGCCGCCCTGCACTCCACCACCCTGGGGTGGCGTATGGTCAACCCCCGCATGCCCGGGCGGTGGACCGTCTCCCTGGGGGAGGGCACCGAAGGACTGGCCGAGCAGCACGGGATCACCCGGGCCGACCAGGACGCCTTCGCCCTGGCCAGCCACGCCAAGGCGGCCGAGGCCTGGGCCAAGGGGGCCTTCGACGACGAGATCGTCCAGGTCCCCGACGCGCACCTGGAACGCGACGAGTCCATCCGCGAGACCTCCGTCGACAAGCTCGCCGGGCTCAAACCCGCCTTCCGGGCCGAGGGCGCCATCACCGCCGGGAACGCCTCGCCCCTCAACGACGGCGCCGCCGCCCTGCTGATGGGCGACCGCGCCGCCGCCGAGGCCGTCGGGCTGGAACCCGTGGCCCGCATCGCCGGACGCGGTGCCGCCGGGGTCGACCCCGACGTGTTCGGCATCGGTCCCGTCCGCGCGGCCGAGATCGCCCTCGAACGCGCCGGAATCAGTTGGGGCGACCTGTCCGTTGTCGAACTCAACGAGGCCTTCGCGGCCCAGTCCCTGGCCTGCGTCCGCAGCTGGGAGGGTCTGGACCCCGGCATCGTCAACCCCAACGGCGGCGCCATCGCCATCGGCCACCCGCTGGGCGCCTCCGGCGCACGCATCCTCGGTTCGCTCGCCCACGAGCTGCGCCGGCGCGGCGGGGGCTGGGGCCTGGCCGCACTGTGCATCGGGGTCGGCCAGGGCCTGGCCGTCGTCCTAGAGGCCTAAGCAGACTGTTCGGCGGTGCCCGGACCGAGGTCCGGCGGACGAGCCGCCACACAACAGAACCGAAGACGCCGGGGAGGCGGAGCCGCGGCGACACCGCCCGCCTCCCCGACCGGAGACCGGCCCGGCTGCCCGGACAGGGGCCGCACGAGCCCGGCCCCACCGTCCGAACCGCCTCGCGGCCCCGGGAGCCGGTACCGCACGAACGAAGGAACACCGCCATGTCCACCCCGTCCGACACGGCACGCACACAGTCCGGTCTGTACGTGCCCGGCTACGTCCGCGACCACGACACCCACCCGTCGCTGGACTACCCCGCCTACAAGAGCACGGCCCTACGCCACCCCAAGCGACCGCTCACCCTGCTTCCGCACATGCTCACCGAGATCACCTCGCCGGTCCTGGGCGCGGACCGGGTCGGCGAGCTCGACCACGACCTCACACGCCAGCACGCGGAGGAGCCACAGGGGCAGCGCATCATCGTGCACGGCCAGGTCCGCGACAGCGACGGCCGGCCCGTGCCCCACACCCTGGTGGAGGTCTGGCAGGCCAACGCGGGCGGGCGCTACCGCCACGCCAGCGACAACTGGCCCGCCCCGCTCGACCCCCACTTCACCGGGGTCGGCCGCGCCATGACCGACGCGGAGGGGCGCTACCGGTTCGTCACCATCCGCCCGGGCGCCTATCCCTGGCGCAACCACCAGAACGCCTGGCGGCCCGCGCACATCCACTTCTCCCTGTTCGGGAAGGCCTTCACCCAGCGGCTCGTCACCCAGATGTACTTCCCCGACGACCCGTTGTTCTTCCAGGACCCCATGTGGAACTCGGTGCCCGACTCCGAGGCCCGCGAGCGCATGCTGGCCAGGTACGACCACGACGCCACCGAACCCGAGTGGGCGCTGGCCTACCGCTGGGACATCGTGCTGCGCGGACGCGAACAGACCCCGTTCGAGTCCGAGGAAGAGATTCTGGAGGACGACGAGTGAGCACGTACCCCACCACCCCGGCCCAGACGGTCGGCCCCTACCTGCACATCGGCCTGCCCTGGCCCGACGGCCCCTACGCCGTCGCGGAGGGCACACCGGACGCGGTGTGGATCCGCGGCACCGTCTACGACGGCGCGGGCGCGGTCGTCACCGACGCCGTGATCGAGACTTGGCAGGCCGACCCCGACGGCCGCTTCGACCACCCCGACGACCCGCGCGGGGCCAGGAGCTACCCGGGCTTTCGCGCCTTCGGCCGCTGCCCCACCGACACCAGCGGCGACTACGGGATCCTCACCCTCAAGCCCGGCACCGTACCGGGCCCGCTCGGCGACCAGGCGCCGCACATCGACGTGTCGGTGTTCGCGCGCGGCATGCTGAACCGGGTCGTCACCCGCCTGTACTTTCCTGAGGAAGAGGCCGCGAACGCCGCTGACCCGGTCCTGAACAGCATCGACGACCCTCAGGCCCGCGCCACCCTTCTCGCCCGCCGAGAAGGGGGCGGGTACCGCTTCGACGTCCGCCTCCAGGGCGAGGGCGAGACCGTCTTCTTCGACGTCTAGAGTGCTGGCCGTAAACGTCGCCGGTGTGAGGGGCGGAACCCTCTCCAGGTGGTCCCGTACCCGCGGCCACTGTCGGCGCCGAACCTGATGACGGGTACGGGGCCGTCCACCCGAGGACCAGGTCGGTGAACCCTTCCGCTCACAGCACCAGCCCGACAGCCCACGACCCGGAGGGAACCAATGACCGGCCTGTTCGACGGTGTCTTCGACCACGGCCCCGTGGCCGCGCTCACCGACGACACCGCCTGGCTCCAGGCCCTGCTCGACGCGGAGGCGGCCCTGGCGCGCGCCCTCGCCGACACCGGAGCCCTGCCAGTGGAGCGGGCCGATTCCATCGCCGCCGCCTGCGCCGCCGACCGCTACGACCCGGACGACCTGGGCCGGGCCGCGGCGGGCGGCGGCAACCCGGTCATCCCCCTGGTCAAGGAGCTCACCGCACAGGTGCGCGGGACCGACCCCGAGGCGGCTCGCCACGTGCACCGGGGCGCCACCAGCCAGGATGTCATGGACACCGGAGCCATGCTGCTGGCCCAGCGCGCGGGCGGTGTCCTGCTGGCGGACCTGCGCGCTCTCGCCGACCACCTGCGTGATCTGGCCGAGGCCCATCGCATCACCCCCATGCCCGGCCGCACCCTGCTCCAGCAGGCCCTGCCCACCACCTTCGGCGCGGTCGCCGCCGGGTGGGCCAACGGGCTCTCGGAGGCCGCCGACCAGCTCGACCACGTGCTGCGCCACCGCCTGGCCGTCCAGTTCGGCGGCGCCGTCGGCACCCTGGCCTCCCTCGGACAGGACGGGCCCGCCGTCGCCACGGCCCTGGCCGCGCGCTTGCGCCTGGTCGACCCGGTCCTGCCCTGGCACACCGAACGCGGACGGATCACCGAGCTGGCCGCCGCCCTGGGCCGGATCTGCGGCGCGGTCGGCACCGCAGCCCAGGACATCGTGCTGCTGGCCCAGACCGAGGTCGGCGAACTGGTCGAGGAGGGCGGCCCCGGCGTCGGCGGCTCCTCCACCATGCCGCACAAGCGCAACCCCGTCGCCGCCGTCAGCGCCCTGGCCTGTGCGCGCCAGGCACCCGGACTCGTCGCGAACCTGTTCGCCGCCCAAATCCAGGAGCACCAGCGGGCCGCCGGGGGCTGGCACGCCGAATGGCTGCCCCTGACCGACCTGCTGCGCCGCACCGGCGCCGCCGTCGCCTGGCTGCGCACCAGCGCGGCACGGCTGCGAGTTGATCCCGAACGGATGCGGGCCAACCTGGACGCCACCGGCGGCCTGGCCCTGTCCGAGCGCGTCACCACCGACCTGGCCCCCGAGCTCGGCCGTATGGACGCCCACCGCCTGGTCACCGGCGCATGCCGGGAGGCCGTCGACTCCGGACGGGATCTGGCCGAGGTTCTCACCGAGCGCCTCAACGGCGTCCGCACCCTTGAGGGGATCCGTGCCCTGCTCGACCCGGCGGGGTATCTGGGCTCGGCCGTGGTCTTCGCCGATCGGGTCACCGGGGCGAGAACGGGTAGGACCGGCCGCGCGGAACACACCGACAGCGAAGAAGGAGCACAAGCACCCCATGAGCGTTGACCTCCACCACATCGAGAGCGGACCGGCCGACGCGCCGCCACTGCTGCTCGGCGGCTCCCTCGGCACCACCACGCGGATGTGGGAACCGCAGACCGAGGCGCTCTCGACCGTCTTCCGGGTGATCCGCTTCGACCACCGCGGACACGGTGACTCGCCCGTCCCGGAGGGCCCCTACACCATGGCCGACCTGGGCGGCGACGTCATCGCTCTGATGGACCGGTTGGGTATCGAGCGCGCCCACTACGCGGGGCTGTCCATCGGAGGCATGGTCGGCCAGTGGCTCGCCGTCCACCACCCCGAGCGCATCGACCACCTGGTCCTGATGGCCACCGCCCCGTACATGGGTCCGGCCCAGAACTGGCGGGACCGCGCCGCCCTGGTGCGCGCGAAGGGCACCGGTGCCGTGGCGGACTCGGTGGTGGAACGCTGGTTCACCCCGGCCTTCACCGAGGACCACCCCCACGAGGTCTCCCTGCTGCGTGAGCAGATCGCCTCCACCGAGTCGGAGGGGTACGCGGGCTGCTGCGGGGCCATCGAGACATACGACCTGCGTGAGGACCTGCACCGGATCACGGCGCCCACACTGGTGATCGCCGGAGCCGACGACCCGGCCACGCCGCCCGCCGGGAACGCCGAACTGATCGCCGAGAGAGTCCCCGGCGCACGCCTGGTGGTGCTGGAGGAGGCCGCGCACCTGCTGTCCTGGCAGCAGAGCGCGAAGGTGAACACGCTGCTCACCCAGCACCTGGCGTCCGCCGACCGCCACGCGTCGGGGATGCGGATGCGCCGCGCCGTGCTGGGAGATGAGCACGTGGACCGGGCCGAGGCGCGCAAGAGCGCCTTCACCGAGCCCTTCCAGGATCTCATCACCCGCTACGCCTGGGGTGAGATCTGGACCCGTCCCGGCCTGGACCGACGCACCCGCAGCTGCATGGTGCTGACCGCGCTGGTCGCGCACGGGCACTGGTCGGAACTGGCCATGCACGTGCGCGCCGCGCTGCGTAACGGGCTGAGCCAGGACGAGATCGGCGAGGTGTTCCTGCAAGCCGCGATCTACTGCGGGGTGCCCGCCGCGAACAAGGCGTTCGGCATCGCCCAGGAGGTTTTCGCCGAGCAGTCCTGAGGGTCCTGGGTGCCCGGCCGGGTCCGCCCGGTCGGGCACCGGGAGGTCAGCGCTTGAACGCGACCCCCGACAGCTCCCACAGTTTCACGTCGGGGTCCTCGGGCCGGAACCGGGGCTCGGTGCCGGGCAGCCGCCAGGTGGCGCAGTCCACCGTGCGGGGACCCTCGTCGCGCTCGTCGGTCCAGGGACTGGCCAGCTCCAGCCCCTCGAAGACCACGGAGGCCTCCTCGGGGCTGCGCACCCGTCCCCAGCGGGTGCCGAAGGACAGGATCTTGTCGGTCATCCAGACGGCGGAGTCCGGATTGTCGGAGACGATGTGGGAGAAGATGACGCAGGAGCCCGGCGCCAGTCGGTCCATGAGCGAGCGCACCATGCCGAACGGGTCGCTGTCGTCGGGCAGGCAGTGCAGGAGCGACACCAGCATCACGCACACGGGCATGTCGGTGTCGATGAGCCTGTTGGTCTCGGGGGAGCCGAGGATGTGGTCGGTCTCGCGGATGTCGGCCAGCAGGAAGGCGGTCTCGGCGCTGTCGCTGATCAGCGCCCGTCCGTGCGCGAGCACGATGGGATCGTGGTCGACGTAGAGGACCCGGGCCCGGGGGTTGGCCTGCTGGGCCGCGTGGTGGGTGTTGTTGGCGGTGGGCAGGCCGGCCCCCAGGTCCAGGAACTGCTCCACCCCCTGGGCGGCGACGTACTCGACCGCACGTGAGAGGTAGGCGCGGTTGTCGTTGGCGAAGGAGACCAGTTCGGGTATGCCCTTCGCGAGCGCCTCGCAGGCTTCGCGGTCCGCCTCGAAGTTGTCCTTGCCCCCCAACAGGTAATCGTACATACGTGCGATGCTGGGGGTTTCCATGTCGATGTCGGGAGGAAACTGATCGGCCATAGAGGGTACCCATCCGAAGAAGTGGTGAGGAGTGTTCTCTGGCCGAATGGTAACCGTGTTTCCACGTTCTTACCGGAGTTTCTGGCAACAAAGTCCAAAGTGCGTATTCGGTCATCGCATCTTCGCATTACAGCCCCGTTGTCGAGCGTCCGAAACCGGGAAGATCGTCGGCCACGGCCCCCGGAACCGCGGCTCTGACGCGATCCCCGGCTCCGTCGGGCGGGCTTGGCGGGATGGGCAGAGGCGGCGCGGACCAGAATGCGGCAGCCGAAGACGGGACAGCCGTGTCTGATGGAAGAGGAGACGCGGTACCGGTTTCCCGTGCCGCCGCATCACCGTTTTCACCGAATGTCGCCTCTTCAGCCGAAGGTCCTTTTGCGGTGGTCGTGGAAAGCGCCCTGACCTGCGCCATGAGCGCACGCCGCTCCCGTCCCAGCCACCGGGTCAGCGCGAACGGGTCCCGGTCGGCCTCCGCACCCAGCCCGGCCGCCGCCGCGACCAGGTGCGCGCATCTGGCGTCCCACCGGTCACAGGAGCAGGTTGCCACCAGGCCGTCCCACCCACGCGGGACCAGGTCCCATCCCAGCAGCGAGAACACACGGGCCGCCGCCACCGGCAGCTCGCCGGCCAGCACCCGGGCGCGGAAGACCGGCTGCGAGGCCAGTGCCGCGCACAGGCGCTCCCACTCGGCCTCGGGGACGACCGTGCGGATCAGGCTCACCTCGTACGAGCCCGGACCGCGCACCCGCCCCGCGACCTCGCCCGGGCGCACGGACAGCCGCTCGACCCGGACGCTCCCGAGGGCCCGGCCGGGCTCCCCCAAGGCCTCGGCCACCAGGGAGGACCACGTACTCATCCGGCCACCGCCTCCGGGGACAGCCGCACGACCTCGCGCAGGTCCTCCACCGACAGCCCGGTCAGCCACGTCTCACCGGTGGCCACCGCGCTGTCGGCCAGCGCGCTCTTGCGCTCGATCATCTCGTCCACCTTCTCCTCGACCGTGCCCACGCACACCAGCTTGCGCACCTGTACGTCCCTTCGCTGGCCGATCCGGAAGGCCCGGTCGGTGGCTTGGTCCTCCACCGCCGGGTTCCACCAGCGGTCCACGTGCACCACGTGGTTGGCCGCGGTCAGGTTCAGCCCGGTCCCGGCGGCCTTGAGCGAGAGCAGGAACACCGCGGGGCCGTCCAGGCTCTGGAAGCGCTGGGTCATCTCCTCCCGGTCCGCCCGCGAGGTGCCCCCGTGCAGCCACAGCACCGGCACCCCCAGCCGCGAGCGCAAGTAGGGGGCCAGCCGCTCGCCGAAGCGCGCGTACTGGGTGAAGCACAGGGCCTTGTCCCCCTCGGCGACGGCCTCACCCAGGATCGCCTCCAGCCGTTCCAGCTTGCCCGAGCGGTCCGACAGAGCCGAGCCGTCTCCCAGGAACTGGGCCGGATGGTTGCAGATCTGCTTGAGCCGCGACATCGTCGCCAGCACCAGCCCCTTGCGCTCCTTCTCGGTGGCCTCGGCCATACGCTCACCCATGTCGTCCACCACCGCCTTGTACAGCGAGGCCTGCTCAGGGGTGAGCGTGCACCAGGTGCGCATCTCCAGCTTCTCGGGCAGGTCGGCGATGATCGACCGGTCGGTCTTGAGGCGGCGCAGCACGAACGGCCCGGTCATACGGCGCACGAGGTCGGTGTCGGGGCCCTCCTCGCCGCTGACCGCCTGCTCGAAGGCCGCCGAGCTCCCCAGCAGCCCCGGGTTGGCGAACTCCATGATCGACCACAGCTCACCCAGGTTGTTCTCGACCGGTGTCCCGGTGAGCGCGATCCGGGTGGTCGCGGGCAGTGATCGCGCCGCCCGGGCCTGGCGCGTGCTGTGGTTCTTGAGCGCCTGCGCCTCGTCGCACACCACACGGTGCCAGGGCATACCAGCCAGCTCCTCGGCGTCGCGGGTGACCACCCCGTAGGTGGTGACCACCAGGTCGCAAGTGCCCACCAGGCGGGCCAGCGCGTTGCCCGAGGGCCGGTCCGGGCCGTGCTGGACGTGCACCTTCAAGGAGGGCGCGAACCTTTCGGCCTCGCGCCGCCAGTTGCCCACGAGCGAGACCGGGCACACCAGCAGGGTCGGCCCCGGCGCGGCGGCCCCGGCGCGCTCCTCGGTGAGCAGGGCCAGCAGCTGCACGGTCTTGCCCAACCCCATGTCGTCGGCCAGTACCGCGCCCAGGCCCAGCTCGCCCAGGAAGCGCAGCCACGCCGCACCCCGGTCCTGGTAGGGGCGTAGCGCGCCCCGGAACCCCGGCGGTGTCCCCACGGGGCGCGGCTCGGCCTTGGCGCCCCCGTTCAGCAGCGCGCCCAGCGGACCGGAGGCGACCACGTCGGCGACGGGCAGAGGCGCCGTGCCCTGCGCACCGATGGCCGTGCGCAGCGCCTCGTCGGTGCGCATCCGGTGGCCGCCGCGCCGCTTGAGCAGGTCCAGGGCGGAGCTGATCCGGTCGGGGTCCACTTCCATCCACCGGCCGCGCACCCGCACCAGGGAACGCTTGAGGCGGGCCAGTTCGGCGAGCTCGTCCAACTCGTCTTCGGTGAGCGGCTCCGAGGGCTCGTCATCCCTGCCGTGCACGAGGGCCTCGAAGGACACGTTGACCAGGTCCGAGGGGCCGACGCCGCCGCTCCGCCGCCTACGGGGCGCCTCCTCGACCGTCACACGCAGCCCCAGGGCCGGCTTGGCCCGCCACTCGGGCAGGACCACGGAGAACCCCGCCCCGCTCAACCGGGGCGCCGCCTCGGCCACGAACTCCTGGGCGTTTTCGGTACTGAGCAGTAGCCGGGTCGGGGCCAGGTCGCGCAGCGCATGGCGCAGCGGCGGATAGTGGCGGGCGGCCCGGCGCAGGTCGGCCAGGGCGGTGGTGCCCACGTCGGCGGGCAGCCAGGCGGCTCCCTCACCCTGCCATACCTGTTCCAGAGGCAGGCGCAGGCCGGGATCGGAGACCGATCGCACCCAGAACTCGACCGTCCACGGACCCTCGCGGTCGGGTTCGCGCAGCAGGAACAGCAGCGCGGCCCGACCCGCGCCGCGCACACGGGAACGCCACTCGCGCAGCGGACCGCGCAGCCGGGCGGCGGTGTCGGCGTCGACCCGGGGCCGGTCCCCGGTGAGTGCGACGGCCAGCCGCTGTCCGGGGGTGCTCTCCCCGACGCCGCCAGGGGCCGGGGCCCCGTCGCGGTGCGGTGCCGGGCGCCGGGCCAGGCGGCGGGCCACCGCGTCGGTGAGCAGCTCCAGGGGTGCGAGCACGCAGGCGCGGGCGACCGCGTCCGGGGACTCCCCGGGAAGGTGGGCGCGGGCGGAGGGAGGCAGGGCGGCGGTAAGCGCGGCCAGGTGCTCCTCGGCCCAGTCCAGGGGCGCGGGGCGCCAGCGCGCCCGGGTCGGGTCGCCCACCAGGTCGGGCAGTACGCACCCGGAGGCGACCACCCGTTCGGCGAAGTCGCGGACCGCTCGCAGGTGGGTCAGGGAGGGGCCGAGCGCGACATCCGGGGAGTGGGCGGCGGCCAGGAAGTCCTCGGCGGACGCGGCGTCCAACCGCAGCGCGGGCACGCGCCAGTGGTGGAGGGCGGCCGGAGCGGAGCCGGGGGCGTCGGTGGAGGCGAACGGGGCGCTGACCTCACCTGGCAGGGACAGCTCCAGATGCCCGGCCCGGGAAGCCGCGCCCCGCCCGGCGCCCGAGGCGCGCAGCAGGGCGTGCAGACCGCGGGCGTCCAGGGCGAACGGGTGCGGGCGCACCCGTTCGCCCGCGCCCTCCGCCCGGGAGCCGGGGGAGGGGGCTCTCTCAGCCCACACCGCCAGTGTGTCCCCGGCCCACACGCCGTGCAGAACCCGCACCGCACCTCCCGCGTCCTCGCTGATCATCGGCCCCAGTATGGCCGGAACCGACGAGTGCGCCCACCCGCGTGGGAACCCCGCGCACATCCCGGACGCGGAGCACTAGAGGTTGCGCGGGACCTCGTTGCCCACGGCGACGATGCCCTCGCGCATGCGTGTGCGCCACAGCAGTATCCCGCCGAGGAGGAAGAAGGCGAGCAGCGACAGGATCGCCACCCGGTACCCGCCGGTCAGGGAGACAGCGACGGTCACGGTCAGCGATCCCAGGAAGGTCGATCCCTTGTCCGAGATCTGGAACAGGCTGAAGTACTCCGCCTCCCGGCCCTTGGGGATGAGCTGTGAGTACAGCGACCGGGCCAGGGACTGGGTACCGCCCAGCACCAGGCCGATGCCCACGCCCATGATGACGAACAGAGGCACGTTCCCGGCCGGGAGGAAGTAGGCGGCGGCCACCAGCGCACCCCACACCACGAGTGTGGCCATCACGGTGTTCTTCGACCCCAGGTGGAGGGCCACCCTGCCGGTCAGGAAGGCGCCGCCGAAGGCCACGAACTGGATGACGAGGATGGTGACGATCAGTGCGTCCTGCTCCAGCCCGAGATCCTGGGTGGCGAAGGGCGCCGCGTAGCGGATGGCCGCCTGCACACCGTCGTTGAAGAAGATGAAGGCCAGGAGGAAAAGCACGGTATTCGGGTACCTGCGCATGTCCTTGAGCGTGTGCCCGAACTGGCGCAGCGACCGCCCCAACTCCGGACGTCCGCGCACGCGCGCGGCCAGGGCGCCGTAGCGGTTGCGCAGCGGCCTGATCGCCATGACGGTGAAGCCCGCCCACCAGATGCCGACGGAGGCGAACGCGATCCGCGCCGCCCCGTCCGCGCCGATCCCCAGCGGGTCGGCGCTGACCACCAGGCCCAGATGGACCGACAGCAGCAGGGCACCGCCCAGGTAGCCGATGCCCCAGCCGGCGACCGAAACCCGGTCGCGCTCGTCGGGCGTGGCGATCTCGGGCAGGAACGCGTTGTAGACCACGATCGACAGCCCGTACAGCAGATTGGCCAGCACGAAGAGCGCCGAAGCCGCCATGTAGCCGTCTGTGGCGAAGTACAGTCCCGCGGTGCACAGCGATCCGCTGAACGCCAGCCAGAACAGCCAACGCTTCTTGTGCCGGGAGTGGTCGACCATCGCCCCCACGACGGGCAGGAGCGCGATCTGTAGCAGGATCGCCAACGTGGTCAGCGCCGGATAGAGCGCGTTGGGGTGGAGGGTGAGGAAACCCAGCCCGAGCGGGGTGATGGACAGCGAGGGGTCCAGACAGGACGTGGCGTCCCCGGCCCCGGCCGACACGCACGCCAGGTTGCTCAGGTACGGGCCGATGAGCACGGTCACCACCGAGGTGATGAACACCGAGTTGGCCCAGTCGTAGACGTACCACCCGCGCTGCTCGCGTCTGCGCTGGCGGGGATCGGTGGAGGGGGCGTCCGTCTCCGTGGGTGCGGTCATGGGAGGGGACTATCCGTTCTGGAGGGGGCTGTCGTTGCCGGTTCCGGCGGGCCGGGCGGCGGTGCGGTCCGTCCAGCGGCCGCGCCGCACCAGGAGTCGCTTGAGCGCGACGGTGTTGTCGGTGACGAGTCCGTCCACGCCCGCGTCGAGCAGGCGCTCCATCACCGGGGGTTCGTTGATGGTCCACACGTGTACCTGCAGGCCCAGCCGGTGCGCGGTGCGGACCAGGTCCCGGCTGAGCACGGGGAAGGAGCCGTACCACAGCGGAATCTGGGCGCACACCGGAACACGGCTGGCCAGGGCGCGCAGCAGCGGTGACAGGGAGGCCGCCCGCAGCCGGCGCACGTCCCAGGGGCCGCAGGAGGTGGCGACGGGACGGTCGAGGAGCCGACGGGCCCGGTCCAGGCGGGGCTGGTCGAAGGAGCCCACGCATACCCGGTCCCAGGCGTTGGTGCGGCGCAGTACCTCCGCCAGCGGCCGGACGGCCGCGTCGGCCTTCAGGTCGATGTTGAACCGCGCCTCGGGCCAGGAGCCGAGCAGGTCCTCCAGCAGCGGCACCGGCTCGCGCCCGGCCACGCGGGCGCGGGCGACCTCCCGGTGGGGCAGGTCGCCGATGGCGCCGACCATGTCGGTGGCGCGGTCCAGGGTGTGGTCGTGGAAGGCCATGAGGACGCCGTCGCTGGTGGCGTGCACGTCCGTCTCCAGGTACGTGTAGCCGAGGTCGATGGCGTACTGGAAGGCTGAGGCCGTGTTCTCCAGCTCGGTGCGGCGCACGCCCTGGTCGTCGGTGAGCCACCCGCCTCGGTGGGCGAGGGCCACGGGTACGGGAGAAGAGAGGTACGCGTGAGTCACGCTTGCAGTATGCCGGGTACGGGCGGCGGTGCGCCCGTCGGCATGTTCTCGGACAGATGCCGCAAAACCTGGAATGCCAGGTGGCATGGAGGGAGGTGCGCGGCCTCTGTGCAGGGTGAAGGCGGCCGTCATCCTCCAGGAAGGGATCTGTTCATGTCGCACACCCCTGACCGTCACTCCTGCCCCCGCCCCCTCTGCACCCGCGGAGCGCTCGCGCGGCACCGCCCGGTCCGCACCCCCGCGCGCACTCCCCAACCCCCGCACCACACCCCCGCGGGCCGCCGCGGTGTCCCGCCGCTCGCGGGGCACCGGACCCCCGGCGACGTGCACCTGCTGGCCCAGCGCATGGCGGAGGTACTGGTGGGCCGCCGTGCGCCCGAGGTACTGCGCGACCACGTGACCGTGCCGGTCCGCGAGGCGCTGCGCCGCCTGCGTGGCACGGTCTCCTGCGAGCTCGCCCCACGGCTGTCCTGGGTGTTCCACCAGAGCCTGGACACCGAGGAGGTGGAGGCCAGCGCCGTGATCCGCTGCGACCGGCGCTCGCGGGCGTTCGCCTTCCGGGCCCGGCGTGAGGGAGGCCGGTGGGTGTGCACCCACCTGGAGACCGACGGCGTCGGCCGACGCCGCAGCTGCCTTCCGATCGACCCGTCGCGGTAGCCCCTGAGGGCCGCGGGAGGGTGGTGAGCTCCTCCCTTGGCCCTTCTCCGTTCACCGTACCGGCGGCGTCCTCGGCGGCCCGCCCCGCCGAGGCGTGGCGGACCTGGAGCCGCCCGGCCCCGGGTCCGTGTTCTTCTGCCGGAAAAGCTCCTGGATTTCCGATAAGTGGCCTGGATAGGGTCCCCTGGGGCGTCCTTCGGACCGGAGCGCGCCCGCGTTCGAACGGCGGCGGTCCCGCCGTGCCTGGCACGCGGTGGTCCCGCACGACGGTTTCACCGCTGAGGGAAAAGGAGGGGGCGGTCACGGCGCTCCCCGCGCCGGGGCGGCCATCCGTGTATGAAACCTGCTGACATCGTTCACCTGCACAGCCTCAGCGCACCGACCCTGTCGCCCGACGGCGGCCGGGCGGTCTTCGCCCTGACCCGGCCGGACCTGGAGGAGGACGCCTACCTCGGCTCCCTGTGGTCGGTCCCCACCGACGGTTCGGCCGCGCCCACCCGGCTCACCCGGGGGACCAGGGACAGCGGACCGGTCTTCTCCCCCGACGGGAGGTGGATCGCCTTCCTGCGCCCCGACGAGAACAAGCGCCCCCAGATCCACGTCCTTCCCGCCGACGGCGGTGAGCCCTGGCGGATCACCTCCCACCCCCTGGGCGCTGGCGCCCCGCGCTGGTGCCCCGACTCCAGCAGGATCGCCTACACCGCACGGGTTCCCGAACCCGACCGGTACGTGGACGTCGAGCCGGGCAAGGAGCCGCCCCGGCGCATCACCCGGCTCAAGTACCGCATGGACAACCTCGGGTTCACCAACGACCGGCGCTCGCACGTGTTCGTCTCCGCGCCCGTGGACCCCTCCGGCGAGGCGGGGGAGCCGGTCCGGGTGACCCGGGGCGACTTCGACCACCAGGCCGTGGCCTGGCGCCCCGACGGCGGTGGACTGGTCTTCTCCGCCGCCCGGCACGCGACCCGCGACACCGATCTGGTGACGGACCTGTGGGCGTGTGCGCCGGAGGAGGGCGCCGAGCCGCTCAGGGTCACCGACGGGACCCTGAGCGCTGAGGAGGGCGCGTTCTCCGAGGACGGTGCCACCGTCTACTTCCGCGGCGCCGGGACCGGCCCCGACCTGGACGACTTCGTGGGGCGGACCACCGCCCTGTGGTCGGTGCCCGCCGACGCCTCGGCAGCACCCACCCGGCTGACCCCCGTCCAGAACCCCAGGATGGTCGGAGAGCCGAAGGCCACCGCGGGGGGCTTGCTCGGCCGGGCGGAGAACAGGGGAGCGGTGGACCTGGTCCGGGTGCCCTTAGAGGGCGGAGAACCCGAGACCGTCATCGGTGGCAGGGTGCAGGTCCAGTCCTTCGACAGCGCCGGCGGGGCCACCGTCGCGGTGGTCGCCGACGGGCGCAGCAGCGGTGAGCTGGTCCTGGTCACCGACACCGGCACGCGGGCGCTCACGGAGTTCGCGGGCGCCCTGGACCCGCTGCCGACGACGGAGCTGACGGCGCACACGGCCGACGGCTATCCCGTGCACGGATGGGTCGCGGTCCCCGGGGGCGAGGGGCCGCACCCGGTGGTGCTGATGATCCACGGCGGCCCGTTCACCCAGTACGGCCACCAGCTCTTCGACGAGACACAGGTCTACGCGGCCGCCGGGTACGCGGTGGTCCTGTGCAACCCGCGGGGGTCCTCCGGCTACGGGTACGAGCACGGTCGGGCCGTCATCGGCTCGGTGGGCCGGACCACCGCCACCGACGTCCTGGCCTTCCTGGACGAGGCGCTCAGGGACGAGCGGCTCGACCCCTCGCGGGTGGGTGTCATGGGCGGCTCGCACGGCGGGTTCATGACCACCTGGATCTGCGCCCACCACGGCGACCGCTTCAAGGCGGCGATCAGCGAACGCGCGGTCAACGCGATCGAGAGCTTCCACGGCTCCTCCGACATCGGCTCGTTCTTCCCCGGGCCGCTGTACGGCCCGCCGGAGACCTGGGCCAAGGAGAGCCCGCTCACCTACGCCGACCAGATCGACGTCCCGTTCCTGATCCTCCACTCCGAGGAGGACTGGCGGTGCCCCCTGGAACAGGCACAGCGCCTGTTCGTGGCGCTGAAACTGCGCGGCCACGAGACGGAGATGCTCCTCTTCCCCGGTGAGGGGCACGAAATGTCGCGTTCAGGCCTGCCCAGCCACCGGGTCGCCAGGTTCGAGGCGATCCTGGAATGGTGGCAGCGCCACCTGTGAGACGTGTCGGGGGCGGGGGATCCCGCCCCCTTCCCCCGTCTCTTGTGACATAGGACACTTTTCTGTGTGACTTGACCTCGTTTTGGGACGGTCCAGGAGGGGAGAAAAAGGAGCCGCTTCGGCGCACTAGCCGGTGTTCCGGGCCTCTTGTTGTGGAACCGCAGGCCAGAGGGTTGCCCAAGGGAAGGTAACGAAAGGGTCGCGTAAGACCCTGGTGGTGGATTAGTGTTCCCTCAGGCCGGAACGCCCCCGTTAGTCACTACAAGGGTGACGGCGTCCGGTTCCCGTCGCACTCTGCTCGTCAGTAGTCCTTTCCCAGGAGCAGAGGCCGTCGCAGAAGCACCGGCGCACCTCCCGCGGCCCTTCTCTCACGCCGCCAGTCGGGATCCCCCGCACACCGCATCCCCACACGCCTGTTCCAGGCGTGTCCTCGGGATGTCCTGCGCCGGTAGACGGGTGTGGGAGAAAGGCAGTCGATCCCTTGACTCGCAACCCCGAACCCGGTATGCGTCGCATCGCGACGGTCGGTTGCGCCACCCTGGGTGCGGTCGCCCTGTCCTCGGGGCTCGCTCTCGCCGAGCCCACTCAGGAGGACGCCCAGGAGCGCTACGAACAGCTCCAGGAGGAGCTCTCGGAGCTCAACGAGGTCTACAACCAGGCCGACGAGGACCATGAGGCCGCCGAGACCGAGCTCGAGGACATCGAGGAGCGGCTCGGTACGGCCCAGGAGGAACTGGACGCCATGTCCGGCAAGGTCGCCGGGATCGCCCAGACCGCCTACACCGACTCCACGCACAGCCCCTTCACGGTCCTGTTCCAGGGCGACCCCGACTCCTCCCTCCAGAACATCGCCGATCTGGACTTCCTGTCCGAGGGCCAGGAGGTCGTCCTGGCCGACTACGTCGTGGAGGTGGAGCGCGCGGAGGAGCTGCGCGCCCAGGCCGCCACGGCTGAGGAGGAGGCGGCCGAGGCACTGGCCGCCGCCGAGAAGGCCCAGGGGGAGGGCGAGACCGCCCTGGACGAGCAGGCCGAGGTCCTGGAGAGCCTGGGCGGACAGGACCCGACCGCCTCCGAGGCCTCTTCGGGCGATGGCGGCACGGCCGCGGTGGCCGGCGACGTGCAGGCCGTCCTGGACTTCGCCCGGGCCCAGATCGGCAAGCCCTACGTCTGGGGCGGCACCGGGCCCGACAGCTACGACTGCTCGGGGCTGGTCCAGGACGCCTGGGCCCAGGCCGGAGTCAGCCTGCCCCGTACCACCTACGACCAGGTCAACGCCGGCACACGCGTCTCCCGCGACGCGGTGCAGCCCGGCGACCTGCTGTTCTTCTACAGCGAGTCCTCTCCCAGCCACGTGGGGATCTACTCCGGCAACGGCAACATGATCCACGGCTCCAACCCGTCCAAGCCGCTGGAGGAGGTCGCCCTGGCGGATTACTGGGACGGCGTCTTCTCCACGGCCGTTCGCGTGGGGTAGGGCGTGTTCGGCCGGCCCGGCGCTCGGCAGGGTCCGTGTCCACCGAACACGCCCTCGTCCGATCCGCTCGGGTCGTTGCCCGCGAGAGGTACCGGGGGAAGGCGTGAACGCGTATTCTTCGGCGAATGGGACGTCTTCTGCTCAAGGTCGCCGCGGGCATCGCGGCGGTGATCGCCTTCTTCTGGCTACTCTCCGTACTGATCGGCCTGTTGGTCTGGGTGGTGATGATCGCCTTGGTCGTCGGAGTCGCCTACCTCGGCATCCGGATGCTCAAAGCCGACTCCGGGAGCCGTTAGGAACCACCTGAGGGGCGCGTCGCACTCCGGTACGGCGCGCCCCCCGCTTGTTCTCCTGGACTCGTCGGGCCCCTCCGTGACGGGCGGCTCAAGACCGTTTCGTGACACATGCGTGAATGCCTCCACGGCGCGGTCAAACGAGAGTACGGTGACCTTGTGTCACCGAATAAGCACGTGGGGTCTCACGCTGACGGAGTGTCTCACCGTGGCCGGGTGGAACGGGTCCTCACCCGCGTCTTCCGTAACGACTGGAGCGCGCTGGCACCGCCCGGTATCGGCTGCTGGACCCCCGAGCTGGGCGTCAGCGTCATCATCCCGGCGCGTGGCGGACAGCGGCGCCTCGACCTGGCCCTGGCCTCCCTGGCCGCACAGACCTACCCCGAGGGTCTGACGGAGGTCGTGGTCGTGGACGACCGCTCCTCCCCGCCCCTGCGACTGCCCGCGCTGCGCCCGGCGCACTGCCGTGTCCTGACCGCACCCGACGGCGGCTGGGGAGCGGGATACGCCCGCGCCTATGGCGCCCACTCCAGCACCGGCGACATCCTGCTGTGGATGGACGCCGACATGGTCGTGTGCCCAGAGTTCGTCGAGGCCCAGGCCCGCTGGCATCACGTGCACGCCGAGGCGGTCACACTCGGCCGGGTCCGCTTCGCCGACACCGAACCCGACAACCCCAACCAGGTCCTGGACCTGGCACGTACCGGCGCGCTCCACCGGACCCTGGAAACCGGCCGTCACCACGAGTGGGTCGAGCGTCTGCTCGCCGAGAGCGACAGGCTGCGCAACGCCGACCACCTGGGGTTTCACGCCTACGTCGGTGCGGCGGCGGCCGTGCGCCGCAACCTCTACGAGGCCGCGGGGGGCGTCGACCCCCGCCTCGACCTGGGGCAGGACACCGAGTTCGGCTACCGGCTCTGGCAGGCGGGCGCCGTCATGCTGCCCGAACCCGCCGCCACCGGCTGGCACGTGGGCCGCGCGGGCACCGCGCGCACCCGGCTGCCCTCCGAGCGCTTTCGAACCGAGGTGCTCGCCGAGTTCATGCCGCACCCGCACGTCTACCGTGAGCGGGTGCCCGTCCACCGGCGCCGCACTCCGCTCGTGCACACCGTCGTCGACGTCTCCGGCGCCCCCTACGACCTGGTCCGCGGATGCGTGGACCGGCTGCTGGACAGCGCCGAGACCGACCTGGCCCTCACCCTGGTCGCCGACTGGGAGGGCGCGGACCAGGACCGGCAGGCCGTCGGCGGACCCCGCCTGGACCTGCGCCTGGTCCAGGCCAACTACCTGCGAGACCCCCGGGTCGCCTTCGCCGCCTCCGCGCCCCGCACCGGGTTCCCCTCTCCGTTCCTGCTACAGGTCCCGGTCTCCTGGGGGCTGGGCCAGGTCGCCCTGTCCCGGATGCTGGCCAGTACTGAGCGCGCCCGCTCCGGACTCACCGAGCTCTTCTCCGCCACCTCGCCCACCCGCGACGCCGGGGTGCGGCTGTGGCGCACCCGCGCACTGGCTCGGGCCATGCGGGTGCGCGCAGAGGGCGAGGACCTGGGAGACGTGGTCGACGCACTGCACGGCCGCTACCGCATCCACGCGGGCGAGGAGACACTGACCGACCTGTCGCTGTACCGATCGGTGCCGCCGCCTCCGCGCACCGAGCCGGATCCGACGGAGGTCGCTGCGCCCTCCCCACCGGCCGAACCGGGAGAACGAGACCTCCGGAAGGGCACGGACCGCGGCGGCGCGCGTACCGGCGACTGGCTGCGCTCGGGATGGGAACGGGCCCGCCGACGCCTCCGGAGGGGGCGGGGTTAGGGCGGGTCCGGCGAACACGCCCCGGGAACACCTCCGCCACCCTCGACGGCCGGCGCGTCCGGGATCAGCTGATGGCGTCGATCGACTCCAGCAGCTGCTCGCGCAGGTCGTCGTTGACCGGTGCGGAGCCCGTCTCGTCGGAGACGGCCTCCTGGCCCTCGGGACTCACCACGTAACGCAGGAACGCCTTGAGGTGTTCGGCGTCCCGGTCATTCGGATAGTCCAGGCACACGGCCTCGTAGCTGACCAGGACCAGCGGGTAGCTGCCCGACTCGGTAGTGCCGTAGTCCAGGTCCAGCGCCAGGTCGAACTCACTGGCGTTGTCCTCGCGGCGCGGGGAACCGGCGACCACCTGGGCGGCGGACTCCGGGGAGATCTCCACGAACTCGCCGCCGACACCGATGTCCACCGTGGACATGCCGTGCACGTGCGACATCTCCACATAGCCGAGCGAACCCTCGGCCCGCTTGACCGTGTCGGCGATACCGCTGTTGCCCTGAGCCGACTCGTGCGCGGTGATCGGCCACTGGCCGCCCGCCTCGTGCGGCCAGGCGTCCGGAGCCGCGTGCCGCAAGTATTCGGTGAAGTTCTCGGTGGTACCCGAGTCGTCGGAGCGGTTGACCGGGGTGATCGCCATGTCCGGCAGGTCCACGTCCGGGTTGTCCTCGGCGATCGCCGGGTCGTTCCAGCGCGTGATGTCCTGGTTGAAGATCTTCGCGACCGTCTCCGGGCGCAGGTTCAGCGAGTCCACGCCCTCAAGGTTGAACACCACCGCGATCGCCACCACGTACGCGGGCAGGTTGACGGTGTCCGAACCGCCGCACCGTTCCCGGGAGTCGGCGTTCTCCCGCGGGTCCAGCGCCGCGTCGGTACCGGCGAAGACGACCGCGCCGTCGATGAACTGGCTGCGCCCGCCGCCCGAACCGATCGAGTTGTAGTAGACGCGCGCGTCCTCGCACGCCGACTGGTAACCGGCGATCCAGGTCGTCATCGCGTTCTCCTGGGCGCTGGAGCCAGCCCCGGACAGGCTGCCGGAGAAGCACTCCAGGTCCTCGGGAACCTTCGGCGCGGCGCTGTCCGGAACGGCGTCGTCACTGCCGCAGGCGGTGACGGCCAGCAGCAGACCGGCCAGCGCGGCCGACGCCGCGCCCCGGTATGCGCCACGGTGGCGTGGGACGCCGGTCTTGGTGCGCTTGTTGGACGGGAGCACGACTGCTTCTATCCCCTTCGTCGGTGTCGGTGGTCCTCAGGTTGTGTTCACCGCCACGTGTCCCGACCGGGCGCGTCGTCGCTGGTGATGGAGCACCGCCGAAGAATTTAACCATCGGTGGACCAACACCCCCAAGGCGCCCCCGTGTGGGATGGCGCTCACCTGACCCGGTGTGCATGACACGCTGATGGGACGGGCACGGGTAACTGGGTGATGAGCACGAACGACACGTCCACGAACGCCGCTCCGACGTCAACCTACCGCCTGCAACTGCGCCCCGGGTTCACTCTGGACGACGCCGCCGGCCTGCTCGACTATCTGGACAGGCTCGGAGCCGGCGCGCTCTACCTCTCCCCCGTACTCGCCGCCGCACCGGGATCCCAGCACGGATACGACGTGGTCGATCCCACCCGGGTCTCTTCCGCCCTGGGAGGGGACACCGCCCGCGCCGCCCTGGCCGTCAAGGCGCACGAGCTGGGCCTGGGCATGGTCGTGGACATCGTGCCCAACCACATGTCCGTGGCGCGAGCGGACGCCAACCCCTGGTGGTGGGACGTCCTCGCGCGCGGGCGGGCCTCGGTGTACGCACGCTGCTTCGACATCGACTTCGACGCCGGACCGATCCTCATCCCGGTGCTGGGCGACGACGGCGACGACGGACGGGCCGCACTGGCGGAGCTCACCGTCACCGACGGCTTTCTGGCCTACCACGACAAGCGCTACCCGATCGCCCCGGGCACCCACGCCCCCGGTGACCCGGTCGAGCGTGTGCATGGGCGCCAGCACTACCGGCTGGTGTCCTGGAGGCGCGGAGACGGCGAACTCACCTACCGCAGGTTCTTCGACGTCAGCGAACTGGCCGCCGTACGAGTGGAGGATCCCGGCGTCTTCGACGCCACCCACGCTGAGATCATGCGCTGGGCCGAGCTGGGCCAACTCGACGGGCTGCGCGTGGACCACGTGGACGGGCTCACCGACCCCGGCGGCTACCTGCGCAGGCTCGCCGAGCGCTTCGGCGGCTGGGTGGTGGTGGAGAAGATCCTCGCGCCCGGCGAGAGCCTGCCACAGTCCTGGCCGGTCGCCGGGACCACCGGCTACGACACCCTGCGCGAGGTCTGCGGGGCGTTCGTCGACCCCTCCGGCGAGGCCGACCTGACCACCCTGGCACTGGACCAGGGAGCGGAGGTGGACGTCGCCGGGACCGACGTACGGGCCCGCCGCCACGCCGCCGCCGAACTACTGCGCGCCGAGGTGCGCCGGATCGCCGCCCTGCTGCCGCCGAGACCGTCCGAGGGGCGCGGGGCACCCTCCTCCGGGGCGGTGCGCCGTCGGGAGGACGCCGTGGCCGAGCTGCTGTGCTCCTTCGACGTGTACCGCTCCTACCTGCCAGAAGGTGAACAGGACTGGGCCCGCGCGGTGGAGACCGCCGCCGAGCGCCGGCCCGGCCTCGCCCCCGACCTGGAGGCCGTCGACCGGTGGGTGCGCGGCGACCCCTACGGCGAGGCCGCGCGGCGCATCCAGCAGACCAGCGGGATGGTCATGGCCATGGGCACCGAGAACACCGCTTTCTACCGGGCCACCCGGTTCGTCGCCCTCAACGAGGTGGGCGGCGACCCCGCCGACTTCGCCGTCACCCCGGGAGAGTTCCACGACGGCGCGGCCCGCCGCGAGGCCTCCCGCCCGCACACCATGACCACCCTGTCCACGCACGACACCAAGCGCTCAGAAGACGTGCGCGCCCGTCTGGCCGCCCTCTCCGAGGTGGCGGGGGGCTTCGCCGAGGCCGTGCGCCGCTGGACCGAACGGTGCGCCCTGCCCGAGCCCGCGCTCAACCTGCTGGGCTGGCAGACCCTGGTCGGCTCCTGGCCGATCGGGGAGGATCGCCTGACCGAGTACCTGCTCAAGGCCGCCCGGGAGGCGCGCCTGGGGACCTCCTGGACCGAACCGGACACCGGCTTCGAGGACCGCGTCCGCTCCTGGTCCGCCCGGGTCCTGGGCGACAAGGCCCTGAGCGGAGAGGTCGCCTCGGTGGTGGAGTCGGTGCGCGGGGCCGGGTGGAGCAACTCCCTGGGGCAAAAGGCCGTGCAGCTCCTGGGGCCGGGTGTCCCGGACCTCTACCAGGGCACCGAGCTGTGGGACCTGTCCCTGGTCGACCCTGACAACCGCAGGCCCGTGGACTACCAGGCCCGCGCCGACCTGCTGGCCCGTATCGAGGAGGGATGGCGGCCGCTGGTGGACGCCACCGGCGCGGCCAAGCTCCACCTGGTCCGCACCTGCTTGCGCGCCCGCCGGGAACTGCGCCCGGAGGGGTACCTGCCGCTCGCCGCGTCGGGACCCGCCAGCCGCCACGCCCTGGCCTTCGCCCGCACATCGCGGGGCGCCGCCCAACCCGACCTGGCGGTGGTCGCCACCCGGCTGCCGTTGACCCTGGCCGAGGCCGGAGGGTGGTCGGACACCGCGCTGGCGCTGCCCTCGGGGCCGGGAGTGTGGACCGACCGGCTCACGGGCCGTGTCGTCGCACCCGCGCGGGCCGACGGGCTGACACTGGCGTACCTGGCCGAGGTGCTCGGACGCTATCCGGTGGCGGTCCTGACCAGGGAGTGAGAGGAGCACGGACGGGAGGCGGGGCCCGTGGAGACGGCGGCGCGGGTAGGCTGGCCGCGATCATGACGCGCGCCGACACCCCACACCACACCGGCCCCAGGCTGCGGATGCCCGACTCCGTGGCGGACGCCCTGGCCTGTCCCACCTGCGGAGAAGGGCTCGACCCGGGCGAGCGCGGGCTCACCTGTGCCACCGGGCACAGCTTCAACGTGGCCCGCGAGGGGTACGCCAGCCTGCTCACCGGGGCCACACCGCCCGGCACCGGTGACAGCAAGGAGATGGTCGCCGACCGCCTGAGGTTCCAGGAGGCGGGACACCACGACCGGATCTCCGCCGCGCTGGCCGCCGCCCTGGCCCGCGAGCTCACCGGTTCCGCGCCCCTGGTCGCCGACATCGGCGGCGGGACCGGCCACCACCTGGCCCGGGTACTGGAGGCCCTGCCGCAGACCGTGGGGCTGACCGCCGACGTGTCCAAGTTCGCCGCCCGCAAGGCGGCCCGGGTCCACGAGCGCGGCGGCGCCGTGACCGCCGACGCCTGGCGGGGGCTGCCGCTCCGCGACGCCTCGGCGGACGCCCTGCTCAACGTGTTCGCGCCGCGCAACGCCGCCGAGTTCCGCAGGGTCCTGCGCGCCGACGGTGTGCTGTCGGTGGTCGTCCCGGCCAACGACCACCTCACCGAACTCCGCGGGCCGCTGAGCCTGCTGGAGGTGGACCCGCGCAAGGAGGAGCGCCTCGCTGACTCCCTGCACGGGCACTTCGTCCCCTCCGGCGCCGAGGAGCTGCGCTTCACCATGGAGCTGGACCACGCGGACGCCGCGACCGTCGTCGGCATGGGGCCGAGCGCCCGCCACATCGCCCCGGAGGAGCTGCGCTCGCGCATCGCGGCCCTGCCCGTACCCGTGTCCGTGACCGCGTCGGTGCGCCTGCACACCTACCGTCCGCGCCTCTGAGGGACCGCCTCGCGCGGCGGGCATGCCGAAGCGGGCGGGCATAGGGGACAGCCACGGGTGGTGGGCACGTGAGCTGGGTAGACACCTCGCGTGAGCGAACCGGAGACCATCCCGACCACGTCCGACGCCCTCGACGCCCCCGCCGCCTCGGGACTCGGCGTCAACGGCGACTTCGCCGTCTGGGCGCCCCACCGCGAACGCGTGCACCTGCGCGTCCACGGCACCGACGGCGAGAACCCGGCGGACCGGGACGTCCCCATGCGGCGCGGCGACGACGGCTGGTGGCGCGTACGGGTCGACGGCGCCGGACCCGGCACCGAGTACACCTACCTCCTGGACGAGGACCCCCAGCCCCTGCCCGACCCGCGCTCGCTCCGCCAGCCCCACGGGGTCCACGGCCCCAGCCGTGTCCACGACCACGCCGCCTTCACCTGGACCGACACCGCCTGGACCGGCCGCCCCCTGGCCGGCGCCGTCGTCTACGAACTCCATGTGGGCACCTTCACCCCCGAGGGCACCCTCACAGCCGTCGCCGAACGGCTCGACCACCTGGTCGACCTCGGCGTCACCCACGTCGAACTCATGCCGGTCAACGCCTTCGACGGCACCCACGGCTGGGGCTACGACGGCGTCCTGTGGTCGGCCGTCCACGAGCCCTACGGCGGCCCCGACTCCCTCAAAGCCCTCGTCGACGCCTGCCACGGCCGCGGCCTGGCCGTCCTGCTCGACGTGGTCTACAACCACCTCGGCCCCTCCGGTGCCTACCTGCCCCGCTTCGGCCCCTACTTCTCCGGTGAGAACACATGGGGACCCTCCCTCAACCTGGACGGACCCGACTCCGACCCGGTCCGCCGCCTGGTCATCGACAACGCGCGGGACTGGCTGCGCCACTACCACCTGGACGGACTGCGCCTGGACGCCGTGCACGCCCTGCACGACGACCGGGCCACACCGCTGCTCGCCGAACTCTCCGAGGAGGTCGAGGCCCTGGCCACGGCTCTGGGCCGCCCCCTGGCCCTCATCGCCGAGTCCGACCGCAACGACCCCCGCACCGTCCTGCCCCGCGAGGCGGGCGGCCTGGGCATGACCGCCCAGTGGTCGGACGACCTCCACCACGCCCTGCACGTCGCCCTCACCGGAGAGACCCACGGCTACTACGCCGACTTCGCCGTCCCCGAGGCGCTGCCCGCCGCGCTCACCCGGGTGTTCTGGCACGCGGGCACCCACTCCAGCTTCCGCGGTCGCACGCACGGCGCACCCGTGGACACCACGCGCGTGCCCGGCAGCCGCTTCCTGGCCTACCTGAGCACCCACGACCAGATCGGCAACCGGGCTCGGGGCGACCGCATGGGCGAACACGTTCCGCCCGGCCTGCTCGCGTGCGGCGCCGCCCTGGTCCTGTGCTCGCCCCACACCCCCATGATCTTCATGGGGGAGGAGTGGGCCGCCACCACGCCCTGGCCCTTCTTCGCCTCCTTCACAGACCCCGACCTGGTCGAAGGCGTACGCAGCGGACGCCGCCGCGAGTTCGCCGCCCTGGGATGGGACGAGGAGGACATACCCGATCCCATGGACCCGGCCACCCGTGACAGCGCGGTCCTGGACTGGTCCCAGCCTGGGAAGGAACCGCACAAGCTGGTCCTGGACACCTACCGGGCGCTCATCGCCCTGCGCCGCCGGGAACCGGAGCTGTCCGACCCGCGCCTGGGCCGGTTCGAGGTCGCGGCCGGCGGCGACGGCCGCCAACTCGTCCTGGTCCGGGGCGGCCTGCGGGTGGCGTGCAATCTGGACGCCGACGACGCCGACGTGGAACTGGACGCCGTCCCGCGCGAACTCCTGCTCGCCACCGGCCGGCCGAGGACCACCGGGGCCACCGTCAGCGTGCCGGGGGAGTCCTTCGCCGTCCTGCGCGTGTAGCCAGGCCCCGAGGGCACCCCGAGTGTCACCATGGCGACCTGCCTTGGCGCTGCCCGCGACTCCACGAAGGAGGTCCATGAACGCCGACGACCGGACACTCGACCAGAGCTTCGAGGCGCACAACGGAACCGTGCGCTGGGCCCGTTTCGGGGAGGGGGCCCCGCTCGTGCTCATGCACGGCACACCGTTCTCCTCCTACGTCTGGCGCCACGTCGCCCGAGCCCTCAGCGCCCGGTACACCGTCCACGTGTGGGACATGCCCGGCTACGGTGCCTCGGCCAAGTACGACGGACAGGACGTGTCCCTGGCCGCCCAGCAGACCGCCTTCACCGCACTCCTGGACCACTGGGGTCTGGAGCGCCCCACCGTGGTGGCACACGATTTCGGCGGTGCGGTCGCTCTGCGCGCGGCCGTCCTGGACAAGGTGGCCTACGAGCGCCTCGCCCTGGTCGACGCCGTCAGCGTGCGCCCCTGGGGCAGCGACTTCTTCCGCCTGGTCAACGCCAACGCCGACGTGTTCGCCGCGCTGCCCCCGCACCTGCACGAGGCCCTGGTGCGCTCCTACGTCTCCTCGGCCGCCCACCGCGAACCGCGTGCCGAGACCCTGGACGCGCTCGTACGCCCCTGGCTCGGCGCGGACGGCCAGCCCGCGTTCTACCGCCAGATCGCCCAAGCCGACGAGCGCCACACCGCCGAGGTCGAGGAAGGGTACGCCGCCCTCGACCTGCCGGTGCTGGTGGTGTGGGGCGAGGAGGACACCTGGCTGCCGCACGAGCGCGGCCGGCGACTCGCCGAGGCTATCCCCGGGGCGCGGCTGCACACGCTGGCCGGGGCCGGACACCTCGTCCAGGAGGACGCGCCGACCGAGCTCACCGCCGCCCTCCTGGACTTCCTGCGCTGAGAACGCGGCCCCCTTTTCAGCCGACCGGACCGGCGAAGGCCATTTCCTCGTTGCCGTCGTCGACCACGACCCGCAGCGATCCGGCCTCCGACGGAACGTCACACCGCATCGGGAACCTGTGGGTGCCCGCCTCGGTCTCGCCCGGCCACTCCTCGGCCCGGGCGTCGCTCTCGGTCCCCTCGGTCTCGCATACGACCCGCAGGTTCCGGAGCCCGAGGACCCGCCCCAGCCGCGGCACCTCCACCTCCAGGGTGAAGTCCACCCGTCCGGGCTCGGGGGAGGAGACGCCGTCGACGGTGTAGACGACGTCGGCCTCCCCCTCGAACTCGTGCTCGTAGGCGCCGACCGGGTACGCGACGTGGTACGACTCGCCGAACGCCACTCCCTCGGAAGAAGGACCTTCCGGGCTTTCCCGCCCCTGGTCCGTGGAACTCGGTTCATCGACGGCCACGGTCCCCGCTGATCCGCATGCCGCGACGGCGAGGAGAAGTGGAAGCGACAGAAGGGAGGAGAGGCGACCGCGCATGGCGGACATACTAACGACGAAGAGCTGGTCCGGTCAGCCGTTCAGTACGCCGAAAACCTCCAGCCACTGCTGCGGGCCCACATGTCCCACGGGGGTGTTCGGCGCGATCCCGGCCCGGGCCAGGGCCCGGTCCACCCGCCGGGCGGGATGGGCACGGCGCAGCGACGCGCCCAGCGACCCGCCCACGCCGCCGAACCCCAGTTCCACCATGCGCTGGTAGCCGCCCATCCGCCCCGGCTCCACCAGGGGTGTGCGGCGCCTGCGCAGCACCAGCAGCCCAGCGTCCACCCGGGGCACCGGCCGGAACCGCTGCCTGCCGATCCGTCCGGCCAGTGACCACGACCACTCCGGCCAGGTCAGTACCGTCAACCGGCTCCACCGCCCGAACCCTCCGGTGCGCTTGCGCGCGTACTCCAGTTGGGTGACGAGCGTGGCCGAGACCAGCCCGGGCGCGGTCAGGCACCACCGCACGATGTCGGCGGTGCGCGTGTACGGGATGTTGCCCACCACATGGAACTCCCCGCACGGCGGGCGCACACGGGTGAAGTCCGCCCGCACCACCCGCACCCCGCTCGCGGGGTCCCGGTAGCGCTCGGAGAGTCGCTCGGCCAGACGGGGATCGATCTCGTAGGCGAGCACCCGGCGAGCGGCCGGGGCCAGGAAGCGCGTGATGGCGCCCTCCCCGGGCCCCACCTCCACCACCAGGTCGTCGGGGCCCACCCCCGCCACCCGCACCACATGGCGGGCCGAGGCGGGATCGGCCAGGAAGTTCTGGGACAGGCGGCGCCGGTTGTCACCGGCACCCATGCGACGTGAACGCGCGGTACGTGCCACAGCGATGTCCGTTCCAGCCGCCGGAAGGCGGCCGACGGGGACGGGCAGCACGAACGGGCGCGCCGCACGGCGCGCGGGGAGAGGTCCGGGCAGCCCGCCCGAAGGAAAAGAGGACGCGGCTGGGCCTGGACCGGCGGGTCACACGGAGAAGGTCACCACGGTCGCCGCTTCGCCGCCGCGCCGAATGGCGGTACGGCGACGGGGCGGCCGGGGAACGCGGTGGTCGGGTCGTCTACCGGTCCAGGCACACGGACCGGGGCCGAACGACGTAGGTGTGGGCGCTCACCGGCCAGGCGTTCGCCCGGTCGGTGACACCGCAGAAGCAGCACATGGCCAACAACCTAAAAGCCCGCCGGGAGCGCTGGCAACGGGTTTTCCCGACAGCCGCCCCGGCCGAAAACGGTTCGCGCGCACGCCTTTGGCCACGGCATACTCACCGCATGCCTGACTTCGCGGACTTCGACACCCGCCACTACCGCACCGTCGACGTGGCCACCGGCTACGACGGTTGGTCGAGCACCTACGAGGACTCCGTCCTGGACGCCATGGACCTGGCGCTCCTGGACGGTCTCACCGCCCCCGGCTGGTCGGCCGTCGCCCGGGCCGTCGACCTGGGCTGCGGCACCGGCCGCACCGGCGCCTGGCTGCGCGGCCGCGGTGTCGGCATCGTCGACGGCGTCGACCTCAGCTCCGGAATGCTGACGCTGGCCGACAAGCGCGGCGCCCACGACAGCCTCACCCGGGGCGACGTGTGCGACACCGGACTGCTCGGAGCCTCCTACGACCTGGCCATCGCCTCACTCATCGACGAGCACCTGCCCGACCTGGCGCCCTTCTACGCCGAGGCGCGCCGACTCGTCAGGCCGGGAGGCAGCTGTGTACTGGTGGCCTACCACCCGCAGTTCTCGATGGTCTCGGGGATGCCCACCCACTACACCGACGCCTCCGGTGAGGACATCGCCATCGCCACCCACGTCCACCTCATCAGCGACCACGTGCGCGCCGCCACGGCCGCCGGATGGACCCTCGCCGAGCTGTCCGAGGCCACCGTGGACGACACCTGGGTGGCGGCCAAACCCAAGTGGGAGAGGTTTCGCGGCCATCCCATCTCGGCGGCCTTCGTCTGGACCTCACCCGCCTAACGCAGCAGCGCCGCCAACCACACCTCGCGATTGCGCTCCACGTACCGCGCCGCCGGTCCCCAGTGGTCGGCGTGCCCGTCAGCGTGCAGACGGGCCCACGGCTGGCGGCCCGTCCGCGATCCCTCCACCAGCAGGTCGTACATGCCGCGTACCCGCTGTAGGGCCGCGCCGGGCAGTTCCCGGCGCTGGCCCTCGTCACACCCGTAGCCGTCGGCCAGGGCGCGCAGTCGCCGCGCGTCGTACCCGGGATCGCCGCCCTCGTGCAACGGCACGAACCCGTGCGCGGCGTACCCCAGGTCGCCCATGCGCGTGCCCGGACCGGCACAGTCCCAGTCGATGAAGGTCCAGGTGCGGCCGTCCCGCACCAGGTTCCACGGCGCCAGGTCGTTGTGGCAGACCAGTTCGTTCGCGTACGCGGGTATGGGCACCTCCCACACCGGCTCCTCACAGGGCCGGTAGGCGGCGGTCAGGTCATGGAGGCGGCGGATGAGTCCGCCCAGCCGGTGCAGCTCCTCCTCCGCCATGGGCGCCATCCGGTCGGCCATCGTTCCGGGGACGTATCCGAGCATCTGACGGCCCTGCCCGTCCCCGCCGAACGGGGGAGGCGAGGCCTCGTAGCCGCACAGGCGCAGGTACTCCAGCAGGGACATCACCGAGCGGGAGGAGCGCCGCCACGGCTTGCGGACGGTCCGGCCCACACGCACCACCTGGTCGGCGACGTTGCCGCCTTCCAGTACTTCTTCGTCGGGTTGGGTCATGGCCCCCCATGGTTCACCGCGAGGGCGGGGGAGTCCACCGCTTTTCCACCGGCCGCCGTCGGCCTTCCGCTCGGCGTCCGCCAGGCGGGCGTCGTTCATTCCCACCAATCCGGCGAGCAGAGCAGCCCCATGGTCGCGTACACCCAGGTCAGGCCGAGGAACTGGTCGGCGGTCAGTTCGGCGGTGCGCAGCCGCCCGTTGGCGTGCGGGAGCCGGTCACGGCCGACCACTCGCGGCAGGATCGACTGGGCCGAGGTGGCGTAGAGGGTCTCGGTGATCCCGACGCGCAGCGCCACCAGGGGCAGCACCGCCTTCAGGACGCCCTCGGCGAGGTTGGACAGCGCGGAGGAGGTCCACGGGTTCCAGAAGGCGGCGTCCAGCGACGCGGTAGGGGACCTCGGTGCGGAGCCGACGTGCGGGGGCGTCGTCCGCCATGAGACCGAGGATGACAGGTCGGTACCGGGCACGGTCATGTACCACGTGCGCCAGCTCGTGGACGCGGGCCTGCTCGCGCTTCCCCCTGTGCTGGCCCACCGGGTAGGACGCCTACGGGGCCCGGCAGCCGGAGGTCGCGCCCGGCCTTCCGCGTCCGTCAGGGATGGTGCAGGTCGAAGGCCGGCCGGTCGCTGCGGACACGCGGAAGCGAGGCGAAGTTGTGCCGGGGCGGGGGACAGGACGTCACCCACTCCAGGGAGTTGCCGTATCCCCAGGGGTCGTCGGTCTCCACCGGTGTCGAATGCTGCGCGGAGTACCACACGTTGTAGAAGAACAGCAGAGTCGAGGCGCCCAGGACGAACGAGCCGACGCTGGACAGGATGTTCATCCAGGTGAACCCGTCGGTGGGCAGGTAGTCGGCGTAGCGGCGCGGCATCCCCTGCGCCCCCAGGTGGTGCTGGATGGCGAAGGTCGCGTGGAAACCGAAGAACAGGGTCCAGAAGTGCCATTTGCCGATGGCCTCGTTGAGGAAGCGCCCGGTGAACTTGGGCCACCAGAAGTAGAAGCCCGCGAACATCGCGAAGACCACCGTGCCGAACAGCACGTAGTGGAAGTGCCCGACGACGAAGTAGGAGTCCGTGACGTGGAAGTCCAGCGGCGGTGATGCCAGAAGGACCCCGGTGAGACCGCCGAACAGGAACGTCACCAGGAACCCGACCGCGAACAGCATCGGGGTGGGGAAGACGAGCTGTCCCCGCCACATCGTCCCGATCCAGTTGAAGAACTTGATGCCGGTGGGCACCGCGATCAGGAAGGACATGAACGAGAAGAACGGCAGCAGCACCGCGCCGGTGGCGAACATGTGGTGTGCCCACACCATCATGGACAGGCCGGTGATCGCCACAGTCGCCGCCACCATGCCCTTGTAGCCGAACAGCGCCTTGCGGGAGAAGACGGGGATGACCTCGGTGATGATGCCGAAGAACGGCAGCGCCACGATGTAGACCTCGGGATGGCCGAAGAACCAGAACAGGTGCTGCCACAGGATCGCCCCGCCGTGTGCGGGGTCGAAGACGTGGGTGCCCACCATCCGGTCGGCTCCCAGAGCGACCAGCGCGCCGGTGAGCACGGGGAAGGCCAACAGCACCAGTACCGAGGTGAGCAGGATGTTCCAGGTGAAGATCGGCATCCGGAACATCGTCATCCCCGGAGCGCGCATGCTGGTGATCGTGGTGATGAAGTTGACCGAGCCCAGGATCGTGCCCAGGCCCGAGACGATCAGGCCTATCACCCACAGGTCGCCGCCCAGGCCCGGTGAGCGTACGGGGTCCGACAGCGGGGTGTAGGCGAACCAGCCGAAGCTCGCGGCGCCGTTCTGCGTCAGGAACCCGCCCATCACCGTCAGGCCGCCGAACAGGAACAGCCAGTAGCTGAACATGTTCAGCCGGGGGAAGGCCACGTCCGGCGACCCGATCTGTAGCGGCACGATCACGTTGCCGAAGCCGACGAACAGCGGTGTCGCGAACAACAGCATCATCACGGTGCCGTGCATGGTGAACAGGGCGTTGTAGGACTCCGCGGTGACGACCTGCATCCCCGGCCAGAGCAGCTCGGCGCGGATGAGCATCGCCATGATCCCGCCGGCGACGAAGAAACCGAAGGAGGTGATGATGTAGAGGTAGCCGACGATCTTGTGGTCGGTCGAGGATAGCCAGGAGGTGATGATCCCGCCCTTGGCCTCGTCCGCGGGCGCGGCCGCGGAGACCTCGGATACGCCCTCTCCACGCGTCTGGGTCATCGAATCTCCGTTCGTCCGTGTGTGAACGGTACGGGCATGGCGGTCCGGGCCATGGCGACCGGACTGTGCGGGGGAGTCACCGGGAGGCGAGGACGAACACGAGGGCGGTGGCGATCATGCCCATCCAGATCAGCAGCAGCGCACCGTTCGGGGGAGATCCCACACCGTGGTGCGCGCCGCCGACCCGTGCCGCGTAGCCCTCCATCCGCCGGGAGGAGGCCGGATCCTCCGCGGCGAGGTGTGCCTCGATCGCGCGCAGGCGTACCTCGTCATCATCGTTGGGTGTGGACATGGCGTCTTCCCGGTCATCGTCGTCTCCGACACGGTCCTCGCATCCACCCTAAGTGATACTCCGGTCACTGCGCGGGGGTACGGGCCCGTGTCCCTCCGTTCCGCGGACGGTTCCTCGTCTCGGGCGGCCGGACCCGGTCGCGGGCCGAACACGGGTGTCAGAAACGCAGCCAGGTTCCCGCGAGCCCCTGCTGCCCCGCTCCGGGCGCCGACCAGTCGCACACTCCCTCGGCGAACACTTCCGCCGCCCGCGCCGCCTGCTCCTCGGTGAAGTCGGCCGGGTGGGTGTCGGTGTCGAAGGGGGTGAGGCGGCATTTGACGACGTCCGAGGTCAGCGGGGCCCCCGCGACCATCCGGGGCGAGGTGTGCACCGGGTAGGCGTCGGCGCACCGGTCGCCCCGCCCGGCGCGCAGCGGACGCTGCTCGGTGACCACCCGCTGTGGTGTCGGACCGCCCACCCAGCATGAGTCGACGAGCCATTCGGGGCGCGTGGTACGGATGTGGTCGATGGCGGGGCGGCTCGGGTCGGCGTGCCGCTGCTCGTGCAGACCGGTCACCCAGGCATCGAGTTCGGCCAGGGCCCGTCCGGCAACCGGGGCGGAGGCGGCGAACCCGCCTCGGCCCCGCTCCTCCACGAGCATGACGTGGTTGTCGGCGGTGCCGTTGGCCGCCCGCAGCCGCTCGCGCACCGAGAAGGAGTGGTAGCGCATGTGGAGGTCGCCGCCTTCGGCGTCGTCCTGGTAGGAACGGTAGTCCACCACGGGGATGTCGGCCAGGCCGCCGCCCCCGTTGAGCAGGCGGCCGGTGCGGTAGGCGGCGACGGTGGCCTGGTGATCGGCCACGGTGCGCTCGTCCACCACCCGCCCGTCGGCGTCCAGCCCGCCGATGTGCTCGTTCAGGTGCAGGAACTGGTCGACGCCGATGGTGCCGCCCAGCAGGGCGTCCAGCCCGTACTGGACGCCGACGTTGTCCAGGGGGCGCCGCGGCAGCCCGGTGGCGGGGTCGGTGCCGTACACGTTGCGGGTGTGCGCGTACACATCGCAGCGGGCGCCGCCGGGGCTGTCCACGGGGTGGTAGCGCTCCCCCTCGGGCAGTTGGGACGGGCATGCTCCGCGCGGGTCGACGCGGACGGCCTTCTTCGCCAAGAGGCCGATGCTGTCCCAGCGCAGGAAACCGGAGACCGCGAGCTGTTCTCCGCGGTCGAGCACGTCGGGGTGCTCACTGGCGTAGTCGCGCAGCAGCAGGGCGTCGGTGATGACGGGTACCACCGAGAAACCCACGTCAGGGAAGGCCTGGGCGACCATGGCCCCGTCGAGCAGGCCGGGTTGGTTGTCGGCGATCTGGTGGGCCTGGTAGGCGCCGCCGGAGGAGCCCCAGCCCAGGGTCAGGTCCGGGGCGCCGTGGGTGAGGGAGAAGCGCTGCTTGACGGCGGCGGCCGTTTCGGCGGCCAGCAGGTCGTTGCAGTTGTTGCCGAACACGTTGAGGGAGGCCGAGGCCACCGCGTACCCCTGGGAGAGCATGCCGTGGTCCAGTACCCCCGCGGTCCTGGTGCCCTGGACGTACCAGCCACCCGTACAGCCACCGCCGAACTTGTACACCAGGCGGCGGTTCCACCCTTCGGGCGGGCTCCACGGGTCGGGCCCGGCGGAGCCGGGGGTGTACAGCACGGCCGTCTCGTAGACCGACCGGTTCACGGTGCCCGTCTCCACCCGCACGGTGTAGGGCACCCGTTCGCCGGTGGAGGTGGTGGTCTCGGCGGCATCGCGCGGAACCTGGTCGGGGTCGGGCACGGGCGCCCACTCGCCGTCGGCGGTGCGGTACATGTGGCGGACCACCGTCTCGGCGGAGCAGTCCTCGTCCAGGGGCGGGCCGAGGGTGCCGCCGCCGTGCAGGGCGAAGCGGTCGGTGCCGCACACGAAGGGTTCCTCGTGCGGGCCGGAGAACACAGGCCCTGTGAGGGGGTGGTTGGTCACCGTGACCCGTGCGGAGCCGGACGCGGTGGCCGGGGTGCCCCCGTCCCCGGAGCCCCCGCCGCCCGGAACGGAGGCGACCAGTTCGGTGCCGCCCTCGGGCAGGTCGGAGACCAGGCCCTCCAGGGCGAGTCCGCCGCGGTCCAGGATGACGGCGCGCAGAGCGTCGGTGACGTCCCTTCCGCCCGCCTCCAGCCGGATGCGGTCGGTGGGCACGGCCTCGGGGGGAACCACCCTGACCAGGACGGTGCCGCCCATGACGGTGTCGGGCCGGGAGGAGAGCACCTCCAGGGAGAGTGGGCCGCCGGGGTCACGGGGCGACTCAGGCGCGGTGGCCGGGGGTAGGACGCCGGCGGACGCGGGCAGGACGCCCAGATCGAAGAGGGGCGCTCCGGAGAGGGTGAAGAACGCGGCGGTGGCGGCTGCCCCGGTGTTGAGGAGTACACGGTTCCAAGGGGGCGCGGTCACGGGGATCCCGTCGGGGGAGGGTGCGTGGTGCCCGCCGTACCGGGAACGGCCTCCGCGGCGGGCTCGGTGCTGATAGTTGCTGGTCCGTGGGAAGGGCTGGCGCACGGGTCGATCGTGTCCACGGGGCGTCCTACGGGACCGGAAACACACCGGGCATGAGGTGGACTTTGCACTCCCATGGCGAAGTCGGTACCCCGAAAGGTGCGAACCGAACACAGCGGGAGGGAAGGTGTGGAAGGCCTCTTTTTGCGGCTCGGTGGCCCGGACGCCGCTCCGGTCCGGGCCGCCCTGGTGTCAGCTCCTGCTGATCCGCCGCCCGCTCAACCTGCCCGGGGTGATCCTCAGAACCTGGTCGCGATTACCCTCAGCCCAGGGGAGGGGGAGGCGGCCCTGCGGGATGCGGGCCAGCTCTCCGGTGTCGCGGATCCACTGGCACCGTCCGCTGGCGAGCACGCTCCACCCCTCACGGCTCTCCTCGTCGAGGCTGTCGACCTGGAAGGCGACGTATCCGCGCGCGTGGCGCATGATGGCCCCGGACAGGGTGGAGCGGAACACGATGCCCTCGTCGACCATGGCGTAGTTCACCGGCAGAACCGTCGGGGCGGCGTCCCCCTCGATCGTGAACGCCACGCGACCGATGTCGCGCGTGTTCAGCAGGTTGAAGCAGGTCTGGCGCTCCAGGACGGTGAACCTGGCCTCCTCGTCGCCCTCGATGATGTCGGCCCCCTCCAGGAGCTCCTGCTCATCGGCGAGGCGGTCGGTCCCCGCGTACTCGTCGGGCGCCCCTCGCTGCTCCGGCGGCGCGACCGGACCCGTGGCCGGGTCCTCCCGCCTCCTGCCAGCCGCACCGGCACCGCTCATTCTGGTCATGACAAGCTCCCCCGAGAAGAATGCCCCCGTTTCCTGCCTTCGCCGTCCCTGCCGTCGGCGGGCCCGGGAGCGTGGCCCGACCGCATGTGTCGTCGTGCGGCGGAGGTCTCCGCTCCTTCGACTACCCGGCGGGGCGTACGACCCAAACAGAACGCGGGGACACGGGGTCCTCCCCGCCCTTCCGGACACGGCGCGCACCACCACTCCGCGTTTCGGGGAAAAGCGGTCCCGGTCCTCGCGCCATGAGGGTGCCAAAACGCGCGGGCGGTGCCAAAAGGGGCACGCGTGTCGAAAGGGGAGGGGGAGCGGCGGGTTCCTGCTAAGGTCGGATGTTTGGCGACTATGTGTAGTGGCCACATTACTGAAGGCGATTGTTCGGCGCTTGTCAGGAGGCACACTTGCCCGCTCGACACACCGCCACCGGACCTCGGCGACCACAGATCCTCGACGTCACCTTGCGCGACGGCGGCTATCTCAATGCCTGGAGCTTCACCGACGCCACCGTGCGCGAGCACTCCAAGGTCCTCGGCGAGGTGGGCGTGCCCTACGTGGAGGTCGGCTACATCGGTGAAGACACCACGCTCAAGCCAACGCTCCGGTGCTCCGCCGACCTGCTGCGACAGGTCGGCGAGGATACCGGCCAGGCCCGCGTGGTCGCGATGCTCGGCGTGAACGGAAGGAGCCCCCAGGAGGTCACCGACCTACTGCGGCCGCGCGCGGAGGTGCTCGACGTGGTGCGGCTGACCTGCTTCGTGGAACGGGTGGAGCACGTGCTCGCCGCCGCGGAGGCTGTGTGCGCCACGGGGGTGACCTGTTCGCTCAACCTCATCAGCATCACCGCCTACGAACCCGAGGAACTGGTCGCGGCGGTCGAGCGAGTCGACCGGTCGGGCGTCGTCGACTGGCTCTACCTGGCCGACTCGCGCGGCGCGCTCCTGCCCGAGGCTGCCGCCGAACTGTTCACCGGCGTGCGGGCCGCCTGGACCGGGCTGGCGGGCTTCCACGCCCACGACAACCTCGGCTACGCGGTCGCCAACTCCCGGATCGCGCTGGAGGCGGGCTTCGACCTCGTCGACGGCTCCCTCAACGGCTATGGCCTGGGCGGCGGCAACACCGACCTGGCCGAAGCCCTGGCACTGGTCGGTGAGGTGGACCGGCCCCGGCTGGCCTCCCTGGCCGAGCGCGTGGCGGCGGAGATGCCCTCGCCGCCGCCCTTCCAGCACCTGTATCCGCTGACCGGCCGGCGCAACCTGGAACAGGAGTGGGCACCCGACGTGTGGGGGGCCCACGGCGAGGGCGCCGAGGAGTTCCTGCGCGGCCTGGCCTGGAAACGCTACAGGGACGTCGGCGAGATCCTGGGGGACCTCTGACCGCCCGGCCCGCGCTCTTGGAACGGGCGTACGCCCGCACGCACACCACCACCCCTGGAGGAACGGTTTGTCCCAGCCCAAGCGCTGCCTCGTACTCAACGACCGGCAACCCATCCCCACGGACGTCCTGGACCGCCTGTCCGGCAGCGTGGAGGCGCACTGGGTGCAGGACGCCAGCGGGGGCCTGGACCCGGCCGAGGAGTTCCGGCGCCACCCGGACACGCAGATCCTGGTCACCACCTACATGGACCTGAGCGCGGAGAAGCTGCGCCTGCTGCCCGGGCTGGAGCTGGTCGTCGCCACCACCACGGCCGTGGAGTACGTGGACCTGGACCACTGCCGCGAGCGCGGAATCGCCGTGTGCAACACCGCGGGGTACACCGGCGACGCGGTGGCCGAGCACGCCGTCGCCCTGATGATGGCGGTCGCCAAGAGCATCGTCCCGGTCAATGAGCGCGTACGCGGCGGCGACCTGCTGTGCTCGGGGCAGGAGAGCATGGAACTCTCCGGCAAGGTCGCCGGAATCGTCGGCATGGGAGACATCGGCTCGGGGGTGGCGCGCATGGTGCGCGGACTGGGCATGGAGGTGCTCCACGTCAACCGCGGTCCGCGCCGGGTGGAGGGCTCGACCCCGGTGGAGCTGACCAAGCTCCTGTCGGTGTCCGACGCCGTCTTCCTCACCCTGCCGCTCAACGCCGACTCCCGGCACCTGTTGGGAGCGGAGGAGCTGGCCCTGATGAAGCCCTCGGCGGTCCTGGCCAGCATCTCACCCGATGACGTCGTCGACGCCGGGGCCCTGACGGCCGTCCTGCGCGAGGGGCGCATCCGCGGCGCGGGCCTGGACCTGGTCGGCGAGCGCAGCCCCTACCCCCGTCTGGACAACCTGGTGCTCAGCTCCCGGTTCGCCGCCAGGACCCGTGAGTGCCAGGAGCGCCGCAGGGAGGCATGGGCGGCCGCCGTGGCGGCCTTCGCGGCGGGTCAAGAGCCGCCCCATCGGATCGTCTGACCCGGGCCCGGGGCGAGCGGCGGCGTCGGCCCACGCACTCAGCCCTCCGTGAGGCCCCGCGGGCGCACCACGCGCGTACAGTTGTTCCGGAAGTGCTTGACCAGCTCTCCGTTGGGGCGGTCGCTGCGCTCCACCCACCGGAGGGCGGCCTCCTCGGTCGCCCCACCCGACACCTGGCGCCGGTGCAGCCTGCGCTCGCGCAGCTCGTCGTCGGCCTCCACGTACCACAGCTGCGAGAACAGCCCGCGCAGCTGTGCCCAGGGTTCCCCGTCACTGGCCAGGTAGTTGCCCTCGGTCACCACCAGGTGTGTGTCCGGGGTGATCACGTGCCGCGCGGCGACGGGTTCGTGCAGCCGGCGGTCGTAGTCGGGCACGTAGACGGGATGGCGGGTCTCGGTCAGCAGGCGGCGCACCAGCGCCACGTAGCCGTGCGCGTCGAAGGTGTCCGGGGCGCCCTTGCGGTCGCGTCGTTCCAGTCGGTCGAGCTGGGCGTTGGACAGGTGGAACCCGTCCATGGGCAGGTACCCGGCCGTGTCCGGGCCCAGTTCCTGGTCGACCCCGGCCACCAGGCGGCGGGCGAGCGTGGACTTTCCCGCCCCGGGAGCCCCGGCCAGGCCCAACACGGCGCGGCCGGCTCCGCTGGTGACGGCCTCCCGGGCCAGTGCGACGGCATCGGTGACAAGCGGTTCGGACATGGAAACGAGCTTATGCGCACGGGCCGGAAGCGGTCCTCGTGCTCTCGGGGGGCGGGCAGTGCCGTACCCGGGACCAGCCCACCCGGTACTTCGCGGGGATGCCGGCGGTGGTGCGCGGTGCCGCGCACCACCGCCGGCATCCCCGGCCTCTCAGATCAGTTAGGGGGCGTGGCCCACGTGGGCCAGCGCCTGGCGCAGCAGTGCGTCCTGGCCGCCCGTCATCTCCTCGCGCATCTGCGGGCTCACCGCCTCCTCCGGGGTGAACCACACGAGGTCCAAGGCGTCCTGGCGCGGCTGGCAGTCACCCGAGACCGGCACGATGTAGGCCATCGCCACCGCGTGTTGGCGCGAGTCGTGAAACGGGGTGACCCCCGGGGTGGGGAAGTACTCGGCGACCGTGAACGGCTGCGGCGAGATGGGGATGCGCGGCAGGGCCACCGGGCCCAGGTCCTTCTCCAGGTTGCGCAGCAGGGCGTCGCGTACCCGCTCGTGGTAGAGGACACGGCCCGAGACCACCGACCGGTGGAAGCTGCCCTCGGGAGTGGCTCGCATGAGCAGGCCGACATGGGTCACCTCGCCCACCTCGTCCACTCGCACGGGTACGGCCTGGACGTAGAGGATGGGCATGCGGCCACGGATGTTCTCCAGTTCCTCGGAGGAGAGCCAGCCGGGCTGGGTGTCGGCGGTTTCGGTCATCGGGTGTGCGGCGGGGTGCTCCGGCCGTCGGCCGGGGCGGCCACCGCTCCCTCCCTTCTCTAGCTGTCCTGGAGGTCGGCCCGTGTGTCCGGCCCCGAGGGCGCGGACACGGGAGTGACGCCTGTACCGCTTCCTACCGCACCCGGGCCCCTGGCACACGGTGCGGGGGCGGCTTCGGGAGTGTCCGAGAACAAGGAATGGGGATCTGGGGGGCGGACTCGGCCGTGAACGGCCCACCGCCTTCCGCGCGGGGTGACACGGGGCTGTCTTCACAGCCACATCAACGAGATTTCGTCGGTTTTTCTCATGGAAAGCCTCCCGTGGCCTCTCTGGAGGGGTTACGATCTCGTACGCGGTTGCGTAGTGGCAAGGTTACGTCTGGTGAGAGGTGGCCCGAGTGGCGAAGGATGCCCGGTTCTCGACCCAGGAGCGTTTCCCCTGTACAGGTGTGACGGTGGTGCCCGTTTACGGCGAGGTCGACCTCGCCACCGCTGACCGTATGCGGGATCGTCTGCTCCAGGCCGCGCACGTCTCGCGGTGCGACTGTCTGGTGGTGGACATGTCCGGGCTCGGCTTCTTCGACGCCAGCGGTGTCAGTGCCCTCGTGGCGGTCTACAAGGACCTCACCCGGCAGGGTCGGCACGTGGTTCTCGCCGAACCCGCGCCCATCGCCGCACGTGTGCTCGAAGCGCTCGGTATGAGGCGGGTGTTCGAGATCTACCCCATCCTGGAAATGGCGCTCACGCACACCAGCGGCCTGCGGGTCAACAGCGACCCCATCCGCAACACGGTTCCCGAACGGCCGTAACGCCCCCGGGCCCGCCCCGGGGCTCCCGGTCGGGCGCGGCCCCGTGCTCAGGTGTGGGACGGCCCGCCGTCCTCTCGCCCGTCCCCGTGCAGCAGGAAGGGCTCCAGCAGTCCGGGCACGGCCTCGTCCGCCCAGGCCAGACCCTGCTCCATGCCCACGTCACCGGCCGCGTACATCCCCTGTCCCGCGGCCGTCGTGGCCGCCACGTCAGCAAGGCCGAGCCTGCGCTGGAACGGTGATCGGGTGATCCGCCAGCCGATCACCGACGACCGCTCCAGCGTCACCGTGTCGCGCACCGCCATCCCCCCGCGCACGACGAGGTAACGCGGGTGCAACCCGTGGCCAAGACCCCGGTAGGAGCCCACCGCGTACCAGAACGCCGCCGCCGCGACCAGTACCGCCAGCACCGCCCATCCCCAGCTCGGGGTGGCCTCCACCGTGCTCGTGGCCAGCGGCACGGGGATGAACTCCCGCTCCGCCTCGTGCACCACCTCCCACCAGGCCGCGCTGGCCAGAGTGTGCAGCCAGGCCAGCGCCCCGGCGAGCACCGCGCCCAGCACGGTGACGACGGTGGCCCGGGTGAAGCGGCGGCGCAGCGCTGCCCGGGGGTGTGCGGCCAGCGGGACGTTCAGGGGCGAATCCGGGGTCCGCATCAGGTCGGCGGCCAGTTCGCGTGCCCGCCCCCGCGGCATAGCTGGGGACAGGCGGCTCTTGGCGCTGGTCTTCTTGTCGTCCGCGTCGGCCAGGCCGGTCGCCACCGCGCGCACGTCCGCTCCGCCCACGGAGCGCAACACGAACGGCTCGTGCAGGGTGACGCCGTTGAGGCGGCGCCCCTCCACCGACAGTGACACGCTGGTCAGCAGCCCCCTGCGCAGCCGCACGGTACCGTCAGCCTCCCGTGTGAGGCGGTAGTCCCACCAGGTCTCCACCGCTACGGCGGTCAGGATGATCACACCAGAAACCAGTAGTCCCAGCAGTGTCAGAGGCACCACGACCAGGATGCGCGCCATCACGAACGAGGACATCTCCGCGATGCTGGGCAGGTTGGCCTGGTCGGAGATCCAGTCCCACCCCGCGCCGCCGGTCTGGGCGTTGAGCCCCAGCAGACCGGCGATGGCTCCCAGGCCCACACCCAGGGTGGCGGTGGTCGCGGGGACGTAGGCGAACCAGCGGCGGTCGAGCCTGGCCAGTTCGGCTTCTCCGGCCGTGCCCGGTCCTTCGCCAACGGAGCCCTCGGTGGTCCTGGAAGCGCCCCTGTACAGCAGGTCGCGGCGCAGCCACTCGCCCTGTTCGGCGGTGACGTAGAGCAGCTGGAGCTGGTCGGGACCGCCGGCCCCGACTTTCTCACCGGTGCCGACGGTGACCGAGCACAGGCCGAAGATCCGCACGTAGACGGGCGCCGCCACATCCACGCTGCGCACGCGCTCGCGTGGGATGGACCGGTAGGCCTTGGCGATGATGCCCGAGCGCATCTCCATGCGCTCGGCGGTGACGCGATAGCTGATCGCACGCAGGCGCAGTATGTCGAGGTAGGTCATGAGCGCCAGGAGCGCCAACGTGCCGGGGATCGGGGCCAGCGCCCACAGGGGCTGGTCGAAGGCGATGAGGACGATGGTGCCCACGATCGCGGAGGGGATGAGGAAGATGCTCGCGACGGCGGTGCTGGCCCAAACGCTGAGCGGATGCAACCGCTGCCAGTCCTCTGGGCCGGGGACGGGGACGGGGGCGGACTCCTCCCGTGCCTCCCGTGCCTCCCGTGCGTCGGAGGGGTCGGGGGCGGACCCGGGCCGGGTGTGCTCCCCGGGTTCGGGGTGGTGCTCGTCCGGAGAGGTCATGTCGCGTCTCCCGGGGTTGCCTGGGTGGTGTCGGTGAGCTGGTCGACCACCTGCGTGGCCAGTGTGTGGTCGAGCCCGGCGATCTCGATCGGACCAGCCGCGGAGGCGGTGGTCACGGTCACGCTGGAGAGTCCGAACGCCCGCTGTAGCGGGCCGCGCGCGGTGTCCACGGTCTGGATACGTGACATCGGGGCCACGCGCCACTCCTGCCAGAGCCATCCGCTGGAGGTGTAGACGGCGGTGTCGGTGATCTCCCAGCGGTGGACCCGGTAGCGCCACTGCGGCATGACCACGGTGATCAGCAGCCCGAACCCGCCGATCACGGCGGCGGCGAGCAGGAGCCAGGCACGTGGCGGCTCCCAGATGATCGCGGGCACCACGGGAACCGCGGTGAGAAGGACGGCCACGGCCAGTGAACGGGTCGTCCACCACCGCACGGCTCGCCTGTCCACGCGGTGCCGGGGCGGGCGCAGGCGGGGGATATTGGCGCTCATCGCGTCCGTGTCTCCTTCTCGGTCGGGGTCCAGCGGGCCGGGCGTCTATGAAAAGTGATATCACAATGCTATTCTCCAGTCATCACTACGACGAGGACGGAAGACGAGATGACCACAACCGGTCAGCACCAGACCCACGCGCCCCAGTATCGAGAACACCCCGTGGCCAGTGTCAACGGCATACTGATAGCGGCGGTCAGCGTCCTGCTGTTCCTCGTCGGTGTCGGCGTCGCCCTGTCACCCCTGGCGGAACTGCCACCCCTCGCAGGGCTGTCCGTGTTCCTCGTACCCGTCGGTGTGGTCCTCGCCGTGGTCGGTTTCCTGCTCTTCATCGGCCTGGAGATGGTCGCGCCCAACGAGGCCAAGGTCGTCCAGCTCTTCGGCCGCTACGTGGGCAGTGTCCGCACCGACGGGTTGCGCTGGGTCAACCCCTTCACCGTGCGCAAGGGCGTCTCCACCCGCATTCGCAACCACGAGACCTCCGTCATGAAGGTCAACGACGCCTCCGGCAGCCCCATCGAGATTGCCGCCGTCATCGTCTGGCAGGTCGAGGACACCGCCCGGGCCTCCTTCGAGGTGGACGACTTCGTCGAGTTCGTCTCCATCCAGACCGAGGCCGCCGTGCGCCACATCGCGGGCAACTACCCCTACGACTCCTACGACACCGACACCAGCCAGTCCCTGCGCGGCAGCGCCGACCTGATCACCGAGCAGCTGTCCAAGGAGGTCGGCGAGCGGGTCGAGGCCGCCGGCGTGCGGATCATGGAGTCGCGGTTCACCCACCTGGCCTACGCCTCGGAGATCGCCCAGGCCATGCTCCAGAGACAGCAGGCCAGCGCGCTGATCGCCGCACGCCAGGAGATCGTCGAGGGCGCCGTCGGGATGGTCGACCGCGCGCTCGCGCGCCTGTCGGAGGAGGAGGTGGTGGACCTGGACGAGGAGCGCAAGGCCGCCATGGTCAGCAACCTGTTGGTGGTGCTGTGCTCCGACCGCCCGGCCACCCCCGTCGTCAACGCCGGGACCCTGTACCAGTAACCCGCGTGAGGTGACCGTGCCCGAGCGCAAGAAGGTGCTGCTGCGGCTCGACCCCGCCGTCCACGACGCGATCGCGCGGTGGGCCGGGCAGGAGCTGCGCAGCACCAACGCACAGATCGAGTTCCTCCTGCGCCGCGCGCTGGACGAGGCGGGACGGATGCCGAAGGAGGCCGGGGGCCTCCCCCGTCGGGGCCGACCGCGCAGGTCCGGACCGGGCCGGGGGGAGGACGCCTCGCAGCAGGAGTGAGGGCTCAGACCACGGAGCCGGGCCGACGGGGCACCCGGCTCCGTTCGCGGCGGAGGGCGCTCCGGCCGGCCCGCCACACCGACGGTGTTGGCGGTCGGCGCACGGGAGGCGTCCTTCTGGAGGCTTTCGCCTGTGTCGGCGGAACGCTCCCTAGCCCAGGGCTGCCGCGGCGGCCCTGCCGGCGGTGCGTCCTGAGAACAGGCACCCGCCCAGGAAGGTGCCCTCCAGCGCCCGGTAGCCGTGCATCCCGCCGCCGCCGAACCCGGCGACCTCGCCCGCGGCGTACACCCCCGGCAGCGGGGTGCCGTCCTCGCGCAGTACCCGCGCGTCCAGGTCGGTGTGCAGGCCGCCCAGGGTCTTGCGCGTGAGGATGCGCAGGCGCACCGCGATCAGCGGTCCCGCCTTGGGATCCAGGATCTGGTGCGGGGCGGCCACCCGGGACAGGCGGTCGCCCCGGTAGTTGCGTGCCCCGTGGATGGCCGTCACCTGTAGGTCCTTGGTGAAGGTGTTGACCATCTCCCGGTCGCGGGCCACCACCTCGCGGGTGACGGTGTCGGCGTCCAGTGCCCCGTCGCCCGCGATCTCCCGCATCTTCCCGATCAGCTCGGGCAGCCTGTCCGCGACCGCGAAGTCCACGCCGTCGCGCTTGAAGGCCTCCACCGGCCCCGGTGCTCCGGGCAGGACCCGCTTGAGAACGAGTCCGATGTCCTTGCCGGTCAGGTCGGGGTTCTGCTCCGAGCCCGACAGCGCGAACTCCTTTTCGATGATCTTCTGCGAGAGCACGAACCACGTGTACTCGTGGCCGCTCCTCATGATGTGCTCCAGCGTGCCCAGCGTGTCGAACCCCGGGAAGTAGGGCGCGGGCAGTCGCTTGCCGGTCGCGTCCAGCCACAGGGACGATGGTCCCGGCAGGATACGGATTCCGTGCCGGGCCCAGACCGGGTCCCAGTTCTGGATGCCCTCGGTGTAGTGCCACATGCGGTCGGGGTTGATGACCTGCCCGCCCGCCTCCTGGGTGATGGTGAGCATGCGCCCGTCCACGTGCTCGGGCACGCCCGAGAGCATGTGCTCGGGCGGGGTACCCAGGCGCTCGGGCCAGTTGCGGCGCACCATGTCATGGTCGGCGCCGATCCCGCCGGAGGTGACGATGACAGCCTGCGCGGACACCTCGAAGTCGCCGACCACCTCGCGGCCGCTGGCCCGGCCCCGCTCCGTGTCGCTGGGAGCCAGGACGGCGCCGCGCACGCCGGTGACCGTTCCGTTGGTGACCACCAGTCCGTCCACCCGGTGGCGAAAGCGCATCGAGACCAGCCCGCGCTCGGCCGCCGCGCGCACCCGCCGCTCGAAGGGCGCTACCACGCCGGGACCGGTGCCCCAGGTGATGTGGAAGCGGGGCACGGAGTTGCCGTGCCCGTCGGCCAGGTAACCGCCGCGCTCGGCCCAGCCCACGAGGGGGAAGATCCGCAGGCCCTGCTGGTACAGCCAGGAGCGCTTCTCCCCGGCGGCGAAGTCCACGTAGGCCTCGGCCCACCGGCGGGGCCAGGCGTCCTCGGGGCGGTCGAACCCGGCGGTGCCCATCCAGTCCTGTAGAGCCAGTTCGGCCGAGTCCCTGATACCCATACGGCGCTGCTCGGGGGAGTCCACGAAGAACAGCCCGCCGAAGGACCAGAAGGCCTGGCCGCCCAGGGACTGCTCTGGCTCCTGGTCGAGCAGGACCACCCGTTTGCCCGCGTCGGCCAACTCGGCGGCCGCGGCCAGGCCCGCCAGCCCGGCGCCGACGACGATCGCGTCGGCGTGGTCGGCTCCGCTGTCCATACGGATCTTCCCCTCAGGTCGGACGTGCCCGGAGGCACGGTGTACGCGATGGTGTGACGACTGTGCCCCCGCCCGCCCGGCCCGGCAAGGGGAGTGTGTGCCGTGCGCCACATCATTTGTCACCGAGTGACAAACCGCCCCGGTTCCAGCGGAGGCATCCGGCCCGTGCGCACCGGAAGGCCCGTGCGGACCCTCCCGTGAAGAGCTCCGGCGGTGTCGCGCACGGCACCGCCAGAGCGTCTCTCAGGCGCCGAAGCGCACCAGCGACCGGCCGCCCTTCCCCTGGGCCATGCGCTCGAAGGCCTCCGGCACGCCCTCGAGAGGGATCTCGTCGGTGATCATGGCCGACAGCTTCAGCTCTCCCGAGCGCACCTGCTCGGCGATGAGCGGGATGTCGCGGGTCGGGTCGCTGGAGCCGTAGACACACCCGCGCAGCGTGCGGGCCTGGTGGAAGAGCTCCAAGGCGTTGAACGACACCTCGTCGTCCACCCTGCCCACGCCCACCACCGTGATCGTGCCACCGCGCCGGGACACGTTCCAGGCCGAGCGCACCACCTTGGCCGAACCGACCACCTCGAAAGCGTGGTCGGCGCCCCGGCCGCCCGTCAGCGCGCGCACGGCCTTGGTCAGCGAGCCGTCGGCGACCAAGAACTCGGTGGCGCCCAGCGACCGGGCCAATTCCTCCTTGTCGGGGGAGAGGTCCACCGCGATCACCGGGTCGGCTCCGGCCAGGCGCGCTGCCTGTAGCACCGACAGGCCCACCCCTCCCAGGCCCAGGACCACGGCTGACTGGCCCTCACGCACCCCCGCGGAGTTGTTGACGGCACCCCACCCGGTGAGCACCGCGCAGCCCAGCACCGCGGCCACGGCCGGGTCGATCCCGTCGGGCAGCGGTACGACGGCGTGGGCGGGTACCACGGTGGCCTCTGCGAACGCGCCGCAGCCCAGCCCCGGATAGAGGGGTGTGCCGTCGGTGAGCTCGGCGTAGGGCTGCACCGTGCGGTCCAGCGCGTGCTCGCACAGGTGGGGCTCGCCCTGACGGCAGAACCAGCAGTCGCGGCATGGCGGCGCCCAGTTCAGGATCACCTGCTGTCCGGGCACCAGGTCAGTGACGCCCTCGCCCACGGCGTCCACGGTCCCGGCTCCCTCGTGGCCGAGCACGGCGGGCCACTTCTGGGCCAGGGTGCCGTTGGTCAGGGACAGGTCGGAGTGGCACACACCAGCCGCGGACAGGCGCACCCTCACCTGGCCGGGGCCGGGGTCTGGCAGGACCACGTCCCGGATCTGCGGAGGGGCGCCCTGCTCGGAGAAGACGGCGGCCTTGACGGTCGTACTCATGGGAGGAACTCCAATCGGGGACTGTCGTGACAGTAGCAATACCGACCGGTCGGTCAACGATCGGGGGCACGCGGATCCGTGCTTTCCCCGATGGCCCCCGGAGCTCCGCCTTTTACTGCCTTTTGCTGGCCTATACCGATGTTTTGCCTGGTAGGGGTGATGATGGGAGGCGAAGGAGGGGGTTATGGTCAATCCGGTTTGGGTGGGAACCCTGATGTTCGGCAGAGTGCCGATCGGCGTGCGCCTCTACAGCGCGCGCGAACGCAGGGGGCCCGTGCTGCACCAGTTCGAACGCGGTACCGCCGACCGCATTCGGTACGTGCGCGTGAACGAGCGCACCGGCGAGGAGGTCGCGAGCGAGGACCTCGTGCGCGGGGCCAGGACCGGGCCCGAGGACGAGTACGTGGTCCTGGAACCGGAGGAGTTGGAGGAGATCCTCCCGCACGGTTCGCGCACCATGGAACTGACCGGTTTCCTGTCGCAGGGCGCCGTCGACGCACTGTGGTACGCCTCCACCTACTACGTCGCCCCCCGGGCGGCGGCCGACGCCAAGCCCTACCAGCTGCTGTACACGGCTCTGGAGCAGACCCGCCGCACGGGCGTGTCCACCGTCGTCCTACGCGACCGCGAGTACCCCGTCCTGATCGAGCCGAACCGGGGGGTGCTGTCGGCCTCCACCCTGTGGTGGCCGGACGAGGTCCGCGAGCCCGACGACGTGATGCCGCCCGTGGCCCACGCGGCGCTGACCAAGAGCGAACTGGAGCTGGCCAGAGAGCTGGTCAGCGCGCTCTCGACCGAGTGGGACCCGCAGGACTACGCGGACAGCTACGGCCAGCGCCTGACCGAGCTGGTGCGGGCCAAGGCCAGGGGCAGCACGTTCACCCACCGCCCGGACCGGGCCGGGCCCTCTGAGGAGGCGGCGGGCGGGCTCGACGAGGTCCTGCGCCAGAGCCTGCCGGCACAGCGCACCAAGAGCACACGTGCGCGCGGTACGCGGGCGCGGACACGCGCGCGTGGCACCAGGGTCGAGAGGAGGGCCGAGGGAAGGGCCACCAAGCGCGAACTCCTCCAGCGGGCCTCGGAGATGGACGTTCCGGGCCGGTCGAAGATGAACCGGGACGAGCTGGAGAAGGCCGTGGGACTGGGCGGCCAGAGCTGAGGCGGCCCGCGCGTCCGCTCGAAGCGGGGCGGCCGCGCGTCGGTGGCGCCCTGGATCCGGCCCAGTTCTCCCGGAGCTGCGGCGAGGGGCAGAGCGACCGCTGAGTAGCTTCAAAGGGCGGTCCCGCCTACGCCGGGGAGATCCCACGGGCGGCGGTGCGGGGCGCTTCCAGGACGTCCAGAGCGCCGGCGACCTCGCCCGCGCCTCAAACCCCGCCCCGGTGCACGGGCAAGGACCGCTTCCGCCGAGGCTCTCAAGCGCACCGGGAAACGTGTCGGTGGGATGTCGAGAACCCGTGCGCGGCTCCGTCCCCGGAGTGGACACGGCCACAATGGGCCGTACCGCACCAAGGAGAACATGATGGCCAAGTACCTGTTGCTCAAGCACTACCGGGGCGCGCCGGCACCGGTCAACGACGTGCCGATGGACCAGTGGACACCGGAGGAGGTCTCGGCCCACGTGCAGTACATGCGGGACTTCGCCGATCGGCTCGAGGGCGCCGGCGAGTTCGTCGACAGCCAGGCGCTCTCCCCGGAGGGCACGTTCGTCCGCTACGACGGCGAGGGGCGGCCGCCGGTCACCGACGGCCCGTTCGCGGAGACCAAGGACCTGATCGCCGGCTGGATGGTGATCGACGTCGAGACCTACGAGCGGGCACTGGAGCTGGCCGGCGAGCTGTCCGCGGCTCCGGGAGCGGGTGGGAAGCCGATCCACGAGTGGCTCGAGGTGCGCCCGTTCCTGGCCGCGCCACCGACCATCACGGAGTGACGCACGGTGGATGAGGCCTTGCTGCGGACCCTCACACCCGCGGTGATCGGCGTCCTCGTCCGTCGCGGAGCCGATTTCGCGGCGGCCGAGGACGCGGTGCAGGACGCCCTGGTCGAGGCCGTGCGCGTGTGGCCGGACGACCCGCCGCGGTCCCCCAAGGGCTGGCTGGTCACCGTGGCCTGGCGTAAGTTCCTCGACGCCGCCCGCTCCGACGCCTTCCGGCGGCAGCGCGAGGTACGCGTCGAGGACGAGCCCGTGCCCGGCCCGGGCGAGGCGGCGGACGACACGCTCCAGCTGTACTTCCTGTGCGCGCACCCGTCCCTGACACCGGCCTCGGCCGTCGCGCTCACGCTGCGCGCGGTCGGCGGCCTGACCACGCGTCAGATCGCGCGGGCCTACCTCGTGCCGGAGGCGACCATGGCCCAGCGCATCAGCCGGGCCAAGCGGGCCGTCTCGGGCGTCCGGTTCGACCAGCCCGGTGACGTCGCCACCGTGCTGCGCGTGCTCTACCTGGTCTTCAACGAGGGCTACTCCGGCGACGTCGACCTCGCCGGCGAGGCGATCCGGCTCACTCGCCAGCTGGCGGGCAGGACCAACCATGAGGAGGCCGCGGGCCTGCTCGCGCTCATGCTGCTCCACCACGCACGGCGCCCGGCACGGACCGGCCCCGACGGCAGGCTCGTGCCCCTCGCCGAGCAGGACCGCGGCCTGTGGGACACCCGCCTGATCGCCGAGGGCGTCGACGTGCTCCAGACAGCCCTCACCCGCGACGGCCTGGGCGAGTTCCAGGCCCAGGCCGCCATCGCCGCGCTCCACGCCGACGCCCGGACGGTGGGGGAGACCGACTGGGTGCAGATCGTCGAGTGGTACGACGAACTGGTGCGGCTCACCGACAGCCCGGTGGCCCGCCTCAACCGGGCCGTCGCGGTCGGAGAGGCCGACGGCCCGCGGGCCGGCCTGTCGGCCCTGGCGGGGCTGGACCCCTCCATGCCCCGCCACACCGCCGCCGCGGCGTACCTGTACGAGCGTGACGGCGACCCGGCCACCGCGGCGCGGCTCTACGCCGAAGCCGCCCGATCAGCGCCCAACCTCCCCGAACGCGGCCACCTCACGCGACAGGCCGCACGGCTCAACGCGCGGCTGCGCGGTTGAGCGTCCGTTCGAAGGGCGGCAGGGTGTCACCGGCCCGACAGGGACGGTCCCGCTCACCCCGTTGGCCGGTCGGACCGCCTCGGGCAGCCCCGAGCCGTACCTTCGGGAGAACCGGGCCCACCCCGGACGCACACCGGATCAGTCCCACAGGGACGGTTGACGGATCCTCTCGTTGCGCCGATATTGCTTGGGAGCGCTCCCAAAATCACCGACGACTGCTGCCCCCGCGAAAGCACCCCCGCCCCTCGGCGGCCGGCCGATCCCTTCGGCCCAGAGGGGACGCGCCCGTCGTGAGTCCATCCGCCACCGCGGCTGGCCACGGCAGGCACAGCAGTGGTCCCCACCCCCCGTCGGGAAGGCCAGGAACGTGACCAACGAACGCACGAACACCGTCGCCAGGGCGACAGGCACACTCGCCGCAGTCGTCCTGCCCATGCTGGCAACACTCCTGTTCACCGCGCCCGCGGCCTCGGCCGCCACGCTGACCGAGGTCACCGACTTCGGCCCCAACCCCAGCGGCCTGGACATGTACCTCTACGTGCCGGACAGCGTCACCGAGGAGCCGCCGGTCCTGGTGGCGCAGCACTGGTGCACCGGAACCGGACCCCTCTTCCACTCCGACACCGAGTTCGCCTCCCTGGCGGACCAGTACGGCTTCATCGTCATCTACCCATCCGTCACGCGGGACAGCCAGTGCTTCGACGTGTCCTCACCCGAGGCGCTGAGCCGCGGCGGTGGCAGCGACCCTGTGGGAATCCGCTCGATGATCGACTACGTCACCCGTACCCACGACGCCGACACCGAGCGCGTGTTCGTCACCGGTGTCTCCTCCGGAGCCATGATGACCAACGTCATGCTCGCCAACTACCCCGACGTGTTCGCCGCCGGCGCGGCGTTCAGCGGCGTGCCGTTCGGCTGCTTCGCCACCACCGACGGCTCCGGATGGAACAACGCCTGCTCCACCGGCACGATCAGCCGCACCCCGCAGGAGTGGGGTGATCTGGTCCGCGCCTCCTACCCGGACTACACCGGCTCCCGGCCACGCATGCAGTTGTGGCACGGGACCGAGGACGACACCCTGGACTACGTGAACTTCGGCGAGGAGGTCAAGCAGTGGACCAACGTCCACGGCCTCAGCCAGACACCGGTCAGCACCGACCATCCCCGGCCCGGCTGGACCCGCACCCGCTACGGCGCCACCGGCGACCAGGCTCCCGTGGAGGCCGTCAGTCTGCGGGGCACCGGCCACAACCTGTTCGAGAGCGGCATGGCCGCGCGCGCGATCACCTTCTTCGGCCTCGATGCGAGAGTGCTTGGGCGTTGACGCCGGGGGGTGAATCGCCTCTGGTTTTTACTCTTTGGATGGATGTCAGTACTGTGTGTAATGTCCGGTGGCGATGACCAAGTCCCGGGTGATCGTCGCCGAGGGATGACCGGAGACGCTAAACGCCTGTGGAGGCATGGTAAGACCGGAGACGTCGTCTTCGGCGCGGGCCTGTGAAGCAGGAACCGGCGGGTGCCGCGAGGCGCGTAGCGCCACCGGTCCGCAGGGGCCGGTCGCAATCCCCGGGGTCCACTCCGGGGAGGACATCAACAGGCCACCCACGCCGGTGACCCGGGCCAGCCGACCGCCTTCGCCCTCAACGGATCGGCCTGCTCCGCGGCCTGACCCCCGGGCGGTTCCGCCGCTCCGTGGCGCCGGCCTTCCGCGGCCGGCGGCACGGACCCGGGGCCGGCGTGGAGAACCCCGTGGGGAACCTTCTGTTGACCGGTCCCGGAAGTCGGGTATCCCCTCTTCGTCCGCGCGGAGACCACGATGTGGTAAATGCATGTACCACCGAGGGCTGTCCAGCGTTCCGCGCGGCCACGGGAGGTTCCATGGCTCGACCGGCCGGTTCGGCACCGTTTCCACGTCACTACCTCATGTGCAGGCCCACCTACTTCGCGGTCGAGTACGCGATCAACCCCTGGATGGACCCCTCAGCGGGCGTGGACCGCGCGCGGGCCATCCGACAGTGGGAGGGGCTGCGCGGCCTCCACCTCGCCCTGGGGCACCGGGTCAGCGAGATCGCCCCCGTCGACGGCCTGCCCGACATGGTCTTCGCGGCCAACGGCGCCCTGGTCGTGGACGGCAGGGTCTACGGCGCGCGCTTCGCCAGCGCGGAACGCACCCCCGAGGGCCCCGCCTACCTGGACTGGTTCCGCAAGGCGGGCTACACCGAGACCCGCGAGCCCAAGCACGTCAACGAGGGCGAGGGCGACTTCATCACCATGGACGACGTGGTCCTGGCCGCCACGGGTTTTCGCACCGAGGCGGCCGCGCACCAGGAGGCCGAGCGCTTCCTCGGCCGCCCCGTCGTCACCCTCCAGCTGGTCGACCCGCGCTTCTACCACCTGGACACCGCGCTGTTCGCCCTCTCCGGAGAGCAGATCGCCTACTACCCCGGTGCCTTCTCCGCCGGGAGCCGGCGGGTGCTGCGCTCCCTCTACCCCGACGCGCTCCTGGCCACCGAGGAGGACGCCGCGGTACTCGGCCTCAACGCCGTGTGCGACGGCCGCGACGTCGTCATCGCCGCCGAGGCCACCGCCCTGGCGGACCGGTTGGACGCGCTCGGCTACACCGTGCACCCGGTGGAGATGGACGAACTGCGCAAGGCCGGGGGCGGAGCCAAGTGCTGCACTCTGGAGCTGCGCGACGTGCCCCTCTGACACGAGGCGGACTGGCTTACGCGCGCCCCCGCGCGGAAGCCGGCCGCCAGGCCGGAACGGGCGCGGGGCCGCTGGCACCGCCCCCGCACGGATCAGCGCAGGGCGCTCATCACATGCTTGACCCGGGTGTAGTCCTCCAAGCTGTAGGCCGACAGGTCCTTGCCGTACCCGGAGTGCCTGAACCCGCCGTGCGGCATCTCCGAAGCCAGCTCGCCGTGGCTGTTGATCCACACCGCGCCGAAGTCCAGCTCGGCGCTGACCCGCATGGCGCGGGCATGGTCGGCCGTCCACACCGAGGAGGCCAGCCCCTGCTCGACCCCGTTGGCCAGCTCGACGGCCTCCTCCTCGCTGGAGAACCGCTGCACGGTGACCACGGGGCCGAAGACCTCCTCACGCACGATCTCGTCGTCGGCACGCAGTCCCGACACCACGGTGGGCTCCAGGAAGAAGCCCTCCTCACCCACCCGGTGCCCGCCGGCCTCCACCACCGCGTGTGCGGGCAGGCGCTCCAGCAGCCCCGTGACGCGGGCGAACTGGTCGGCGTTGTTGAGCGGTCCGAAGTCGCTGGCCTCCCCGGAGGGCCTGCCCGTGACCTGCGCGGCGGCCTGCCGGGACAGTTCGGCCACGAACGCGTCGTGGATCCGCTCGTGCACGAGCACGCGGGTGGCGGCGGTGCAGTCCTGGCCCGCGTTGAGGAAGGCGCCGGCCACCACGCCGGAGGCGGTCCGGGCCGGGTCGGCGTCGTCGAGGACCAGTACCGGGGCGTTGCCGCCCAGCTCGAGATGCAACTGCTTGAGGTCGGCCGACGCGGACTGGGCCACCTGTACACCCGCACGGGTGGATCCGGTCAGCGACACCAGCCGCGCCGCCGGGTGCTCCACCACCAGGCGGCCGGTGTCGCGGTCGCCCACCACCGTGTTGAGCACGCCCGCGGGCAGCACCTCGGCGGCGATCTCGGCGAGCATGACCGTGGTGGTCGGGGTGGTCTCGGCGGGCTTGAGCACCACCGTGTTCCCGGCGGCCAGGGCCGGGCCGATCTTCCACGTCGCCATCATCAGCGGGTAGTTCCACGGGGTGATCCCCACACACACGCCCACCGGCTCGCGGCGGACCCACGAGGTGTGCCCCTCCAGGTACTCGGCGGCGGCGCGCCCCTCCAGGTGGCGCGCGGCGCCGGCGAAGAAGCGCAGGGTGTCCACGCAGAAGGGGATCTCCTCCTCCAGCACGGACGCGCGCGGCTTGCCGGTCTCGCGGCACTCGGCGTCGGCGAACTCCTCGGCGCGTGCGTTCAGGGCGTCGGCCAGCGCCAGCAGGGCGTCCTGGCGCCGGGCCGGGGTGCCCTGCCGGCGCCACTCGCGAAAGGCCCGGGCGGAGGAGGCCATGGCTTCCTCCACCTCGGCGGGGCCGCTGATCCCGGCCAGGCCGACGACCCGCCCGGTCACCGGGTCGACCAGGTCCAGGGCACGGTCGTCCTCGGGCGGGAGCGGTTTTCCATCGACGAAACTGGGCAGCGTGTCGAACGCGTGGATGCGCATGTGGTCCTCGTGTCGGTTGCGATGGGTGTGTGCGTGCGGTTCAGGAAGCCGCAGGGGCGGTGCCGGGCTCGTCCTGCCGCTCCTCCGGGGCACCGGGGGTGTCGGAGGCCTGCGGATCGTCCGGTGCGGAGGGGACCAGGCGCGGACCCTGCGGCCCGAACACCGAGCGCGGCTCGGGGAAGGCGGTCACGGCGATCGGATAGACGATCGCCGCCGTCACCAGCGCCGCGGGCAGGCTCAGGTCGATCCCACCCGCCAGGTTCCCCAGCGGTCCGACCAGCATCGGGGTGTTGGCGGACAGCAGGCCGACCAGGGCGGCCAGTGCCCACGCTGCCACGGCCCGCCAGTTCACGCCTCGGTGGAACCAGTAGGCGCCGCCCTTGCGGCCCTCGTTGAACACCTGTAGGTCGTCCACCAGGTAGAAGCCGCGTCGGAACAGGTAGCCGAGCATGAGGATGACCATCCACGGCGAGGTGAGCAGCACGATGAGGATGGCGAAGGCGTTGATGGTGTCGACGATGCTGAACAGGAAGGTGCCCACGAAGATCAGCACCAGTGCCAGGCAGCCCACCACCACGGTGCCCTGCACCCGGTTCAGCTTCGGCACCAGGGAGGAGAAGTCCAGACCTGTGCCGTACAGGGCGGTGGTACCGGTGGACAGGCCACCGATCAGCGCCACCAGCAGCAGCGGCAGGGCGTACCAGAGCGGGGAGGCCACGGCCAGCCCCGCCACGTAGTCGCTCGGATCAGCGACCAGGGTGGCGGTGGCCAGCCCGAAGCCGAACGGCAGCAGGGTCGCGGCCTGGGCCAGGAACGGCGCGGCCAGCAGCGAGCGGGTGGAGCGCTTGGCGGGGATGTAGCGCGCCCAGTCGCCCAGGAACCCGCCGAAGGAGACCGGGTTGGCCATGATGGTCAGCACCGCCAGCACCCAGGTCGGCCAGAACCCGCCGAGCGCGTAGTCGCCGGTTCCGGCGTAGGAGGGGTCGAAGGCCCCGCCGTAGGCCACGATGCCCAGCAGCATCAGCGCGCTGCCCGCCACCACCGCGATCTTGTTAATGAGGAGCATGAACTGGTAGCCGAACACGCACACGGCGAACACCGCGACGGCGATGACCCCGTAGGAGACCGCGCGCAGCCAGTCCCCGCCGTCGTAGCCAAAACGTGCGGCCGCGCCCACGATCGCGTCACCGCTGACCCACACCGAGATGGAGAAGAAGGTGACGGCGGTCAGCAGTGACAGCAGGGAGCCCAGGGAGCGGCCCACCACGCCGAAGTGCGCGCCGGAGGACACTGCGTTGTTGGTGCGGGTGCGCGGGCCGAACAGCGCCATCGGTGACAGGACCAGCGCGCCCGCCACCACGCCGACCACGGTCGCCGCCGCCGAGGCGGCGAATCCCAGTCCGTAGGCGATGGGCAGGGTGCCCAGGATGATGGTGGCGAAGGTGTTGGCGCCGCCGAAGGCGAGGCGGAACAGGTCGAAGGGACGCGAGGTCTGCGCGCGCACCGGGATCGGCGCGACGCCGAAGCTCTCGACCTCGGTCACTTTCTGTGGTGCGTCCGGCGCCGCTGGTGCTGGTCTGTGGGATGTGGACACGGCTTACTCCAGGGGAGGAGTCCTCCCGTGGTCGCCCACGGGGAACTGCTGTCAGGGGATGGGGTTCGGGGCCGCGCGGCGCCGTTGACACGCGGCCCCGCACGGGAGCCCTCGGGCCCCGTGCGGGACGGGGCGGGTCATCCGTCCAGGTGCGTGGGGGCGAACAGCCCCAGCACCATGGGCAGAACGACCACGCTGGGTCCGGGCTCGGCCAGGGCCGCCGCCAGGTCCTCACGCAGCCGCTCGGGACCGCTCAGCGTGGCGGGTACCCCGAACGCGGCGGCCAGCGCCACGAAGTCGGGGCGGGCCAGCTCGGTGTGGGTGGCCTCCCCGAAGGAGGCCTCCATGTACTCGCGCAGGACGCCGTAGCCGCCGTCGTCGACGACGAGCCACGTCACGTCCAGGTCGTGTTGGCGGGCGGTGGCCAGCTCGGCGATCGAGTACATGGCGCCTCCGTCTCCGGAGACCGCCAGCACCGGGCCGCTTCCGGCCGCCGCCGCGCCCATGGCCGCGGGCAGCCCGTATCCCAGGCCGCCCGAGCCCTGCGCCGAGTGCGCCTGGCCGCCGCGCGGATCCCACGCGGACCACGCCCAGTAGGCCAGCATGGTCATGTCCCAGAAGCTGGGCGCGCCCTCGGGCAGGGCCTCACGCACCGCCGCCAGCACCGCCCGCTCCGCGGCGAGGTCCTGGGAGTCCAGTCGGGCGGACACGTCGGCCTTCACCCTCGCCACCCCGGCGGCGGTGTCCGGGTCGGCGGGGCGGCGCCCCACCCTCCGGGCCAGGGCTGCCAGGGTCAGCGCGGCGTCGCCGTGCACACCCAGCGCCGGGTGGTTGGACTCCAGCTTGCCGAGGTCGGCCTCCACCTGCACCACGCGTCCCTTCGGCGCGAGGGTGTGGTAGTTGCTGGACAGCTCGCCCAGACCCGAACCCACCACCAGGAGCACGTCGGCGCTCTCCAGGTAGTCGGTGGTGTACCGGTCCTCGAGCCAGGACTGGAGCGAGAGCGGGTGGTCCCAGGGGAAGGCGTCCTTGCCTCCGAAGGTGGTGGCCACCGGCGCCTGGAGCGCTTCGGCCAGCTCCAGCAGTTCCGCCTGTCCGCACGAGCGGCTCACACCTCCGCCCGCCAGGACGACCGGGCGCCGGGCCTCCTCCAACAGGCGTGCGGCCTCGGCCACGACCTCGGCCCGGGGCGTCAGCGGCTCCGGGGCCGGGTCCACGTCCACCACCGGCGGTACCGAGGTCGCCTCCAACAGCACGTCCTGCGGGATCTCCACCAGCACCGGGCCCGCGGGCGCGTGGGCGGCCGTGCGCCAGGCCTCGGCCAGCGCAGACGGGATCTGCGAGGCGTGCCGCACCGTGAACACCGACTTGGTGACGCCCGCGAAGCTGGCGGACTGCTCGGGCAGCTCGTGCAGGTACCCGTGGCGCCCGCCGCCCAGCCCCGCGCGCGGGATCTGGCTGCTGATCACCAGTACCGGTGCGCTGGCCGCCCTGGACTCCTGGAGAGAGGCCAGGGTGAGCAGTGCGCCCGGCCCGGTGGAGACCAGCAGAGGCGCCACCTCGCCGGTGCGGCGGGCGTATCCGTCGGCGGCGAAGGCGGCGTTGTTCTCCACCCGGCTGGAGACCAACCGCAGCCGGGGCGCCCGGCGCAGCGCGTCGAACAACCCCAGGGCATGCTGCCCGGGGATGCCGAAGGCCACCCGTGCGCCCAGGGCCGTCAGGGTCTCGGTGACCAGGTCACCGCCGTTGCGCTGCGCGTCCACGGGCTCATCCCCTCGTCGTGTGGTTCAGCGCCAGGACACTGACCAGGTCGTAGGCCACGTGCGAGGCGGCGGTGGCCGTGATCTGGGCGTGGTCGTAGGCCGGTGCGACCTCCACCACGTCGGCTCCCACCAGGTTGCAGGCGGACAGCCCGCGCAGGATCTCCAGCAGTTCGCGGCTGCTCAGGCCGCCCGCCTCCGGGGTGCCGGTGCCGGGCGCGTGCGCGGGGTCGAGCACGTCGATGTCCACCGACACGTACAGCGGGCGGTTACCGATGCGCTGGCGCAGTGCGTCGGCGATCTCGTCCACGCCCTTGCGCATGACATCGGCGGCGGTGACGATGCCGAACCCGAACCGGCGGTCGTCCTCCAGGTCCCTCTTGCCGTACAGCGGGCCGCGGGTACCCACGTGGCAGATGGCCTCGGTGTCGAGGACGCCCTCCTCCACGGCCCGGCGGAACGGGGTGCCGTGGGTGTAGGGCTCGCCGAAGTAGGTGTCCCAGGTGTCCAGGTGGGCGTCGAAGTGCAGCATGGCGATCGGCCCGTGCTGGCGGTACAGCGAGCGCAGCAGCGGCAGCGCGATGGTGTGGTCGCCGCCCAGGGTGACCAGGCGGGTGCCCGCCTGTACGAACTGGGAGGAAGCCTCGTCCAGGGTCTCCACGGCGTCGCCGACGGAGTAGGGGTTGACCGCGATGTCGCCGCCGTCGACCACCTGCGCGCTGGCGAACGGGGACACGTCCAGCCCCGGGTGGTAGGGGCGCAGCAGACGGCTGGCCTCACGGATGGCCGAGGGGCCGAACCGGGCGCCGGGGCGGTAGGAGACGCCGGTGTCGAAGGGAACGCCGACCACGGCGATGTCAGTCCGCTCCACCTGGTCGATACGGGGCAGTCTGGCGAAGGTCGCCGGTCCGGCGAAGCGCGGCACGAGGCTGGAGTCGGTGGGTCCGATCGGTGCGTTCATCTGGTGGTGGTGTCCCTCTCTCGTCGGTGCTGTCGATGGTGTTGTCCGGTCGGTTCCGGTCCGTGGACGGGTGCCCCCGGTCAGTCGGCGGTGCCCGCGGGCTCGGCGACCGGCTCCTTGCTGGCGTCCCCTCCCCGCAGGCGGTCCTGCCAGGTGGCGAGCACGGCCGGGTCGGTGGGCGGGGTCAGCAGGCTCACGACCACGTAGACCACCAGGGCGGTACCCAGGCCCACGTAGATCGGCTCGTTGGCGAGCAGACCGGTCAGGGCCATCGTGACGATGACGGACACCGAACCGGCGAACATGGAGGCGAGCGCGCCCGCTCGGGTGCCGCGCTTCCACACCAGTCCGCCGAGGATGGCGATGAGCAGGCCACCCACGAGCAGGTTGTAGGCCAGGGTCAGCGCGGCGACCACGTCGTCCACCACCAGGGCCACGCCGATGGCGGCGATGCCCAGGACCAGGGTGAAGATCCGGTTGGCGGCGACCTCGTCGCGCTTGTCGCCGGTAGTCTCGGCGGTGCGGCCGAACAGGCGGCGCACCTGCGGCCACAGGTCGGTGGAGGTCACCGTGGAGCAGGCGATGAGGGCACCGCTGGCGGTGGACATCACCGCGGACAGGGCGGCCGCGATCACCAGGCCCGCCACGCCCACGGGCAGGGTGGCGTCGACCATGAGCGTGAACGCGTCGTCGGGGTTGGCCAGGTTCGGGAAGAGCGCGGCCGCGGCGGTGCCGATGAGTGCGCCGCACACGCCGTAGACCAGGCAGTACACGCCCGCGCCGATGCCCCCGGCCCGGGCCACCTTGTCGTTGCGTCCGGTGAAGACGCGCTGCCAGATGTCCTGGCCGATGAGCAGTCCCAGGGAGTAGATGACGAAGTAGGTCAGGATCGTCTCGCCGCCGATGGCGGTGGGGCTGAAGTAGGAGGGGTCCAGCGACTCGCGCATCCCGGAGAAGCCTCCCGCCGACCAGACCGCGAGCGGGGTCAGGATGAGTACGAGCCCGACGGTCTTGACGGCGAACTGGGCCATGTCGGTCATGGTCACCGACCACATGCCGCCCATCGTGGAGTAGAGCACCACGATGGCGCCGCCCAGGATGATCGCCACCGTGCGCGGCAGGTCGAACAGGCCGCTGAAGATGGTGGAGAAGGCCAGGGTGGAGGGCACCGTCAGCATGAAGGTGTAGCCCCACATGACCAGGCCCGAGACCACCCGGGAGTTGCCGCCGTAGCGCAGGTCCAGCATTTCGGAGACGGTGTAGACCCGCAGCCGGGAGATGCGCTTGGCGAAGAACAGATGCAGCGTGAGGATACCGACGCCGATGGCCACGACCAGCCAGGCGCCGGAGAGACCGTAGGTGTAGCCCAGACCGATGCCGCCGACGGTGGAGGCGCCGCCCAGCACGACCGCGGCCATGGTGCCCGCGTACATCAGCGGGCCCAGACGGCGCCCGGCCACCAGGTAGTCGGACCTGTCGCGCGTACGGCGCATGCCCCACCAGCCCAGGGCAACCATGCCCAGCAGGTAGGCGGCGATCACCGCGAGGTCGATGTGCATGGTGCTCCTGATCGAACGAGGGGTATGCGAGGGAGTGATCGGCGGCGACATTGGCGCAGGTCACACAAGCTCCGGTCAGGTTAGGCAGGCGCCGGAGCGCACTCCAGTGGACGAACCGCACAACTCGGTGTGCTTATCTGGATGAGGTATCTAGGCCGTGCGGTCAGCGCATTCCTGTGCGAAGACTCCGGGGCGTGTCGACCGAGCCCCCGCCCGGCTTTTTCGGGCGGCGGGGGACCGCAGGCCACACGAGGGGGGAAGCCATGGGCGGGGCCGCGACCCGGGCGGACGGCCGCACGGTGCCGCTGAGTACCGTCGTGGGCCGCCGCGACCTGGGGTTGAGCACCGTCGTGGCGGCGGGCGACCCCGGAATCGGCTGGGCGGTGGTCAGCGAGCTGGTCGATCCGGCCGCCTATCTGCGCGGTGGCGAACTGATGCTCACCGCGGGCGTCAACCTGCCGGAGACCCATGCCGGACTGCGCGACTACGTGGACTCCCTGGCCACGGCCGGAGTCAGCGCGGTCGGGTTCGGCGTTACCCCGGTGCATGACACCATCCCCGCCGGGCTGGTCGAACAGTGCCGCGTACGAGGCCTGCCCCTGGTGGAGGTGCCCCGTCCCACGCCCTTCACCGCCGTCAGCCAGGCGGTCGGCGCCGAACTGGAGGAACTGCACTTGCGCGACCTGCGCCGCCTCGGTGAGGCGCACCAGGCCCTGGCGCTCGCAGTCACCGACGACGCCCCGGTGGACCGGATCCTGCGCGTGCTGGCCGAGGCCCTTCACGGCTGGGCGGTCCTGGCACGCTCCTCCGCTTCCATGCCGGGCGGTGCCCACCGCACACCGGGCGCGCCGCCGGAGCCGGCCCTCGAGCTGCGCGAACTCACGGGCCGGCTCACCCGGCCCCGGGGGCCTCGCAGCGCCAAGGCCCAGGCGGACGGAGACGAGGTCTTCCTGCACACGGTGGGCACGCCCCCGGAGGAGCACGGTGTGGTCCTGGTCGGCCGCCCCGCACCGCTGGGCATCACCGACCGCGCCGTTCTGCGTACCGCGACCGCCCTGCTGGAGCTGCTCGCACGCACATCCCAGCGGGACACCCCACCCGTCCCGGGAAGCCTGCTCGCCAGCCTGCTCCTGGAAGGCGGGCTCACCGAGGAGGCCGCACCGTTGCTGGCCGGCCTCACCAGTCCCGAGGACGAAGGCTCCGCGACCGCCGGAACCGAAGGCCCCGGCGCCTACCGGGTCCTGCACGCCCGTCCGGTCGGCCGGAGGCGCCACACCTCCCCCGCCACGCTGCCCCTGGGCACCCGGTTGACGGAGGCCGGTCCCGGGTGGCTGCGCGCCGTCCTCGCCGACCGGGGCGATGCCGTCCACCGCGACCACCTGGACCGACTCCTCACCCATGGATGGATCGGCGCCCTGAGCGGACCGGTGCCCCCGGCGGAGCTGACCGGAGCGGACCGCAGGGCCGCGGCCCTGCTCGCACGTGCCCGCGTGGTCGGCGGGCCGCTGCTGGAGGAGGGCGCCGACCCCTTCGAGGCCCTTATGGGCCCGGCCGCCGACGATCTGGCCCGCGGTGTCCTGGGCCCGCTGGCCGAGGAGAGCGACTCCGCCCGCGTTCTGCGCCGCACCCTGCGGGCCTGGCTCACTCGGCACGGCAACTGGGACCGGGCCGCCGCCGACCTGGGCGCCCACCGCAACAGTGTCCGCTACCGGATCGGCAGGATCGAACGCGACCTGGGTGTGGACCTGGCCGACGCCGAGCAGCGTATGCGCCTGTGGTTCGCACTGACCCGCTGGCGTTTCGACGGTTGAACCGGGCGTCGGGTTCGCTGGCGCCCGATGGGAATGTTCCTGTGTGCTTATGCGTATTTTGTCCAATGACGCCGCCTTTGCTTCTGGCGGGTGGAAATGATCGACCGTTACCGGCCAATTGCACGGTTCCGGTAACGCTGTGTCCGGTTTTCGTGGCCGTGATGGCGGCGGACGTTCTCCTGCCTTGGGCCCTGTTTCGGGAGCGCGACGTGCATCCCGTGTCGAGGCGGGAGGCCTTCGCGGCCCATGTCGGCCCTCAAGGTCGTAATCACCGTCGGAGGCGCGGATGTGGTGGGGCATAATCCGGTGGAGGAGTGGAATCAGTGATGTTCTCCACTTCCGAAAACATGGGTATGTCCCCATTTCCCTCACTCTGCCGAACCCGAAGCGGGAGACTGGTGAACGCCGTTGTGAACCTGAGGTCAGGGGGCCACATGCCGTTTTCTCCACTGGACACGGCCCTGCCCACCGGGGTCGATGCCCGCGAGCACGCGCACCTGCTCCGGCGGGTGCACGAAGCCGCGCTCGCCGGAGACCCGTCGCCCGCCCCGCTGCGCCCGGTCATCGAGGACTCCTGGGGGCGCACGCGCCGCTTCGGAATCGACCCCGACAACGCGCCGCCGCCCCGGATGGCGCGCCTGGACGAACTCCAGCGCCACCGCGACGCCTCCCCGATCGCCGAGGTCCTGCCGTTGATCCGCCGCTCACTCGTCTCGGTCGCCGACGAGGCCGACCACATCATGCTGGTCACCGACGCCTCCGGCCAGGTCCTGTGGCGTGACGGGTCCCGCCGCATCCGCACCGTCGGCGACCGCCTGGGACTCGTGGAGGGCGCCTTCTGGAACGAGGGCAGCACCGGCACCAACGCCATCGGCACCGCCCTGGCCGTGGGCCGGCCCGTGCAGGTCTACTCCGCCGAGCACTTCGTCCGGAGCCTGCACATCCTCACCTGCGCCTGCGCCCCCATCCACGATCCCCGCGACGGGCGCCTGCTCGGTGCCGTCGACGTCACCGGCCCGGTGTCCACCGTGCACCCCTCCACCCTGGCACTGGTCAACGCGGTGGCCCGGCTGGCCGAGGCACACTTGCAGAGCATCCACCACACACACCTGGAACGGTTGCGCTCGGTGGCCGCGCCCCTGGTGGCCGGGATGAACGAGCGCGCGCTGGTGGTGGACGACGCCGGGTGGACCGCGGCCGCGGTCCACACGGAGCCGGTCAGGCGGGTGCTGCTGCCCAAGCACGGGGACACGGGCACGGCCTGGCTGCCCGCGCTGGGGGAGTGCGCCCTGGAACCCCTGCCCGGCGGCTGGCTGGTCCGGCCCCGGCCGGTGGAGCGGTCCGCGCCCTCCACGGTCACCCTGGACCTGGTCGGTTCCTCACCGACCATGGTGGTGTCCGGAACCAGCGGGGAGTGGTCGCACCGGCTCACCCCGCGTCACGCGGAGCTGCTGTTGCTGCTGGCCGTGCACCGGGAGGGCCGTACGGGCGCGCAGCTGTCCCGGGACGTGTTCGGTGCGAACGGACACATGGTGACGGTGCGTGCCGAGCTCTCACGTGTGCGCCGCCACCTGGGCGGCATCATCGAGAGCCGCCCCTACCGGTTCAGCGAGGAGGTACGGGTCCGGGTGTCGGGTCCCGAACATCCGGAGGACCTGCTGCCCGGTTCGGTGGCTCCGGGGGTACACGCTCTGCGTGAGGCACTCCGCGGCGGAACCACGCCATGGCTCTAGGCGACAGTGTCGCAACCTAGTGCAACCATTGCCGTCCAGGCGTCCATGCGGTGGACTGTGCGTGCGCGGCCCGGACCGGCGATGATCATCGGGCAAGAGAGGGCACGACGGATCGGCCGCCGGTGGATATGTGGCATGTTCACGGCCTTCGGACCTTGAGGGGGGTTCCGAAGGAGACACGGAAAGAAGTGTCATCGGGCTGGGAATGGCCGCCCACGGGGATTCGGGGGAGCCCCGCGGCCATCGCGCTGACGGTGTGTCCCAGAGGAGTCCCTCCTCTGGGACGCATCGCGTGGTACGGGCGGGGACCGGATCCGCGCCACGTCACCCGTGTCTCCCACGGCCTCCATTCCGAAGCCGCCTCCGGGACGGACGCCTGTTCCAGGGTTCGCGGCGAACGCCCCGCGACGCACGGGAGCCCACCCTGTACGGGCGCCTGAGTACGTCCCGCGCCCGCGCCGCCCCGGAAAGAGCGGCCATGTTCTGGCCTCGTCGCGTGAGTCGCGTGAGTCGCGTGCTGAGATGGGTACCCACAAGGGGAAACGGGGCGAAGGAGACAGATGTGGTCGGTGTGCTGAACAGTGTGCAAAGGGCGTCCCCCGTGTTCGTACCCGGACGCTGGGCTAGACTCTGTGCATTTACTGAGCCGCCTTCACCCGCGGCTCGGCCAGACCGACCGCCCCAGGCCCCGCAGTCCGGCCGCGGGCGGAAGCACCGCGTGAACTACGGGGACGACAAGGGCGTCGAACCCGGGACCGGAAGCTCCCGGCCGACATCCCGTTGACCCCACAGACCGTCCTTCCTTCGGAGGTGGACCGTGTCCGCTGACCACCGAGAGCAGCAGCCCGGCCAACAGGGCTCGCGTATTGACCCGCACGTCGGCCGCTACGCACGCCGAGCACAGGGCATGGTCGCATCGGAGGTTCGGGCCCTCTTCGCGGTGGCCTCCCGCCCTGAGGTGGTCTCCCTCGCCGGAGGCATGCCCAACGTCGCGGCGCTGCCGCTCGACCAGCTCGGCGAGCTGGTCAAGGACGTCGTCTCCGAGGAGGGCGCGGCCGCGCTGCAATACGGGTCCGCCCAGGGAGACCCCGTCCTGCGCGAACAGCTCTGCGACTACATGACGCTGGAGGGCATCACCGCCAGCCCTGACGACGTCATCGTCACCGTCGGCTCCCAGCAGGCGCTGGACCTCATCACACGCGTCTTCGTCGACCCCGATGACATCGTCCTGACCGAGGCACCCACCTACGTCACCGCGATCAACACCTTCTCCGCCTTCCAGGCCGACATCCGCCACGTGGGCATGGACGAGCAGGGCGTGATCCCCGAGGAACTGGAGGAGGCGCTGGTCCGCGCCGAACTGGACGGGCGGCCGGTGAAGTTCTTCTACACCGTCCCCAACTTCCAGAATCCGGCGGGGATCACCATGTCGACCGAGCGGCGTGCCAGCGTGGTCGAAACCTGCGAGCGCCACGACGTGCTCATCGTCGAGGACAACCCCTACGGCCTGCTGCGCTACGACGGTGACCCCGAGCCCACCCTCTACTCCCAGAGCGAGGGCAACGTCGTCTACCTGGGATCGTTGTCCAAGACGCTCTCCCCGGGCCTGCGTATCGGCTGGGCGCTCGCACCGGCCGCCGTGCGCGCCAAGCTCGTCCTGGCCGCCGAGTCGGCGATGCTCAGCCACTCCACCTTCAACCAGCTGGTGGTACGCCGCTACCTCAACACCTTCCCCTGGCGTGAGCAGATCAAGACGTTCAACACCATGTACGGCGAGCGCCGCGACGCGATGCTCAGCGCGCTGACGGCGATGATGCCGGACGGCTGCACCTGGACCCGCCCCGAGGGCGGGTTCTTCGTCTGGGCCACCCTGCCCGAGGGCATCGACGCCAAGGCCATGCTGCCCCGCGCCGTCACCGAGCGGGTCGCCTACGTCCCCGGTACCGGCTTCTACGCTGACGAGCGCGGCCGCGCCAACATGCGTCTGAGCTTTTGCTACCCCACACCCGAGCAGATCCGCGAGGGTGTGCGCCGCCTGGTCGGAGCCATCGAGGGAGAGGTCGACCTGCGTGATACGTTCGGCACCACCCTGGCCCCGAACTCCGGGGGCACGCAGACCCCCGCTCCCGACCTGCCCTGACACCCCCGCGCGAGGGCGCAAGAATCATGACAGCAGCACAGAAGGAGGTCCGCGCCGTGGCAGACCTTGACCGGGTTCTCGTTCTCGCCGGGGGCCTGTCCCCCGAACACGAGGTGAGCGTCCACTCCGGACGCAGTGTCGCCGAGGCGCTGCGCCGCCTGGGCGTGGAGGTCCAGGTCGCCGATGTCGACTCCGGCCTGCTGGACCGACTCTCCCAGGACCCGTCGCAGGTGGTCTTCCCCGTCCTGCACGGGTCGGCGGGCGAGGACGGCGCCATCCGGGAGATCCTGGAACTGGTCGGTGCGCCCTACGTGGGCGCCCGCCCCAGTGCCTGCCGCCTGGCCTACTCCAAGCCCGCCGCCAAGGCGCTGCTGGCTGACAAGGGCGTGCGGGTGCCGAACGGCGCCGTGCTGCCCAAGTCGGCCTTCCACGACCTGGGCGCCCCGGCGCTGCTGGAGCGGCTGGCCGACCGGCTGGGCCTTCCGCTGTTCGTCAAGCCCGACCGGGGCGGTTCCGCGTTCGGCGCCGCCCCGGTCGACTCGGTGCAGGACCTGTCGGCCGCACTGGTGTCCTGCTTCGCCTACAGCGACTCGGCCCTGGTCGAGGAGCAGGTGCAGGGCACCGAGCTGGCCGTGGGCGTCCTGGACACCGGTGACGGGCCGGTGGCGCTGCCGCCGGTGGAGATCGTGCCCGACGGCGGGGTGTACGACTACGCCGCCCGCTACACCGCGGGACGTACCGAGTTCTTCTGCCCGGCGCGCCTGGACACCGACGCCATCGCCGCCGCCACCGAGGTGGCGCTGACCGCGCACCGCACCCTGGGTCTGCGGGACTTCTCCCGCACCGACGTCATCGTGGGCGACGACGGTGAGGTCACCTTCCTGGAGGTCAACGTGGCCCCGGGCCTGACCGAGACCTCCACGTTCCCGATGGCGGCGTCCGCCGCCAGACTGGACTTCGCGGTCGTGTGCCGGGAACTGGCCCACCAGGCACTGCTGCGCGGTTAGAGGGTCGGCCGGAAGCGTCGCCGAGGACACCTGGCCTGCTCGGCCCGACGCACTCCGCTAAACCGGGCCCCGCCGGATGCTTCCGACGCTGTTGGTTGGTTCGGAGCCCTGGCCACTTCGCCCCGTCGAGTTGTTGCTCGGCGGGGCGAAGTCGTGCGAAGCGGCGGGTGCGGGTACGGGCTCGTGGTGTGTCGAAGAGGTGGGCCTCGGTACGGGCGAGGTTGATCGCGGCACTGGTGGGCTGATGCTGAAGCTTGGTCTTGGCCAGACCCCGCCGTCCGGCATCCGCCGGGACCTGGCCTGGTTCCTTCGGCCGTATCGACATCGGCACCCATCCCCTACGACGACGCCGGCCTCCACGGCCAAGGATCGTGGAGACCGGCGTCAGGCGGGGTCAGGACCTCGAATTAACCAACAGCGTCGGATTCCTTCGGGGCCTTCCCCGGGCGCCCGTCGAAGCCGACGCGGGCCCCGGACCCTCGCGTACGGCAGAGGACGCCGGCGCGAGGATCCGTCAGGGGCAGTGCGAGGCGGGTACCGGTCGCGGACGCGCCGCGCCCGTGCCCAGGGCGAGCACGCAGACGAGGAGCACGGGCAGCAGGAGGCCGCTCTGTACTCCGCCCTGTGCGGCCAGTACCCCGATCACCGGGGCACCCGCCAAGGGGCCGAGATAACCGATCGCGGCGACCGTGCCCAGGTTCCTGCCGACGTGACGGGGGTCGATCTCGGCGACCGCGTTGAAGAGCTGCGGCACCATGCAGGAGAGCCCGAGCCCGACCAGGGCGAATCCCACCAGCAAGGACGGTGGGGAAGGGATACCCAGGGCCACGGAGAAACCGCAGAGCACCACCGCGGCGCCCGACCGGAGCAGGTTCACACGTCCGAACCACAAGGCGAGCCGGTCCCCCATGAGGCGGCCGAGCGTCATGGTGAACGTGAACACTGCGAAGACGGACGCCGCGAACGCACCGGAGGCGTTCACGCTCTCCTGCGCATAGAGACCGCTCCAGTCCTGGATCGCGCTCTCGGTGAGCATGGCCGCCAACGAGAGGACGCCCAGCGCCAGAAGCAGAGGCGAGAACGCCGTGCGTCGCGGGTTCCCGCCCTCCCGGCGGAGGCGGGCGGGGGGCGGCGTCCCGTAGCGGAACAACCCGATCGCGAGGCCCACGGACGCCAGGGCCAGGGAACCCCCCATGATCTGGAAGGTGGCCAGAGGGCCGAAGCCCGCGTGGGCGGTCACGACACCGCACAGAGCGCCGAAGCATCCTCCTAGTGAGACGAAGGCGTGGAAGGACGACAGCAGCGAACGCCCCAGGGGCTGCTGGAGAAGCGCGGCCTGCGTGTTGACGCTGACGTTGAGCAGGGAATGGGCGGCGCCCAGTACGAACAGCGCCGCGGCCAACTGGGAGGGGTCCGTGGCAGTTCCGGGCAGGAGCAGGCAGAGCGAGGCGACCACGGCGGCCGGGACGACGACGAAGCGGGGAGTGCACCGGTCGATCAGCGCGCCGCCCACCCGGGCGACGGCCATCGCACCGACACCCATGCACAGGAGAGCGAATCCGAATTGGTCCGCCTCGGCGCCGCTCTGTTCCTTGACCGCAGGGATGTGGGACGCCCATATGGGCAGGATCGCCCCGGTCAGGAAGAAATACCCGGTCAGGAAGGCGCGGGCGTAGAGGGCTTTCGTGCGGCCGGTATTACGCCCTGGGCCGCGGTGTGTGGCGTCGGGTCTCACGGACACTCTCCACGTTCTATGGGTCAGTGAAATCGGTCCTGCCGTCGGCGGAAAAAGGCGAACCGACAGCGGAGATGAGAGGCGCGCGCACGCCTGGAGAGGCTGGGCGCGTACATCCTGTTCGGCGCATGGATGGCCGAAGTCAGGAGATTACAAGGCACGCCTCCTCAAAAGAAGCCTTTTGGTGAGGGTTTTGGGCATGCAGAAAAGGTGAGAAAGTATCGAGTCGTAAATGTGGACAGAACACTAGTTTTGTCCGTCGTGCTAACCATGGTCAATAATCAGGAGGATTGTCTGACAGAATTAAAATGACCATCACATCCCGGCTATCCGCCAGCCCGTGCGGCGTTTCGGCGCATCCTTGTGTGTGTGCGTATGCCGCAGGTAAAAATTTCTTTCCGCTTTTTCGTGTTCAATGGGAAAGATCTTTTTCGGATCCGGGGGATTTCGGGAGGAAAATGTGATGCGAAACACCCGGATCCAGTTATCACCTGGAACTCCAGGTGTCGGTCGGACGCGTTGCGCATTTTCGTGCGTGTGTGATCTCCCGTGCGCTGGGAGGCGCTCCTCGCGGGCGAGCGGCGACGTCGCGTTCCGCGTCCGCGGCCGACGACGGCTCCACCCGGTGGGACACCGGTGTGGGAACTGCCCGCGATGATCCGCCCTGCCCGGTGAGCGGGGGCCTGCCGGGGCGCGGACGGGTGCGTATCAGCGCGGTACCGCGTGCGGCCCTACTTCCAGTCGCCCCGCCTCCGCCAGCGGCCACTCCGCTGAGCTGCGCTGAGCCGACGGCGGGGTCCCGCTGCACGTGGTGGAGCCGGGCGCGCGATCCACTGCGCGCGCATGTCGCGCAGCGCCCACATCAGCCGAGGGCCGGGAACCAGGCAGCCCGCCCACCCCGGGGTGGGAGAGGACGTCGTACACGCGCTCGGCGACCGACCCAAGTTCGTCGTCGGTGGGAGCCCTGTCCTCCGGTGGCGTCGGCGGCAGGATCACGTTGTCCTGGCAGACCCGCTGGTAGTGGCGGACGAAGGCGCCGTGCTCCATGGCCGCTTCTCCTCCGGGGACGCGCCGGTCCCGTGCCGGAACTGCTGGCGTATCGCGGGCAGGTCCGCCTTGCGGACCCGGGGCGGGAGCACGTAGCAGAGGGTGTCGGGCAGCGCCTCGGTGTGCTCGGCGTGCGTGGCCAGCGCCATCGGCGCGGGTCTCGGACGTGGCCACTCCAGGTCCAGGAACCGTGGACGAGGACGAAGATGACCACGGCCCTCGCCCTCTTCGTGCGTGGCGGGACCATCGGTACGGGAGTGGCGAGCGGTCCGGCCGGGGTGTCCACCACGGACGGGTGGGATCCGACGCTCTCGCCGAACACCGTGCGCTCCATGTGCGTGGACTTGAGCTTGCGGCGCGCTGAGTCCGGTGCCGTCCGGACCGATGGTGGCCTGCCCTTGGGTACAGGGATCCTCCTCGCGCTCGCTGTGCCCGGGTGCCCCGTGCCGGGCGGCTGACCCGCGCGGGCCCTGGGCCCTCGGTGAGGGCCGGTCCCCGGGGGCGCGGGAGCCCGGGGACCGGCCCAGCCGGTGTCAGCGTCCCGGCGCGTCCAGAGCCCGCTCGACCACGTCGCGCACGGTGGCGCGCAGCAGGTCCACCTTGTATCCGGTCGCGGGCAGCGGGGAGCACAGGCCGGCCAGGTCCTCCAGCGCCCCCTCCACGTCCGCGTCCAGCGGGCTTCCCGGACGCGCGCCCACAAGGGCGGCCTCCACCCCGGGCAGGCGCAGCGGGGTACGCGCGACCCCGCCCACGGCCACCGCCGCCGAACCCACCGGGCCGTTCCCGTCCGTCGGGGACAGCCGGGCCACCGCCTCCACCAGCGGCCACTCCGCCCGGGAACGGCCGGTCGCCCTGCGGTAGGCGGCCCGCTCGCCCGGCACCGGAGCCGGCAGTACCACCGAAACCAGGACCCGCCCCGGTTCCAGCACGTGGTCGCGGGTCGGGTCGGAGGCCTCGTACAGGTCCGCCACCGCCATCTCGCTCCGCTGCCCACCTGCGACCAGCACCGACGCGTCGTGGGCCGTCAGCGCCACCGCCAGCGACGACGGGTGCGGCGCCGCGCACGGCCCCTGGTCCACGACCACCCCGTACAGGTGATCGCCCCCGCGTGCCGGACAGGAGTCCCCGCCCGTCTGGAAGCAGTCGAAGGCCGGGTTGCGCAGGTACCAGCACCGGTTGCGCTGGAGCAGGTTGCCGCCCAGGGTCGCGGCGTTGCGCACCTGCGGGGTGGCCAGTTCCCGGGCCGTGTCGGTCAGCGCCGGATAGGCGTCGGCCAGCCGCGGGTCCCCGGCCAGACCGCCCACGCTGGTCAGCGCGCCCACCCGGGCCGAGCCGTCGGGGCGCCACTCCACCCCGTGCAGCTCACCCACCCCGGACAGGTCCACCACGGGTGCGGGAGCGAGCACGCCGGTGGCCAGGCACGCGGTCAGGTCGGTGCCCCCGGCGCGTGGGCGGGCACCCGTTCCGTTCAGCCGGGCCAGGGCCCGGTCCAGGTCCTCAGGTCGTGTGGTGGCGGTCAACGCAGTCCCCTGATCAGTCGGTCCGGACGGATGGGCAGGTCGTGGGGGCGCCAGCCGGTGGCGTCGTGCACGGCGTTGGCCACGGCCGCGGCCACGCCCACCACCGACACCTCGCCCAGGCCGACCCCGGCACCCGCGGCGTGTTCGAACCCCTCCTGGTGGAAGTACACCTCGGTCTCGGGAACATCGCCCATACCCGGAAGCCGGTAGTCCTCCAGGTTGTCGGTGAGCACCACCCCGGTGGCCGGGTCGTGACGGCGCTCCTCGAAGAGCGCGTACCCCACGCCCTGCACCACGGCGCCCTCGCACTGGTTGCGTGCCAGGCGTTCGGAGTACACGCGTCCGACGGCCATCCCCGCCCAGCACCGGGTGGGGCGCACCCGGCCCAGCAGGGTGTCCACCTCCACCTCCATCACGTGCACGGCGCCGCTCATGCCCCGGCCCACGGCGAGGTCGCCCATGTCGGGGGTCAGCGCGCCCCGGCGGTCCCGGCCGCGCTCGCCGACCACCCGCAGGCCTTCGGCGGCGGTCAGCGCGTCCTTGAAGGCGTGCTCGGGGATCGGTCCGGACTCCGGGACCCTTGGCTCGTGTTCACGCAGAGCGGCGCGCAACCGGTCGGCCGCCTCGGCCGCGGCCGGTCCCATGGACGTGGTGGTGCGGCTGCCGAAGGAACCGGTGCCGTGCACCGAGGAGCTGTCACCGATCTCCACGCGCAGGTCGGACGCGGATACCCCCAGACGGTCGGCGACCACCTCGCCCAGGACCGTGCGGATGCCGGTACCGATGTCCTGGGTGGACGAGCGCACCACCACCTCACCGCCCCGCACCGACAGCTCCACCTGTGCCCTGGGGCCCATCAGGTAGAGCCAGTTGGAGGAGGCGATACCGACCCCGCGCCGGAACCGGCCGGTGCGCGGACCGCGCGGGCGCTCCCGCCACAGGTCCAGGGCCGCGACCCTCTCGTACAGCGCCTGTCGTTTGGGATTGCCGTCCCAGCGCCGGCGCAGTGACAGCGGGTCCTCGCCCAGCCGGTCCGCCATGGTGTCCACGGCCTGCTCCAGGGCCCAGGCCAGCGGCGCGCCGCCGGGCGCGCGCATGGGCTGGCCCGGCGGGCGGTGGGTGACCACGTCGAAGTCCCGGGCCCTGCGCGGTGAGCGCCCGTACACCAAGAGTCCGAGCGTGGCAGTGGTGGAGCCCACGGCGACACCGCCGTCGCCGTGGGAGTCCACGGTCATCGCCGCCAGGTCCCCGCCGGCGTCGGCCAGCAGCGCCACCCGGGTACGGGTGGCGGCGCGGTGTCCGGCGTCGGTCAGCTCCTCGGCGCGGTCGAAGGACACGCGCACCGGTGCGTGGGCGAGCCGGGACAGCTCCGCCGCTGCCACCACGTCCGCGGACAGGCCGTTCTTGGCGCCGAAGCCGCCGCCGACGTACTCGCTGACCACGTGCACCTTCTCCGGTGGTAGCTCCCAGCGCTCGGCGGCCTTCTGGGCGACCTTGGCCACCGTCTGGGTGGACACGCGCAGGGTCAGTGCCCCGGCGCGGTCCCAGGAGGCCACGCACACGTGGGGCTCCAGCGGACTGTGCAGCTGGACGGCGGTGCTGTACTCCTGGGCCACCAGGCGCGGGTCGTCGCGTTCGGCGGCCCTGCGCAGGCGCCGCAAGGCGGTGGTGCCGCGCCAACTGGCGACGGCCGGGCCGTGCACGTTGCCCCGCCACGGGGCCGGGGGAGTGGGAGCCTCACCGTAGGAGGGCGCGGCCCGACGCTGGGCACGCGTGGTGTACACCTGCGGGGCGCCCTCAGCCCGGGCCTCGTCCGTGTCCACCACGGCGGGCAGGGGATCGTAGTCCACCCGTACGGCCTTGGCGGCGGCGCGGGCCAGGGCCGGGGTGGGGGCGGCGACGGCGGCGATCGGCTGGCCGACGTAGCGCACCAGGCGCTCCTCGCCCAACAGGTCGACGAACACCGGCTGCTCGTCCGCGTTCTGGCCCGGGACGGGGAGGCGCGTGGCATCGCTCCGCGCCCCGCCGGGGCCGACGGAGCGCACTCGTGCATGGGCGTGTGCGGAGCGTACGACCACCCCTTCCCAACTGCCCTCGGGCACCATGTCGGTACTGAAGCGTGCGCGACCGGTGACCTTGTCCAGAGCGTCCGCGCGAGGCGGGTCGCGGTCCGGCTCAGCGTCGAACTCACCGGCGCAGGCGGCGGACACGGCGGCGAAGATCCCCTCGTAGGCACCGCAGCGGCACAGGTGCCCGGCCAGGGCGTCGGCCACGCTCTCGCGGCCGGGCCGGGTGTCGCCGTACTCGGCGCGCCAGGCGTCGACGAAGGCGGACGCCCCCACCACGAACCCCGGTGTGCAGTAACCGCACTGGAGCGCGTCGTGGGCGGCGAAGGCGCGCTGGACGGGGTGGTCGCCGCCCAGCCCCTCCACGGTGGAGACGGTGCTGCCGGCCAGGCGGTCGGCGGGCAGCAGGCATGAGGCGGTGGGTGCGCCGTCCACCAGGACGGTGCAGGCACCACAGACCCCGGTACCGCAGGCGACCTTGGTGCCGGTCAGGCCGAGCCGGTCGCGGATGTGCTCGGCCGCGGTGGTTTCGGGGGAGTCGGGGGCGGGGGATGAGGAGCCGTTCACCTGAACGTTCATGGGCGCTTTCCTCGATCGAAGTTGTCACTGACAACTTATGCATGTCCTCTGTGGACTGTCAACGAGTTTTGCGCACGGCGCGCGGCTCCGGAAGCGGAGCCAGCCACCGGTGGACGTCAGGTGCGGTGCCCGTCCGGGGTGGGCGGAGCGCCGAACGCGCTCACGGGCAGAGGCGTGTACGAGGAGTGTCCCGACAGCCCCGGGACGAACGAGGGGGCCGGGCCGCCTTCGGCGACCCGGCCCCCTCATGGCCCCAGGGGCTCGGGCGCTAGAGGCCCAGGGCGTGCATCGAGAAGTGGAACACGAACACGGCCGAGAGCGCCCACATCAGCCAGCCCACCTCGCGCAGGTGTCCCTGCGCGGACTTGACCACCGTGTAGGCGATGATGCCGATACCGATGCCGCTGGCGATGTCGAAGGTGAACGGCATCATCGCGATGGTCAGGAAGGCCGGGATCGCGACAGAGATGTCCGACCACTCGATCTCCCTGATGTGCATCATCATCATGGCGCCCACCAGTACCATCGCCACGGAGGCGGCCTGCGCCGGAACGACGCCGAAGACCGGCGCGAAGAAGATCGCCGTGAGGAAGAGCAGGCCCGTCACCACGCTTGCCAGACCGGTCCTGGCCCCCTCGCTCACCCCGGCCGTGGACTCGACGAACACCAGGGTGGCGGAGGAGCTGGTCAGGCCGCCGGTCACGGCACCGGCCCCGTCGGTCACCAGGATCTGGTTGACACGCGGCATCTGTCCATTGGCGTCGGCGATGTCGGCCTTGGTGCCGATGGCCAGGATGGTGCCCAGGGCGTCGAAGAAGCCGGCCAGCACTAGGGTGAACAGGATGACCCCGGCGGTGGTCGGACCGGCGGTGGTCCAGGCGCCGAACATGTCGACCTGGAGCAGCAGGCCGAAGTCGGGGACCGCGAACGGGTTGCTGGGCAGTTGGGGGCTGGCATCGCCCCAGGCCCCGCTGTCCAGCCCGGCCGCGTAGTGGACGATGATCGCGAGCACGGTGGCGCCGACGATGCCGTAGAAGATCGCGCCGGGCACCCCGCGCGCCAGCAGCACGCCGGCCAGGACCAGGCCGCACACGAAGACCAGGATCGGCCAGCCGTTGAGGTGGCCGCCGCCTTCGGCGGTACCGATCTGGAGCAGGCTGCCGCCCTCGCCGGCGCTGACGAACCCGGCGTTGGCCAGGCCGATGAGGGCCACGAACATGCCGATGCCCACGCCGATGGCCAACTTGAGGTTGTGCGGCAGCGCGTTCATCACGGCGGTCCGTACGCCGGTGACCACCATGAGGATGATAGCGACGCCCTGCCACACGACCAGGCCCATCACCTCGGGCCAGGCCATCACGGGCGCCGCCTGGTAGGCCACGACCGCCATCACGCCGAGCGCGGCGGCGCAGGCGATCGGCGCGCGTCCGACCACCCCCATCATGATCGTGACCAGTCCCGCCGCCAGCGCGGTCATGGTGGTCAGCTGACCGGGGGAGAGGAAGTCGCCGTTGGCGTCGGGCACGCTGCTGAGGATGATCGGATTCAGGACGATGATGTAGGCCATCGCCATGAAGGTGGTGAGCCCGCCTCGGAGCTCTCGCCCGAGGGTGGAACCGCGCTCACCGATGAAGAAGAAGCGGTCGAGCCAGGATCGATCCGTGGGGAACCGGTCCCCGGAACGGGGGCCGGTCTCCTTGAGCTGGGTCATGTCCCCTCCTGGAGGGAGATGAGCATGGCGATCACCGCCATGGGTAAGGGGGCTGTTACTCTTTGTGTTCGATTGGGGGCGTGCGGGACCACGCTGTCCCGAGGGGGACACCCGCCCCGGTGCCGAGGGCGCCGGCGGATCCGGGGCGGGCGGTTCATGGCGGGGCGGACCGGGTCCGCCCCGCGGCTACGGCTCGATACCCACGATGTCCTCCGGGCGCACCGGCGCGTGCGTCAGCGTCCTCCCCGTCGCAGCGCGCACCGCGGCCACGATCGCCGGGGTCGACGACAGCGTCGGGGGCTCACCCGCGCCCCGCAGCCCGTAGGGAGAGTGCGGGTCCGGGTGCTCCAGCACCTCGATCCGCATCGGCGGGGTGTCAAGAATCGTTGGGATCAGGTAGTCGGTGAAGGACGGGTTGCGGATCTGACCCTCACTGACCTGGACCTCCTCCATCAGCGCCAGGCCCAGCCCCTGGGTGGAGCCGCCCTGGATCTGCCCGGCCAGCTGTTGGGGGTGCATCACCTTGCCCACGTCCTGCACCGCGTCCAGCGCTACCACCTTCACCAGGCCCAGCTCCACGTCCACATCCACCACGGCCCGGTGCACGCACATCCCGAACTGGGTGTGTGAGGTGCCCTGGCCCAGCTCCGGGTCCAGCATCTCGGTGGGCCGGTGGTGGTACTCCCGTGTCCGCTCGACCGCGGTGCCGCCCTGCGCCGACTCGCCCAGCAGGTCCGCCAGCGACACCAGTGCACCGGTCGTGGCCGACACCAGCTTGCCGCCGTCCAGCGAAAGGTCGGTGTCGGGCAGGTCCGCGGGCACGATCCCGCGCTCGCGCGCCAGCGCGAACACCTCCGCGCGCACTGACGCGCACGCCGCCCGCACCGCACCGCCGGTCATGTACGACTGGCGCGACGCCGACGAGGAACCCGCCGAACCCACCTGGGTGTCGGAGGGGGCGATGACCACCTTCTCCACACCCAACTCGGTCCGGGCGATCTGACCCTTGACGGTCACCAGTCCCTGTCCGACCTCGGCTGCGGCGGTGTGCACCAGCACCACCGGCTCTCCGCCGAGCACCTCCATCCGCACCCGCGCGGTGGAGTAGTCGTCGAACCCCTCCGAGAAGCACAGGTTCTTCAGACCCAGTCCGTAGCCCACACCGCGCACCACGCCCTCGCCGTGCGTGGTGCCCGCCACCCCGCCCGGCAGGGTGCGCAGGTCGGAGGGGTCGGACAGCTCGCCGCGCTCGGGCGGCATCGGCAGGTCGCGGCAGCGCTCCAGCATCTCCGCCATGGGCAGCGGCATGTCGATCTCCTGGCCCGTGATGATCCGCGAGCCCTGCGACATGGCGTTCTTGACCCGCAGGTCGACCGGGTGCATGCCCAGTTTCTCGGCGAGCCGGTCCATCTGCGACTCGTAGGCGAAGCAGGCCTGTACCGCGCCGAAGCCACGCATCGCCCCGCACGGCGGGTTGTTGGTGTACACCCCGTAGGCGTCCACCAGCGCGTTCGGCACCTCGTAGGGGCCGATGCCCAAGGAGGAGGCCACACCCACCACCGCCGGGGTCGCCGACGCGTACGCGCCGCCGTCCACGATGATCTCCGCCGTGGCGTACAGCAGCGTGCCGTCCGCGCGCGCACCGTGCTCGTAGCGCATCTTGGCCGGGTGCCGGTGCACGTGCCCGTAGAAGGACTCCTCGCGGTTGTACACGAACTTGACCGGTCTCCCGGTGCGCAGCGCCAGCAGGCAGGCGTGGACCTGCATCGACAGGTCCTCGCGGGCACCGAACGCCCCGCCCACACCGGCCAGGGTCAGGCGCACCTTGTCCTGGGGCAGACCCAGCGCCGGGGCGATCTGGCGCTGGTCCACGTGCAGCCACTGCGTGGCCACGTACAGATCCACGCCGCCGTCCTCGGCGGGGACGGCCATACCCGACTCCGGGCCCAGGAAGGCCTGGTCCTGCATGCCGACCTCGTACTCGGAGGTCACCACCGCGTCGGCCTCGGCGCGCAGCCGCTCCAGGACCCCGTCCTCACGCTCGGCGGACCCGGCCGCCCCGGCGAAGGCGCCCGTGCGGACCGGCTGGTAGCGCAGCCGGTTGCCGCGCTGGTTGTATTCGGGGTGCTCGGGGATCGTGCCCGGCTCGTGCACCAGCGGGCAGTCGGGATCCAGCGCCGCCTTGCGGGAGTCGCTGACCGGTTCCAGCACCCGGTAGTCCACCCGGATACGCTCCATCGCCCGCCGGGCCGTCTCGGGGTGGTCGGCGGCCACCACGGCCACCGCCTCGCCCTTGTAGCGCACCTTGTCGAAGGCCAGCACCGGCTGGTCCTGGTGCTCCAGCCCGTAACGCTTGTCGCCGGGCACGTCCTCGTGGGTGAGTACCGCGTGCACCCCCGGCACCTTCAGTGCCTCGGTGATGTCGATGCCGTGGATCTCGGCGTGCGGGTGGGGGCTGCGCAGGGTGGCCCCCCACAGCATGTCCTCCATCCACATGTCCGAGGAGTAGGCGAACTCGCCGGTGACCTTCAGATTTCCGTCGGGACGGCGCGGACTGGCGCCCACCCCGTCCTTGGTGGTGCTGGACAGGTCCGTCACGGTACGGGTCGTCGCCGCCATCAGCGGCTCACCTCCTGCGTCAGGGTTCGGTGTGCCGCACGGCCGCGCGCGGTGGCGGCCTCGGCGGACAGGGTGCGCAGCTCCCCTCGGTCGACGACGGTGTTCCCGCCGACCCAGAGCCGCTCCAGGGGCGGTGTGGGGCCGAAGACCGCCGCCACCACCGGGTCCTCGATCACGTCGTAGCCGAACCCGTCCACCCGCCACAAGGCGATGTCGGCCAGCTTGCCGACCGTCAGGGAACCCAGTTCGGTGTCGCGGCCAAGCGCCCGGGCGCCGCCCAGGGTGGCCATCTCCAGCGCCTGGCGGGCGGTGAGCCCCTTGGGGCCCTTGCGGGCACGGGCCATCAGCAGTGCCTGGTGCATCTCACCGGACAGCGGGGTCAGCTCGCTGGAGGCCGGGCCGTCCACGCCCAGCCCCACGCTCACACCCGCGTCCAGCAGTTCGGTGACCCGGCAGATTCCCGCGCCCAGACGGGCGTTGGAGGTGGGGCAGTGCGCCACCCCGGTGCCCGTGGCCGCGATCCGCCCGATCGCCGCGTCGGACAGGTGCACCGCGTGCGCGAACCACACGTCCTCGCCCAGCCAGCCCAGCTTCTCGGCGTATTCCACGGGGGTGCACCCGAACTCGGCCAGGCACTGTTCCTCCTCGTCGAGGGTCTCGGCCAGGTGGGTGTGCAGCCGTACACCCTTGTCCCGGGCCAGCGCCGCCGCCTCCACCATCAGCCCGCGCGAGACCGAGAACGGTGAGCACGGCGCCACCGCCACCCGCGTCATGGCGTCGAATGAGGGGTCGTGGTGGTCCTCGATCGCCGATGCCGTGCCAGCCAGGGCCTGCTCCAGCGACTCCACGACGGCGTCCGGAGGCAGCCCGCCCTGGCTCTGGCCCCGGTCCATCGACCCTCGGGCCAGGTCCAGGCGTACGCCCACCTCACGGGCGGCCTCCACCTCCGCGGTCACGATGTCTCCCCGGCCGGAGGGGTAGACGTAGTGGTGGTCGGAGGCGGTCGTGCACCCGGACAGGGCGAGGTGGGCCAGCCCGGCCGAGGTGGTCCCCGAGACCACGTCGGCGTTCAGGCGGCCCCAGATCTCGTAGGAGCCCACCAACCACTCGAAGAGCGTGCCGTCGGCGAAGAGCCCCTGTGTCGCCCACTGGTAGAGGTGGTGGTGGGTGTTGACCAGACCCGGGGTGACCAGGCACCCGCGTCCGTCAACGCGCGTGGCGTCGGCGGCACCGGGGGCCGGGCCGGCGCCCACGGCGGCGATCCGGCCGTCGCGAACCACCACGTGCCCGTCGGCGTACTCGGCACCGTCCACGGTGACCACGTGAGCGCCCTCGACGGCGAAGGCCCCGCCGGCTCCGGGGGTGGTACTGGAAGCGCTCATGCGTCGCTCCCGGCCTCGGCGCGGCGCTCAGCGGCCAAGTGCACCGCGTCGATGATCTTCTCGTACCCGGTGCACCGGCACAGGTTGCCCGCCAGGGCCTCCCGGATCTCGGCGTCGCCCGGCGCGGAGTGCCCCGCGCCCACCGTGCGCTCCAGCAGGTCGTCGGTCTGCACGAGCAGGCCCGGGGTGCAGAAGCCGCACTGGACCGCGCCCGCCTCCACGAAGGCCTCCTGCACCGTGCCGAGCTCGCGCTCGGTGCCCTTGCCCGTGCCCTCGGCCAGGCCCTCGACGGTGCGTACCCGCCGCCCCTGCGCCTGTCCGGCGGCGATCATGCACGAACACGCCGTCACATCGTCGAAGTAGACCGTGCAGGAACCGCATTCACCCTGTTCACAGGCGTTTTTGCTGCCCGGCAGCCCCAGCCGCTCGCGCAGCACGTACAACAGGCTCTCGCCCGGCCACACATCGTCGGCGGTCACGTCCTCGCCGTTGACGTTGAAACTCACGCGCATCGCGTGACTCCCTTCCGGTAGTCGGTGACCGACCAGCTCAGCGCGCGGCGCGCCATCACGGCCAGAGCGTGCCTGCGGTACTCGGCGCTGCCCCGCTGGTCGTCGATGGGGCGGGCCGCGGCGGCCACCAGTTCACCGAACCGGCGCACAGTGGCCTCCGAGGGCGAGCGGCCGTCCTCCCAGTCGAACTCTCCGGCCAGGAACTCCTCGGCCGTCTCCGCGCGCAGTGGTGTGGGACCGGCCGAGCCCAGCCCCGTGCCCACGGTTCGGCGCTCGCCGTCCAGGGCCATGGAGAAGGAGGTCACCGCGATGACCATCGCGTTGCGCGTGCCGATCTTGGCGAACTGCTGGGGGCCCGAGGGCTCCGGCAGCAGCACCGCGGTGATCAGCTCGTCCTCGCTCATGGCCGTCTTGCGCAGCGACAGGAAGAACTCGCGCACGGGCACCCGGCGCCTGCCGCGCACCGACGCCAACTCCACGGCCGCGTCGGTGGCCAGCAGCGACGGGTGGGCGTCACCGGCGGGCGAGGCACCGCCCAGGTTGCCGCCCACGGTGCCCCGGTTGCGGATCTGCGGGGAGGCCACCGACCGGGAGGCCTTCGCCAGGGCCGGGGCCGTTTCCGACAGGTGCTCGATCACCTTGGTGTAGGGCACGCCCGCGCCCAGGCGGGTACGGCCGCCGTCGGGCCCGTGCTCCGCCAGCTCCGGGATCCGGGTCAGATCGACCAGGGTGGTCGGGCGCCTCTTGTCGAAGTTGAGCTCCACCATCACGTCCGTGCCGCCCATGATGGGCACCGCATCGGGATGGGCGCTCTTCGCCTCGAGTGCCTCCTCCAGTGTGGAGGGGGTCAGGAACTCCATGCTCGTCCTCTTGTCGCCGCGTTCTCGCCACCGCTCGCCCGCGGTCGGCGCGTCCTTCGTCAGTCGCGTTGTCCCTGGTTGGTTGGGTGATGCTGTGAAGTACACCACTGGGAACGTGGTCCTTACCAGAAAGTGAAGACATGAAGTGTTCGCGGAACGAACGGTTATGGTTGGGCGTTTCCTACAAGCGGCGTTCCCGGGGAGGCGACAGCCATCACCGTCACCGCCGCGCACCACACGAGTGACAAGAGGGACGTTCATGCGGATCAGTGAGCTGCTCGCGGTCAAGCGGTTGCACCTGAGGTTTCTGGCGGGAGCGGAGCACGCGCATCGCACTCTGAGGTGGGCCTACACCACCGATCTGCTCGAACCCGCCCGCTACCTGCGTGGCGGCGAGTTCGTCCTCACCGGCATGATGTGGCGTACCCGTCCCGAGGACTCCGAGACCTTCGTGTCCTCCATCGCCGGTGCCGGAGCGGTCGCACTCGGCGCGGGGACCGCTCTGGGAGAGGTCCCGGCCGACCTGATGGAGGCCTGCCGCGCCCATGACCTGCCCCTGGTGGAGGTCCCACCGGAGACCTCCTTCGGCGCGGTCACCGAGGAGGTGCTGCGCTCCCTGACCCGGCACCGCTTCAGCTCCATCGCCGAGACACGTGACCGCCACCGCCGCCTCATGGCCGAGGTCGCCTCGGGGGCCGAACTGCCCCGGGCCTTCGCCGAGGCCGCCGAGCAGGCCGGTCGGACCGCATGGGTCCTCTCCTCCACCGGACGCCACGTCGCCGCCTCCGGTGGACCCCTGCCCGAGGGCGACCGCGAGTGGATCGCCGCACGGGCCCTGACCCGCCAGTCCTTCCCGCACACCGTCCGCCTGCCCGAGGACGGCGGACGCGCGCTGACGATCCTGCCCGTACAGACCAAGGAGTCCCACCCCCTGGCCACCTGGCTGCTGGTCTGCGAGGGAGACCACGCCGTCTGGACCGACGAGGAGCACGAATCGGTGGCCGAGCTGGTGTCCATCGCCGTGCTCGCCCGCAGCCGCGTCGAGGAGCGTGCCCTGACCGACGCACGCCACCTGGAGGGGCTCCCCCGCCTGCTGGCCGCCCAGCGCTTCGACGAGGTCACCGAGCTCATGCGCGGCATCGGCCCGGCCAGCGGCGGGGAGGGCGGCCACGTCGTGGTCAGCGCCGTGATGCTGCCCGAGCCCCGCGTGCCCGACCTGGCCCGCCGTGTGGTCACCGAGCTGGTCGCCGACCATCCCGGAGCCGTCGTCACCGGGGACGACGACACGCTGGCCGTCGTCCCCGTGGGCGGTCCGGGGACCGGTGCCCGCGCCCGGGCCGAGGAGGTCCGCGCCGAACTGCTCCAGTGCGCCCGTGTCCTGGAGAGCGGCCTGCTCGACCACCGGCTCGCCATCGGCCTCAGTTCGGCGGTGCGGGACGTGCCCGAGCTGCGCGGCGCCGCGGTGGAGGCCCGTCACGCCCGCCGTCTGGCCGAACTGCGGGGCGGCCGCTCCCGGGTGATCGCCGGGGCCGAGATCGACTCGCACGAGCTGCTGCTGGCCTCGGTTCCCGAGGAGGTGCAGTCCTCCTACCGGGAGCGGCTGCTGGGGCCGCTGCTGGCCTACGACCGCGACCACCGCTCGGAGCTGGTGCAGACCCTGGAGCAGTTTCTGGCCCATTCGGGATCGTGGCAGCGCTGTGCCGCCACCATGCACGTGCACGTCAACACGCTGCGGTACCGGATCGGCCGGGTGGAGGAACTGACCGGGCGCAACCTGAGCAGCCTGGAGCACCGGGTGGACCTCTTCCTGGCGCTCAAGCTCCGCGACTGAGGATCGGGCGTACCGCCGGGGGAGGGACCCGGGCGCGGCCGTGCCGGACGGGAAGTGTCACCGGTCTCCGCTAGAGTCCGCACGATGAGCACTGACCTTTCCTCCCCCGAGGCCGCGGGCGCCGGCCTGTCCGGCGCCGACCTGCGTGACCTCCTGTCCGCCCCCCTGGACAAGCCGCGCGTGTTCACCCGCTGCGACCTGACCGAGGCGGACCTGTCCGGCGCCGAACTGAGCGACGCCGTTTTCCGGGACTGCCGCCTGGACGGAGCCCGCCTGGAGCGGGCCGTGCTGGAAGGGGCGGTGTTCACCGGCGGCAGCGCGGCGGGGGCCGTGTTCGCGCACACCGAGTGCACCGACACCCGTTTCGAGCGGGTGGACCTGGCCAACACCCGCTGGCAGGGCGCGCTGCTCACCGACACCGTCTTCAGCGGCTGCCGGATGACCGGGGCGGGTCTGACCTCCTTGCGGGGGATCGGCTACAGCTTCTCCCAGTGCAATCTCATGCTGGCCCGCTGCAAGGGCATCACGCTGCGCGGTCAGACCCTGGAGGGGCTGCGCATGGACGAGGCCGACCTGGCCAGCGCCGACCTGCGCGACACGGTGTGGGTGGAGTCGCGGCTGCGTGGAGCCAACCTGGTCAACGTCCGGCTCGCGGGGGCCGACCTGCGCGGCGCCGACCTGGGGGAGCCCGCCCTGGAGCAGGCCGGATACCTGCGCGGGGCCAGTATCGGCCCCGCGCAGGCGGGCGCGATCCTGGGCGCCCTGGGCATCACGGTGGTGGACTAGGCGCCGAGGCCGACCAGGCCCGGAAGCCGTGAGCGGGCACCAGGCGGGGTGCCCCCGTGCGGTGACGCCCCGGTCCGGCCCCGGCCGGGGCGGCCGCAATTACGAATCTACGTCGTAAAGGCGAGGTATTGGTTCACCAGCATCAGGTCCCAACCTCAGACCTCCTTCCACGACGGGCGGGAGAAAGTCCCGGCGACGTAGCCCGAGAAGTCACGCGGTTCGCGCCCCAGTGCCTCGCGAACGCCGGGGGAGACCCTCGACTCCACACCGCGGCGGATGGCCGAGAAGGCCGCGACCATCTCCTGGGCGCCCTCCTTGAGCCATCCCGCCCCCAGGAGTTCGTTCACGTACTCCTCCGCCGACACCGGCTCGTAGCGGACCGGGCGGCCCAGGGCCCGGGAGACCTCCGCCGCGGCCTCCGCCAGGGTCAGCGCCCGGGGGCCGCTCAGCTCGTAGGTCCGCCCGTGGTGACCCCTTTCGGTCAGGGCCGCCACGGCCACCTCGGCGATGTCCTCGGCGTCGATCCAGGCGGCCGCGCCGTCCCCGGCGGGCAGGCGCAGCACTCCGGAGCGCACCTCGTCCGCCAGCAACCCCTCACCGAAGTTCTGCGCGAACCAGCCAGGACGCAGAACGGTCCACTCCAGTCCGCTGGCCTGCACCGCCTCCTCACCCCGCAGGTGCGAGGAGGCGCCCTCCGCATTCTCGAAGTAGCTCGGCAGGTCGACCCCGCGAGCCGAGAGCTGCACGATCCGCTCCACCCCGTGGGCCACCGCGCGCCCCACGAACGCCGGGGTCCGCGGGTCGGAGTCGTTCTGCACCAGGTACACCGAATCAGCGCCCTCCAGCACCGTGTCCCAGGTAGCCGGTTCGGCCCAGTCGAACCTCCACTCGGAGGAACGGGAGGCCGCCCGTACCGGCACCCCTCGTTCGCGCAGCCGCGCCAGGACCCGGCTGCCCGTCATTCCCGTCGCGCCGGTCACCAGGACCGGCCGTGTCGTGTTCTCTGTCATGGCTCCGAGTCAACCGCATGGACCTGAGACGATCCATGGCCCATAAGCTCACCTTGATGTCTGAACGTCTATGCTTGCGGATATGGACGCACTCGCCGACCTCCTGGACGGGGTCCGCGCCCGAGGGGCGCTCTTCAGCCGGTCCATCATGTCCCCGCCCTGGGCGCTGCGCTTCGCCCACGGCTCACCCCTGACCCTGGTCACCATGGTGCGGGGCAGGGCCTGGCTTGTTCCCGAACACGGCGCCCCCGCGCCCCTGGCCGCGGGGGACACGGTGATCCTGCGTGCCCCCGGCCCCCACACCGTCGCCAACCCAGCCGAGGCCCCCGTCAGCTGCACGGTCCTGGACGGGAACCGGTGCCTGGGTCCGGACGGCGACCCCCTGCAGGAGGAGGCGGCCCTGGGCCTGCGCACCTACGGTGACTCCCTGGACGCCCCCGACCTGCTTCTGAGCGGCTCCTACGAGGTCACCGGCGACCTCAGCCGACGCCTGTTCGCCGCCCTGCCCCCGACCCTGGTCGTCCCGGCCGACGAGTGCCACGACCGGCTGGGGGCGATGATCGAGGCCGAGACCGGCTGCGCCGCCCCCGGCCAGCAGCTGGTCCTGGACCGCTTGCTGGACCTGGCCCTGATCACCAAACTGCGCGCCTGGTTCTCCCTGCCGGGCGCGGAGCCGCCCGCCTGGTACACCGCCATGGCCGACCCGGTGGTGGGTCGGTCCCTGCGGCTGCTGCACAACCAGCCCACCCGCCCCTGGACCGTGGCATCGCTGGCCGAACAGTGCGGGGTCTCCCGTGCGACCCTGGCACGCGACTTCCGCGCACTGGTGGGGGCCCCGCCCATGTCCTACCTGGCCGACTGGCGGGTCAGCCTCGCCGTCGACCTGCTCCGCGACACCGACACCACCGTCGAGGCCATCGCCCGCCGGGTCGGCTACGCCAACGCGTTCGCCCTGAGCACCGCCTTCAAACGCCTGCGCGGCACCACGCCGACCGGGCACCGGCGTGCGACGGCCACGGCCGGGCTCAGCCCGCCAGGGTCCGGCGCAGCCACGGAAGACGCTGCTCCCGCGCGGACCGGCTGAGCGCGGCCTGGGGAGCCAGGCCGTCGAAGCCGTGGAACCCGCCCGGCCACACGTGCAGTTCGGCCGCGCCTCCCGCCCTCCAGATCCGCGAGGCGTAGTCCACGACCTCGTCGCGGAAGGTCTCCGCCGAGCCCACGTCCAGGAAGGCCGGGGGTAGCCCGGACAGGTCCTGCGCGCGTGCGGGAGCGGCGTAGGCGGACACGTCGGGTCCGCCCGCCGCCCCGCCGAGCAGTGCGCCCCAGCCGGTGGCGTTGGCGACCTTGTCCCACACGCCCGCGCCGGCCATCTGCTCGGCCGAGACCGAGTCGTTGCGGTCGTCGAGCATGGGGCAGAGGAGCAGCTGTCCCCGCAGCTCCGGGCCGCCCCGGTCGCGGGCCAGTAGGGCGGTGGCGGCGGCCAGCCCGCCTCCCGCGCTCACTCCGCCCACCACCAGGTGCCGGGGGTCGACGCCCAGGTCGGCGGAGTTCTCGGCGGCCCAGGCCAAGCCCGCGTAGCAGTCCTCCACCGGGGCGGGGTGGGGGTGCTCGGGGGCGAGGCGGTAGTCCACGGACACCAGGGCCAGGCCCAGTTCGTGTGCGGTTCGCAGCAGTCCGGGGATCTCCGGTCCCCGGTGGGTGCCCACGACCATGCCGCCGCCGTGGATCCAGTACAGGGCGCCCACGGGTTCGGTGGTCCCGGTGGGCCTCCACACCAGCAGGGGTACGTCGGCGCCGTCGTGGCCGGGCGCGTGGTGCTCGGCCTCGGTGTAGGCGCCGTCCAGGGTCAGGTCGGCCTCCGGGTCGAAGACCTGCTGGGCCTGGCGTTCACGCATGGCCGGGATCATGTCGGGGGTGATCTGGGCGGGGACCTCCTCACGGAAGGCGGCCAGGGCCGCGGCCAGTTCGGGGTCGAAGGGGGGAGGAGCGGGCACGTGAGCCTCCGGGTGGAGTAGGAAACGGGTGGTGCGTCACCATTGTGGCCGGGCGGTGGCCGGCGTGGCAGCGCGGTGCGGCGGATGCGCGCCGCCACACGGCGGGGACGCCATGCGGACCGGACCCGTCGGGAAACGGAGTCCGGGCGCCTGTCCGGGCCCGGCTCCCGCTCAGCCCGCCACGGCCTCGCCGATCACCACCTGGGGACGGGGAGCCTCGAAGCAACCGTCCTCCAGGCGCCACACGCAGTCCTCCAGTACCCGGACCAGTGTCCAGGCTCGGGCCCGCTCGCGGTCGATCCCGGCGGCCTCGGCCAGCAGGTCGAACCTGCGGCGAACCGACCGGAGCTCCTCGCCGGGAGCGGCCTCCTCCGCGAACCGGTTGCGCAGCGCGGGCAGTAGTTCGTACCCGGGATCGCCGACCAGCGGTTTGGGGTCGATGGCCACCCACGGTCCCCGTCCCGTTCCCGGCAGCGGAGCCAGCACGTTCTGGAAGTGCAGGTCCCAGTGCAGGAGCCGGTCGCCCGGTTGGGCCGCCATCTCCCGTGCGATCGCCGTCCACCGGGCCAGCAGCCGCCGGAACCGGTGGTCGACGCGCTCGTGGGCCAGGAAGGGCCGGGCACGTTCGGCCAGGGACCGCGTGATCGGGCCCAGGGTGCGTGTTCCGGGCGGACCGGGGTGCTTGTTCAGGCGTGCGAGCAGGCCGCCGAGCACGGCCAGGGCCTCGGCCATCTCCACGTCGTCCAGGGACCGGGCCGGGTCCAGGGCCTCCAGGAGCAGCGCTCCGCTGCCGGGATCGTGTGCGATCAGGCGTACGGCGCCGTCGCCCGCCCACGTGCGCAGCGCGTCGGGTTCGCCCCGGCTCTCCTCGTCCACGGGCAGCACCTTGAGTACGGCGGGGGTCCCGTCGGCGCGTCGCACCGGTACCACCAGGGACACCGCTCCGTACAGGGGACGGCCACCGGTGGGACGCAGCTCCCACAGGTCGCACTGCTGGGCGGCCATCCGGGGCAGGCGGTCCACCCACTCCTGGCCGAAGAAGCCGCTGACCGATGCGGCCAGCTCCTCGGGCATGCTGATCGGGGGCGTGTTCTCGTGCATGTTCGTCGTCTCCTTCGTCGTCGGGTCTGGCCGAAGGAGTGACGGGAGGGCCGCGGATCTAACGCATGCTGAACACCTCACAGGTCCTGGCGGTCGGGCACCACGGCCTCATCCCGTGGTCGCGCGTGCCGCACCTGGTCCGGTCTGCCTGTGCGTTCGCGCCGTGGACTTGGGACGTCGCCGTGCCGGGCGGTGGACGCGGGGTCGTGCCCGGCGTCCGGAGGGGCGCCGGGAGAGTGCCTCGGCCATACCCTCCAGGGCGGGTTTCGGCGTGTATCCTTCGTCGAAGGGCAGCGCGTCGGTGTACCCGGGGAACCACTCGGGGATCCAGGAGTGCTGGTCGCTGACCCCCCATACCGACAGGTTCACGCACCGGGGCACGTCCAGGCACGCCTGGACCACGTGTTGGTACTCCTGGGCCTGTTCCTCCCTGACGCGCCCCTCCAGCGGTTCCGGGACGCGCACGTCCAGTTCGCTGAGGCTGACCTCCAGCCCCAGGTCGGAGAAGCGGCGCATGTGCTCGGCCAGGTCCTCGGGGACGTTGCCGTGTACGAAGTGCCCCTGGAAGCCGATGCCGTGCAGGGGCACCCCGCGTTCGAGCAGGTCGGTCACCAGCGAGTACATGGCGTCGGTTTTGGCGCCGCCGCCCTCGATGCCGAATTCGTTGATGTACAGCTTGGCCCCGGGGTCGATCTCGTGTGCCATGGACAGCGCCTCGGCGATGTAGTCCTCGCCCAGGACCTGGTACCACAGGTTCTCGCGCACGCGGGGCCCGGTGTCCTCGAAGGGTTCGTTGATCACGTCCCAGGAGGTGATGCGTCCCTGGTAGCGCCCCAGTAGCGCCTCCATGTGCTCGCGCAGTACCTGGCGCAGTTCGTCCTCGTCCCAGGAGCCCTGGGCCAGCCAGGAGGGCTGTTGGTTGTGCCACAGCAGGGTGTGTCCGCGCACGTTGAGGTCGTTGCGTTCGGCGAAGTCCATCACCGCGTCCGGTCCGCTCCAGTCGAACCGGCCGCGCTCGGGCTGTACGTGCTGCCACTTCATGGTGTTCTCGGCGGTCACCGAGGTGTAGTTGTCGGTGATCACGGACCGGTACTCGGCGTCGTTCGCCAGTGGGCTGACCGCCACCGCGACCCCCAGCTCGATTCCGTGGGAGTGGGCCAGCCGTGGCAGTTCGCCCTCGGGCTGCTCCTGCTGGGGCAGGGCGATCGCGAGGACCGCGGTGACCACGAAGATCACCACGCACAGGACCCCCGCCGTCAGCAGGACCCCGCGTCCCCGGGTGAGCTCACGTCGTCCGGTGGAGACCGCGTCGCGCATCTTGTCAGCCTCCACTCCTACCGGTGACTCGTGGTGACGGGGAACGCCGACAGGGCGCGCAGGGCGCTGGTGCGGCGGTGCGTGGGCCGTGCGATGGGCCGTAGGCCGGGGACGCGTTCGGCCAGGGCGCGCAGCGCGATGCGGCCCTCCAGCCGGGCCAGCGGGGCGCCCAGACAGTAGTGGGCGCCGCTGGAGAAGGACAGGTGGTCGGAGGCGTCGGGACGGGTGATGTCGAACCGGTCGGGGTCGGTGAAGCGCTCGGGGTCACGGTTGGCCGAGCCGATCAGGCACAGGGTGTGGTCGCCCTCGCGCAGCCGCTGTCCTTGGACGGTGGTGTCGGCTTGGGCCCACCGGGTGGTCATCTGCACCGGGGAGTCGAAGCGCAGCACCTCCTCCACGGCGCCCCCGACCAGGTCGGGTTCCTCCACCAGGTGCTGCCACTGCTGACGGTGACGCAGCAGAGCCATCACCCCGTTTCCGATCAGGTTCACTGTGGTCTCGAATCCCGCGACCAGCAGCAGGCGGCACATCGTGCGTAGTTCGGCCGCGGTGAGTCGGCCGTCGTCGGCCTCGGCCACCAGGGTGGAGACCACGTCACCGCGGGGGTTGGCACGTCGCTGGGCCACCAACCGCTCGAACAGTGCGTCCAATTGTGCCGTGGCGTGCTGGATCCGGCGCAGGTGACTCGCCGACCGGGCGCCGTCCAGTGCGCCGCCGACGGTGTAGCCGATGCGCACGAACTCGGCGTCTTCGGACGCGGGGATACCCAGCAGACGGCTGATCACCGCGATCGGCAGCGGTTGCGCGAAGTCGCGCATGAGGTCGAAGTCGCGGCGGGCGATCGCCGCGTCCAGCAGCTCGTGGGTGATCTTTTCGATCTCGCTCTGGTACTCGGCCATCCGGCGCGGGCTGAACGCGGGCCGCGCGAGTTTGCGTAGCCGGGTGTGCTCGGGCGGGTCCAGCATCAGGAAGGACAGGTCCAGGACGTCGAACTGTTCGGGGAGCGCTCCTGGGGCGGGTTGCTCCACACCGAACTCCCGGCCGCGCAGCAGCGCGCCCACCGACTCGTGGGTGTGCGCGGTGCGAAAGCCCAGGCGGCCGGTGACGAAGGGCCCCTGTGCGCGCAGGCGCCGGTAGGTGGGGTAGGGGTTGTCGCGCCAGGGGTAGTGCAGCAGCCTGCTGGGGTGGTCCTGGACCTGCGCGGACAGCCACGACAGTCCGTGGGCGGTACGCAGCTGGGCGTCGGTACGGAGGGCGTCGAGAATCTGCATGGCTGTTGGTCCTCTCCTACGTACCAACGACCCTAGGCGCGCGGCCTCGCCGCGGGCATGCGAGATTTCGACTTGGCCACTGGCGGCCAGCGGGGAACTGCCCGGCGGCCCGGGACGTTGCATACGCGTTCCGGGCCGCCTGTCCTTACAGTTCGGCCTGGCCGTAGGGCAGGAGGCGCACGGGGCCCAGCAGACCGTACTCCTGGGGCTGTGCGTCCTGGTAGACCTCGGGTCGGAAGGCCCGCATCCGGTTGATGAGGGTGGTGGCGACCTCGACCTCGACGGTGTTCGTCCCGTGTTGGAGCCAGGGGCCGACGTCGACCACGGGGGAGAGCTGGTCGCAGGGCGGCAGCTCCGTGCCGTTGACCGTGACCCGGTAGGTGTCGGTCACCTTTCCCAGGTCGAGGTGGGCGCCGTGTCCGCCGGTCCAGGCCTTGCCCAGTTCGACGGTCGCGGTGTAGCGGCCTATGCCGGAGACCTCGCCGAGCCCGTCGATGTCGGTCCACGGCACGAGTGCGTCGAGGGAGTACTCATGGACGCGGACGTCGGTTTCGGTGGCCGATCCTCCTGGGCGCCAGTCCTCGACCTCCACCTCCCAGCCGGTGAGCTCGATCTGGGGGCCGACCGTGTCGATGACGGTGGTCGCGGTGCGCCCATCGGCGTAGGTGCTGGTGTAGGTGCCGGGTTCGGCCGCCCGGACCACGGTCTTGCCGTCGGTTAGCCGTACGGTGTCGGCGTCGGTCTGGCTGATGCGCAGTTTCTTCAGCTGGCCCGGGGGCGTCTGGGCGTCGGCGCCGGCGAAGCGGGTGGTCCACTGCGGTGTGGCCAGGGCCAGGACGGTGGAGGTGCCCGGGGCCAGGCGGACGCGGACGCTGACGCGGTCTTCTTCCGCGCGGTGCAGGGGCAGCGGCTCGATGTGCCCGGTCCACAGGTTCAGGGCGAAGGGGTAGGCGTCGCGGACCCTGGTGGTGAGGGTGACCTCGTGGTCGACGGGGTCGGTGTCGGAGCCGTTGGTGAAGTAGTACAGCTCCAGGTCCTTGTCCCGGCGCCTGGTGTGCAACAGCGGTGAGTCCCGCGTGTAGGTCACCTCGGGGGTGGCGTCGAGCGCGTCCAGGCCCTGGGGGATCTCCTCGCGTGTGCGGACCTGGCGCACGGTGGGCTGGTCGAGCAGTTTCCGCATGGTGGTGGTGAGTTCTTCGGCGTCATCCTGGTCGATGCCGGGCTCTTGCGGTGCGCTCCAGTCGCCCACCACGAGGATGCGCAGTCCGGCCTCGGCGTAGCCGAGGAGCCTGTGGGCGGTCCGGGTGGGCAGGGTGGTGACACGTCCGTTGAACGCGTCGCCCTCGAAGACGAGGAGGCCGTAGGCCGGTCCGTCGGGGGCGAGCCTGCCTCCCTCCACGTGCGGGTCGGTGATCTCCAGCAGCCGGGGGCTGAGGAACTGGTGTGTCCAGCCGGTACGCACCCCTTCCTTGCTGAAGTGTGCGGCGCCGAAGCCTGAGCCCGCGTAGCCCTTCTGCCGGAGGAAGGCGACGTCGACCGAGGGGGTGCCCCACTGGAGGGTGTGCTGGGCGCGGGCGAGGAATCCGGCGACGTCGGGCGCGTGCTGCCAGGTGGGGTGGCGGGGTCCCCAGGACTCGCCGTATCCGATGCCGCCGTCGTAGGGGGTGAAGGCGGCGAATCCGGGCCACTGGGCACCGGGGGCGTCGGAGTAGGAGAAGCCGTGCAGGACCGCCTGGTTGACTCCCGCGGCGTATTCGCGCGCGACGGTGCGCACCGTCTGCTCCCACGTGGTGCTGTAAGCGCCGCCATGGGCCGCTCCGGCCTCGCTGGAGAGCACCTTCTTGCCCGCGAGGTCGCGGCCCCCGGCCAGGGACCGGAAGTCGTCGAGGTTGTTGAATCCCAGCGATTCGCCCTCGGCGGTGTCCGCGAGGGCGGATTTGGCGACGGCGTCGGTCTGGAGGCCGTAGGGCTGGATCCGGTACGTCATCCCGAGTCCGTGGGCCCAGTCCCGCAGCGGTGTGAGGTGGTGGTCGATGTAGAGCTGGGAGAGGAGGTCGTTGTAGTCGTCCAGGGCCCGGCGGTCGGTGGTGGAGTCGAAGGTGAAGACCTTGTCCTCGTCGGCGCGGACCAGGACCGGCAGGTAGGGCATCGGGTCGTATCCGTGGTGCTGTTCGAACTCGGCGGGCAGGTCGTGTGTCCACAGCGTGGCTTCGGTCTCCATCTCGATGGAGTCCTCGAAGATCGCTCCGCCCGCGGGCCCCTCCAGGAGGGCGCGGATCCGCGGGGTGAGGATCCGCTCCTGCCAGAAGTCGATCACCGCCTGGGTGCCGGCTCGGCCGAAGTGGTCGACCACGTAGGAGACGGGGTCGGTGTGCGGGCCGCGTTCGGGGCGCTGTCCGCAGCCGCGCTCCCAGTAGGCGACGAGTGCCCAGGTGGCGTCGCCGTCCTGGCCGGGCGCGGTCCAGGTCAGTTCCTCGCCTTGAACGAGAGGGGTGAGGTCTTCGAGGGTGGCGGGGTCCAGGGCGCAGGGCAGGTCCTGCGTGGAGGCGCCCTCGGCCAGGCGCAGGGCCTGTACGGCCAGGAGGGTGCGTTCGCTGACCCCGTCGGCGGGGGAGACCTCGGGTTCGGGCAGCGAACCGGTGAACTCCTCGCCCGCTTCCAGGAAGTGCACGCCGTGGGCGAGTTCGCGCATGGCCGCGGTGTCCTGCGGGGTGAGGGTGGGCAGGGCCGCGGGCCATGCGGGGCCGATGGTGATGTCGACGGTGACCTCGCGCTCCTGGGCGCGGGCGAGGGCGGCCTCCAGCGCGTCGCGCCAGGCGTCGGTGCCCCAGCCGTGGCCTTGGGGGTCGAGAGGTTCGGTGGAGCTGTGGTGGACGTCGGCGACTTCGACGCCGCCGAAGCCGGCGTCCGCCACCTGGTCGATCTCGCGTTTGATCTCCTTGGTGTCGACGAGGCCGTGCGGCCACCACCAGCGGAACCTGGCCTGGGCGGCGCGGGCGGGTGCGGTGAAGGCCGCGGCGAATGCGCCGTCGGAGGGCGTGGCGTAGGCGGCCGGGAGGCCCAGAGCGGGCTGGAGGGCGGCTGTCGTGCCGACCGCGGCTCCCAGTCCGATGAAGGAGCGGCGGGAGGGGCTGAAGCCGGAGCGCTCGGAGGCGGCGCTCGTGGTCTCGCGCATGGTTCTTCCTTCCCGCGCCGTGGGGGCACGGCGCTGAAGAGGGGGATGGGGGCGGGGCGCGCTCCCGGGTATTGGCGGGCGTTTGGGGCCCACGGTTTTAAAACGTTTCAGCGAAGTTACCAATGAGGACGTTGGTTGATCAATGCTTCTGCGGAAAGCTGGCGATTTTTTCTGGTTCGGACGCTCCGAACAGGGACAAGACTCTTGATCGTGGAGCGTGTGTGGTGGGTGACTGAATAAGAACGTTTCATTTCTTTGTGTGACGGCCGTGGGTGCGAGGCCCGGACCGGCGGCGGGGCCGCGGGCCCGTGGCGACCGCCTCCGTGGGGCCGGCCACCCCCTAGACTGGGCTCCTCCGAAGCGGACGCGGCGGTTTTTCGCACCGCCGTTCGGGGCGGCGGATCCCCCTTCCGCCGGTCGGCGCCGCTCACGGGGTTCCTGGGTGGAAGAGCAACGCGCAGAGTCGGAGGATGAGGACGTTGGGTCCCTTGGAGAGCGTTGACCCCGAACGCGTCGGCCGGTACCGGCTGATCAGCCGCCTGGGTTCCGGCGGCATGGGTCAGGTCTTCTTCGGCCGCTCGGCGGGAGGACGTGCGGTGGCGATCAAGCGCATCCACCCGCACATGGCCGACGACACCTCCTTCCGCCAGCGCTTCGCCCGCGAGGTCACCGCCGCCCGCCAGGTCAGCGGTGCCTTCACCGCACCGGTCATCGACGCCGACCCCGACGATGAGGTGCCCTGGCTGGTCACCTCCTACGTGCCCTCGCTACCTCTGGACGAGGTGGTGCAGACGCACGGACCGCTGCCCGAGGCCAGCGTGCGTGTACTGGCCGCCGGCCTGGCCGAGGCGCTGGCCGAGATCCACCGGGTCGGCCTCATCCATCGCGACTTCAAGCCCGGAAACGTGCTGCTGGCAGAGGACGGCCCCCGGGTGATCGACTTCGGTATCGCCCGTGCCACCGACGGAACCGCCGCCACGCAGTCGATCATCGGCACCCCCGGTTTCATGAGCCCGGAGCAGGTGCAGGGCGAGACCCTCACCCCCGCCAGCGACCTGTTCGCCTACGGCGCCGTGCTGGCCTACGCATCCACGGGCACCGGACCCTTCGGCGAGGGCGGCATGCCCACCATGGTGATGCGCATCATCAGCCACGAGCCGGACCTGTCGACCGTTCCCGAGTCGCTGCGCCACCTGGTCGCCGCATGCCTGTCCAAGGACCCGCGGGGGCGTCCCGGGCCGGGTGAGATCCTGGACTACCTGGGCGATGTGCACATGGGGCCGGCCTGGCTGCCCCCGGCCGTGATGATGGGAGTACAGGAGCAGGTCGCCAAGGTCAACAAGGCACTGGCCACCTCAGCCGGTGACACGCAGGCCGCCGACGGGCACCAGCGCACCGAGGTCCTGGGCCGGGGCGGTACCGCCGCCCCGGGCGGCGCGGCGGGGGCGGCCGCCGGCGCCGCCGCGGCGGGCGCACTGGGCGACGACCAGGACACTCGGGTCGCGGGCGAGGCGCGGGGGGCCGACAACGGCGCCACCTCGGTTCTGGGAGAGCAGGCCCACCAACAGGGCTACCAGCCCACGGCCCGGTTCCCGGGTGCCCAGCAGGTACCGCCCACCGCCCAGTACGGTCAGGGCGCCACCGCGTACGGGGCCGCTTCCCCACACCAGCAGCAGGGTCGGCCGGGCGGGGAGGACCCCTACGCCGACCTGTACGGCACACGGCGCGACTCACGCTCCGGGGCCGCCGTGGACCCGCGGCACCAGCAGGAACAGCGCCAGCGCCACCAGCAGGAGCAGCACCGGCGCATGGAGGAGCAGCGTCGCCAGCAGGAGGCCGAGCGCGCCCACCGCGACCGTGTGCGCGCCGAGCAGGAGGCAGCCCGCCGGGCGCAGTCGCAGGCGCGCCGCGCCGACCAGCCGGGCCTGTGGGGGTTCGTCAAGCTGCTGCCGCTACTGATCCTGCCGTTCATCCAGATCCCGTTGGGCTACGGTGCGGCGCTGGCGTGGTCGTGGTTCACCACCGAGACCGACGTGTGGACCGGGGCGGCCTACGCCTTCGAGCCGCTGGCCATGGACTCCTTCTGGCACGCGACCATGCTGGGCTACTTCGTCCTCAACAACCTGGTGTCGTTGGAGTACCTGTTGCGGTCGCTGCGCACCTCGTTCGTCACCGGGGCTGTGTTGGCGCTGGGCACGATCGCGGCGACCAACGGGCTGCTGTACAGCTTCGGTTTCTGGGGCTGAGCGCAGCCCCGCGAAAACGGGGTGCGCCCCGCCCCGCCGGGGTGGGAGCATGCCCGGCGGGCCCGGAGGCGCCGGGCCCGCCGACGACGGGAGCGCCCCTGTGCCGACCTACATCAGGCACGTCACTTTTGACTGCGCCGACCCTCACACGCTGGCGTCCTTCTGGGCGCGGGCGCTTGAGGGGCGGGTGGACCCCCAGGCCCGGCCGGGCGATGAGGAGGTACTCGTGCGGATGCCTCAGGGCCCCGGCCTGCTCTTCCTGCGGGTGCCCGAGGGCAAGACGGTCAAGAACCGTGTGCACCTGGACCTGGGCGCGGCGGTGCGGCGCGACGAGGACGTGGAGCGGCTGACCGGGATCGGCGCCACGCGGTTGGCCGACTTTCGCACCGAGGACGGGTACGGGTTCGTCCTCCTCGCCGACCCCGAGGGCAACGAGTTCTGCGTGGAGCGCAGCGACCAGGAACAGGAGGCCATGGGCCCGCGCCAGTCCTGAGAAGACGTGTCAGCCGTGGGAGGGGGCGTCCGACCGGCTCTGGCGTATCTCGGTCACCCGGTGGTGCACCGGGCGGCTGGGGGAGAGCGCCGAGCACGTGGTCGGGCACTCCGATCCCTCCACCACGGCCACCGACACCGTGTACAGGCCGCCTTCGTGGCCCAGGGTGATGCGGACCCCGTCGGCGGTCTCCTCCTCGTCCAGGTGCGTCAGCGCGTCCACGCCCACCATGCCCAGGCGGGCACGCAGCGCGGCATCGGCGGCCTGCGCGGCCGAGGAGTCGCTGCACCGTCCCCGGTAGTTCTCGGGTAGGACCAGGCCGCGCTCGAAGGCGGCGACCGTGTGCCGCGCCGCCTCCGGTTCCAGGCGGCCGAAGTAGACCCCTTGGGGCAGGGCCACCAGGTTGGCGGCGAACCGGTCGCCGCCCACGTGCGTGGTCTCCCACACCTGTGCCCGTTCCCCGGCCAGCGCGGCGGCCACCGGGCGGCCCAGTACCGCACAGCACGGATCCTTCTTGGCGTGCGTGCACACCAGGTACAGGGTGTGGTCCACGACGGTGCCGAACGAGGGCGGTTCCGGCCGCTCCACGGCGGTGACGTCGTACTCCAGCAGTTCGGCCAGGTCGGTGAAGTCCACCCGGCGCACCCACGGGTCCGTACGGCTGACGTGTACGAAGTAGGCGCGTCTGGTGCCTTGCCCGGTCCCGACGCGGCCGGTGTCGCCGGGACGCTTGATCAGTTGGGGTTTGATGTCCCTGCCCGCGATGCGTCCGGCCAGCTGTGAGACCACGGCCCTGTCCAGGCCGGGGCTGGTGAAGGCGGGGTGGCGCCAGGGGCCGGAATGCTCGATCAGGAGCCAGCCGGTGGTGCGACCGGCCGTTCCGGAGATCTGCTCACCGGTGTAGCGGGCCAGGGCCGAACAGCCCCGGTTGCCGTCCGGGGCGGTGGGAAGCCGCACGGGACACGTCCAATCGGGTGGCGGGTACACGGCGCCCGTGGAAGCAGGGCACGGGAGGCCGCGAAATGGATCGCGATGGTTAGGTTAGCCTACCCATTCCGTGAGTGCACCGTTCGGTCGGGGTGGTCCGTCTGGAACTCCTGTCGGCGCCAAGGCGGGCGGGGCGGGGGCGTCGAGCCGCCCCTGGCGGATGCGGCAAGCGGGCTCTGGAGAGGGCGCCTTCGACGGCACCGGCGTGCGTGGGGCCCAGGCGTCCTCGACGGCCACACTCAGCCGCACGCGATGTTCGCTATGCGAATATCTATGCGTATACCGCACGCGCTGTGGGTCCAGTGAAGTCCCGCCACGCGGCCGTGTGGCCCCGAAAGCGCCCTGACCAGGCATGGTCATCCCATCACCGGCTGTTCACGAGTCCGAAATGTGCCCGCAGCATGCCTTGACCTAGTGGGGTGGATCACTTATGTTCGCAAAAAGAACATGTGTTCGCTAAACGTACAACTATGGGCGGTAGAGCCCCTGATCCGGCTGGAGTCCCTGATGCGCCGAACGTTGGCCGCCCTCACCACGGGTGCGGCACTACTGGCCGCCACCGCGTGCGGTTCCCAAGAGGCCGACTCCGGGGAACTGACCACGGTCACCGCGGGTGTCATCCCCATCGTCGACGTCGCTCCCGTCTACCTCGGTGTGGACCAGGGATTCTTCGAGGAGCGGGGCATCGACCTGCAACTGGAGTCCGGCTCCGGCGGCGCCGCCATCGTGCCCGGCGTCGTCAGCGACGAGTTCGACCTGGCCTTCAGCAACGTCGTGTCCCTCATCGTCGCCCGCGAACAGGGACTGCCCCTGGTCACCCTCACCAACGGCGTCACCACCACCGGCGAGCAGGGCGAGGACTTCAGCGGCGTCTTCGTCCTGGAGGACAGCCCCGTGGAGGACGTCACCGACCTGGAGGGGCTCACCGTGGCCAGCAACAACCTCCAGAACATCGGCGACACCACCGTGCGCCAGTCCGTGCGAGCGGCAGGGGGAGACCCCGCCGAGGTCGAGTTCGTGGAACTGCCCTTCCCCGACATGCCCGCCGCTTTGGAGACCGGCCAGATCGACGCCGTCTGGGCCGTGGAGCCCTTCGCCTCGATCATCCGCCAGGACGGGCACCGCGAGCTCGCCTCCAACTTCGTCGACACCCACCCCGAGCTGTCGGTGGCCGCCTACTTCGCCTCCCAGGAGCGCGTGGCCAAGGACCCCGAACTCTTCGCCGACATCACCGCGGGACTGGAGGAGTCCTTCGCCTACGCCGAGGACAACCCCGACGAGGTCCGCCGCATCATCTCCACCTACACCGAGATCGACCAGAGCGTCATCGACGAGATGGTCCTGCCCCGCTTCCCCGCCCAGATCAACCGCGACTCCGTGCAGACCCTGGCCGAGCTGATGGTCACCGACGGCCTGGTCGACTCCGAGCCGGACCTGGACGCCCTCTACGGATCCGAACAGTAGAGACCTGGAGCCGCAGGTCCGGGCACACCGCGTCCGGACCTGCGGTGGCGACGCCGGCGACAAGCCGCGCTGGCCGCCCCTCACCCGAGATCGACCGTGACGCCCTGGAGACCATCGCCGGACTCATGGTCACCGACGGTCTGATCGACTCCGAACCCGACCTGGACACGTTCATCCGATGACCGAAACCACCGCCCAAGGCCCCGCGCGTGAGCGCACCGCGGCCCCAGCGGGCGCCAGCGGGCGCCGGCGGGGAGACGCCCGCACAGGCCCCAACAGACCACTCCTCGGTGCCGTGGGCATCGCGGCCGCCCTGGGGCTGTGGGAGGCCGTGCCCCACACGGGCCTGGTCTCCGACCGCCACCTGCCCCCGGCCTCGGAGGTCTTGTCCTCCCTGGCCCTGCGCGCCACCACACCCGCCTTCTGGGCCGCGGTCGGCGACACCCTCATCGGGTGGGCCCTGGGCCTGGCCATCGCCTTCGTCGCCGCCGTCCTGCTCGGCTTCGCCATGGGCGCCCTGCCGCGGATGCGCGCCTTCACCACCTCCACGGTGGACTTCCTGCGCCCCATCCCGTCGGTGGCGCTCATCCCGTTGGCCGTACTGATGTACGGCACCGACATCCGCTCCACCCTGCTGCTGGTGATCTACGCCTGCTTCTGGCTCATCTACATCCAGGTGCTCTACGGCGTGGCCGACGTGGACCCGGTCGCCGAGCAGACCGCCCGCTCCTACGGGCTGGGCCGCCTGGCCCGGATCCGCTACGTGGTCTGGCCCACCACCCTGCCCTACCTGATGACCGGGGTGCGCCTGGCCGCCGCGGTCGCCCTCATCCTGTCCATCACCGCCCAACTGATCATCGGCTCCCCGGGCATCGGCCGAGAGATCGCCGTCGCCCAGTCCAGCGGCGCCGTCTCCTCGGTCTACGCGCTCATCGTCGCCACCGGCGCCCTGGGCGTGCTGATCAACATCGGAGTGCGTGCCATGGAACGCCGCGTCCTGCGCTGGCACACGTCCGTCCGCGGGGAGGCCACCGCATGAGCAGCCAGTCCACCACTCACAGCACGGGGTCCAAGGTCACGGCTTCCGCGCGGCGCGCGGGCACCAAGGTCCTGCACGTACTGCTGCTGCCCGCGCTGCTCATCGGCGTCTACGCCTACGCCAGCGCCAACTCCGACAGCTACTACACTCCCACCCCCGACCTCATCGCCGCGGCGTTCACCGAACTGTGGTTCTCCGAGCGCTTCTTCGTGGACGTGCTGCCGAGCCTGACACGCCTGGCCGTCGGTTTCACCATCGCCACGGTGTTGGGCGTGGGCCTGGGCATGCTGCTGGGGCTGTCCACCAGGGTGCGCGCCCTCGTCGAACCGGTCCTGGAGTTCCTGCGGGCCATCCCGCCGCCCGTCCTGGTGCCGCTGATGATCCTGCTCGCAGGCATCGACGACTCCATGAAGGTGCTGGTCATCGTCTCCGGATGCGTGTGGCCCATCCTGCTCAACACCGTTGAGGGCGTGCGCGCGGTGGACCCCGTCCTGGCCGACACCGCCCGCTGCTACGGGATCGGAGGCATCACACGGCTGCGCGTGCTCGTGCTGCGCTCGGCCAGCCCCCAGATCATGGCCGGGCTGCGCCTGGCGCTGGCACTGGCCATCATCCTGATGGTCATCAGCGAGATGTTCGCCAGCTCCAGCGGTCTGGGCTTTGCCATCGTGCAGTTCCAGCGCAGCTTCGCCATCCCCGAGATGTGGGCGGGCATGGTGCTGCTGGGCCTGGTCGGCTTCGTCCTGTCGACCCTGTTCGAACTCGCCGAGGATCGCGTCCTGGGCTGGTACCGCGGCCTGCGCGCCGTCAACCGGGGGGAGTGAGCCGGATGAATGCCAACAGCGGTACCGACGCGGGCGACGTCGCCGGGAACCCCGCGGAGGCGCCCGCGTGGGCCCGAGGCCAAGAGAGTGCCACGACGAACCACCAAGGAGAACGTCCCACCATGCTCAAGGTCACCGGCCTACAGAAGGTCTACAACGGGGGAGCCAGTGCCGTCGAGGCCGTACGCGACCTGACCTTCGAACTCGGGGAGGGCGAACTCGTCTGCCTCGTAGGCCCCTCCGGTTGTGGCAAGACCACCCTGCTCAAGTGCATCGCCGGACTCATGCCGCCCACCAACGGCACCGTCGAGCTCGCCGGGCAGAGCATCACCGCGCCACCGCCGGACATGGCCGTGGTCTTCCAGGAGTACGGACGCAGCCTCTTCGCCTGGATGAGCGTGCGCGCCAACGTCGAGCTGCCGCTGAAGGAGAAGAAGGTCCCCCGGGAGCGGCGCACCCGGCTGGTCAACGAATCCCTGGAGGCGGTGGGGCTGACCAGCTTCGCCGACGCCTACCCCTGGCAGCTCTCGGGTGGTATGCAGCAGCGCGTGTCCATCGCCCGGGCCATCGCCTACGAGCCCAAGGTCCTGTTGATGGATGAGCCCTTCGCCGCCGTCGACGCCCAGACCCGCGCCGACCTGGAGGACCTCATCCGCCAGATCTGGCAGCGCATGGGGGTGACCGTACTGTTCGTCACCCACGACATCGACGAGGCCGTCTACCTGGGGGAGAGGGTGGTGGTGCTGTCCTCGTCGCCGACCGTGGTGCAGGACGACATCACCGTGGACCTTCCGGCGGAGCGCGACCAGCTCACCACCCGCCAGGACGAGCGCTTCACCGAGTTGCGCGCCCGCGTCTACGCCGAGATCCAACAGGCCAAGAACAGCGCCGGGAAGAGCCAACCCGCCGCTCACTAGGCGGCGTTCTCCATGGGCCCCGCCCCGCCCCGTGCCAGGTGACCTGGAAGGGGGCGGATAGGCGTTCACCACACAGGTCCCCACCCCGCACCGCCCGTACCGGTACATCCACCCAACCCGCAAAAGGAGACACAATGGCCTTGATCGCCTCCGAGGACTACACCTCCGCCCTCTTCACCGGGTCCTGGACACCGGCCAAGGGCGGCGACGCCCCCGTGGTCTCGCCCTCCACGGGCACCGTGCTGGGCCGCACCGGCATCGCCAACGCCGAGGACGTGCGCGAGGCCGCGACCCGGGCAGCCCGGGCCCAGCGCGAGTGGGCGGCCGCCTCCTTCGAGGATCGCGCCGCCGTGCTGCGCCGTGCCGGTGACCTGTTGGAGGCCAACACCGAGGAGATCATGGGCTGGCTGCGCCGTGAGGGCGGTGCGGCGGCCGGGATGGCGGGCTTCCAGGTACACGTGGCGGCGGGGGAGTGCTTCGAGGCGGCGGCCCTGGCCTCCCAGCCGCACGGCGAGATCCTGCGCACCGGCAAGCCGAGGCTGAGCTTCTCCCGCCAGGTGCCGGCCGGGGTGGTCGGGGTGATCGCCCCCTTCAACGTGCCCCTGATCCTGGGCATCCGCTCGGTGGCACCGGCACTGGCCGTGGGCAACGCGGTCATCCTCAAGCCCGACCCGCGCACGGCCGTGTGCGGCGGCGCGGTCATGGCCGAGGTGTTCCGTCGGGCGGGTGTGCCCGAGGGCGTGTTCCAGGTGCTGCCGGGCGGGGCGGAGGCCGGAGAGGCACTGGTCGCCGCCCCGCCCGTGCGCGTGATCTCCTTCACCGGTTCCACGCAGGCCGGGCGCAAGGTCGGCGAGGCGGCCGGGCGCCACCTCAAGCGCGCCCACCTGGAACTGGGCGGAAACTCGCCGTTGGTGGTCCTGGACGACGTGGACATGGACTCGGCTTCCTCGATCGGCGCGTGGGGATCGTTCCTGCACCAGGGGCAGATCTGTATGACCACCGGCCGCCACCTGGTACACGAGGCCGTCGCGGACGAGTACGTGGAGCGCTTGGCCTCCAGGGCCGAGGCGCTGACCGTGGGCAGTACCGAGGACGAGGGCGCCGCCCTGGGCCCGGTGATCGACGCCGGACAGCGCGACAAGATCCACGCGCTGGTCACCGGAAGCGTGGACGCTGGCGCGCGGCTGCGTGCGGGCGGCACCTACGAGGGCCTGTTCTACCGGCCCACGGTCCTGGACAGGGTGGAGGCACAGACCCCGGCCTACACCGAGGAGGTGTTCGGCCCCGTCGCTCCGGTGGTGCGCTTCTCCTCGATCGACGAGCTGGTGGAGCTGGCCAACTCCACCGAGTACGGACTGTCCCTGGGCGTGCTCACCAACAACCCGATGCGGGGGATGGAGATCGCCGACCGGGTGCCCAGCGGCATCGTGCACATCAACGACCAGACCGTGGACGATGAGGCCGTCGCCCCGTTCGGCGGGGTGGGCGACTCGGGCACGGGATCGCGGTTCGGCGGTACCCGCGCCAACCTGGAGGCGTTCACCGAGACCCAGTGGGTGACCATGCAGGCCGACCCGGCGCGTTACCCGTTCTAGGCCCGCTTTTGAAGCGCCGCGTGCCCGCGTTCCCCGCTGTGCGCCGCCACGCGAACGCGGCGGCGGCGCACAGCGGGGGCGGGGGACGTTCGGCGTCGCGGCGCGCGGTCCACCCCGTCCCGGCCCGCCTCATCCGGTCAGGTCGGGGAGGACGCTCGGACCCACCCGACACACGTAGTCGCGAAACAGCGCCACCGCCGGGGGCTCGTACCCGCCGCCCGAACCCTGCTCGGGCCAGACCACCCCGACGGGCCGCCTGGCGTCGGCGTCCCGGAGCGTCAGCTCCACCGTTCCGCTCAACGGCCCCTTGGGCCGTGCGGGCAGGACCGACACCCCCAGCCCCGCCGCCACCAGTCCGCGCGCGGTCGCGATGTCGTCGGCTTCGAAGGCCACCCGGGGCGTGAAGCCCGCCCGCTCGTTCAGCCGGTCGGTGAGATGGCGCACGCCCCGACCCGGCTTGAGCAGGATGAACTCCTCGTACGCCGCCGCGTTGACGGACACCTCCGGCACCGCCCGGATCTGCGGGATCCCTGCCACGCCACCGGCCGCCCCTTCTCCCGTGGGCACCTTCTGCCCCCGTGCCTCATCCGTCCCCTGCGCCAACGGGTGCTCCTCGGGTGCCACCAGCCGCAGCATCTGCGTGTGCAGCGTCGCCGCCGCCAACCCCGGGCCCGAGGGCAGCGGCGAGGTCAGCGCCAGGTCCGCACCACCGGAGGCCAACCTGCGCAGTGACTGCGCCCAGGGTTCCTGGGTGAGTGAGAAACGCACCCCCGGGTGTTCGGTGCGAAAGCCCCGCAACAGCGCCGGGACCACCTCCACGCCCAGCGTGGGCAGGAAGGTCAACGCCACCCGCCCTTCCTCGGCACCCGTCAGTTCGGCCAGCCCCTGGCGCAGGTCGTCCAGTGCCCGCTCCAGGTGCGGCAACAACAGCCGCCCGGCCCGGGTCGGGCGCACCCCGCGTCCGGTGCGCTCCACCAGGGCCATTCCCAGCTCCTCCTGTACCCGGGCCAACGCCCGGCTCAGAGTGGGCTGGGGTATCCCCAGCGACTCGGCGGCCTGGGTGATGTGCCCGGTTCCGGCGACCGTCGCCACCATGCGCAGCCTCGGAGCCAGCACCCGTGCCAGCGCGTCCATGTCAGAGCTGTCGAGGTGTTCCACAGATTCCATGCATTTCAGTATGAGGCACCGCGAAATCATGTATTGGACGTATGAATGGGGTCTTTCTAGCGTGGGACCATGAGCCTGACCAGTGCGTCCCCTCCTGACCACGACACCCGGCCCCGCGCGGGCACCAGCGCCTATCGGCGCACGGTCGTCGCGCTGGTGGCCGCCGCCGTGGCGACTTTCGCCCAACTGTGGTCGATCCAGCCGATCCTGCCCGCCATCGCCGGCGGTTTCGGCGCCTCGGCGTCCCAGGCCGCGCTCTCGGTCTCCCTGGCCACCGGCGGCCTGGCCGGTTTCACCCTGGTGTGGAGCGGTGCCGCCGACCGTTTCGGCCGCGCCCGCGTCATCGCCGTCTCCCTGCTGATCGCGACCGTGCTGGGCTGCCTGACCCCCTTCGCGGGGCAACTGTGGCTGCTGTTGGCCCTACGCGCCATGCAGGGTGCCGCCCTGGGCGGTGTCCCCGCGGCAGCCGTCGCATACCTGGCCGAGGAGATCCACCCCTCCGACGCCTCGCGCGCCACGGGCCTGTACATCGCGGGCAACCCGCTGGGCGGCATGGGCGGGCGCCTACTGGCCGGCTTCGCCGCCGACCTGGGCGGCTGGCAGTGGGGGATCGCCGCCAACACCCTGCTGGGGCTGGCCGCGTTGTGCGTGTTCGTCCTGGTCCTGCCCCGCCGGCCCCGTGAACGCGGTCAACACCTTCGTGCCGCCGCGACCGAGGCCGCCGCGGTCACCGGCGACAGCGCGTCCGCGGCCAGCGGCCCCGGTATGGGCGGGCGCCTGCGCGCTGCCCTGACCATACGCGGCCTGCCCGCCCTGTACGCCCAGGCGCTGCTGCTCATGGGCGCCTTCATGACGGTCTACAACCTGTTGGGCTTTCGCCTCATGGCCGAGCCCTTCGGCCTGTCCCAGGCCGCCGCTTCGCTGCTCTTCCTGTCCTACACCGCGGGGATGCTCGGATCGGCGGTCGCCGGGAACGCCACCGCCCGCCTGGGCGGCTACGCCGTACTCGCCACCTCCACCGCGCTGATGGCCGCCGGGCTGGGCGGGCTGTTCAGCACGGCCCTGCCCGGCCTGCTGGCGGCCCTGCTGGTGATGACCTTCGCCTTCTTCTCCGCCCACGCCACCGCGTCTGCCTGGGTGGGCTCGCGTGCGGTGGACGGACGCGCCCAGGCCATGGCGGTCTACACCCTGGCCTACTACCTGGGCTCCAGCCTGTTCGGCTGGTTGGGCGGCCTGGTCTACGACGCCGTGGGCTGGGGCGGCGCGGTGGTCTTCGCGCTGGGCCTGTGCGCGACGGCGGCCCTGGTGGGCCTGCGCCTGCGCCGCCTGCCGAGGGTCGACACCGCCTCCAGCTGACCACGACCGCCATGGTCCGTCGCCCCAGGAGGACCCTGGTGTGGCGGTGCGACACGGGCGGTCCTGCTTGTACCACCGCACGTACCGGGGAAGGGTGGAGGAAGACAACACGGATAGGTTAGTTTAAAATTCAACCACAGTGGTCGGCAGATACACCGGCGACCTTGACGGAGGGTGAGGACATGGACGTGCGCCCCGCGGGAATCCACCATGTGACCGCGATCGCCAGCGATCCCCAGGCCAACGCCGACTTCTATCTCAACGCGTTGGGGATGCGCATGGTCAAGCGCACGGTCAACTTCGACGCGCCCGAGACCTACCACCTCTACTACGGCGACCGGGCGGGAAACCCCGGTACCATCATGACCTTCTTCCCCTGGCCCGACGCACCCAAGGGGCGCATCGGCGCGGGACAGGCCACCACCACGACCTTCTCCGTCCCCGAGGGGTCCCTGGGCTGGTGGGCCGAGCACCTGGCCGCCCTGGGCGTGGAGGCCACCCGCCCCGCCGAGCGTGGCGAGGAGGACGTGCTCACCCTGCGTGACCCCGATGGGCTGATCATCGAGCTCGCCGCCAGCGCCGACTACCACGACACCGACCCCTGGGACGAGGGGAGGGTGCCCACCGAGCACGCCATCCGCGGTATCCGGGCCATCACCCTGACCGAACAGGACGTGGAGGGTACCGCGGAGATGCTGGGAGACCAGCTCGGCTTTCGCCTGGCCAGCGAGGACGGCGACCGGATGCGCTTCCACACCAACGCCTCCGAGCAGGGCGTGGGCACCATCGTCGACGTCCTGGCCCGGCCCCGTGCGCCGCGCGGGCTGGTGGCCGCCGGAACCGTCCACCACGTCGCCTACCGCGCGCCCGACGGCCCCGTCCAGGAGGCCTGGCGCCAGAAGCTGGAAGAGGACGGCGTGGGCGTCACCGAGATTCGCGACCGCTGCTACTTCACCTCCATCTACTTCCGCGAACCCGGCGGGGTCCTACTGGAGATCGCCACCGACGGCCCCGGTTTCGACTACGACGAACCGTTGCTGAAGCTGGGCCGCTCACTCAAGCTTCCGCCGTGGCTGGAGCCCGACCGCGAACAGATCGCCGCCCGCCTGCCCGCCGTGGAGATCGACCAGTGACCAACACCGACGACTTCGTCCACGTCTTCACCCCCGCCACCGTGCCGGACGCGCCCACCCTGCTGCTGCTCCACGGCACCGGCGCCGACGAGAAGGACCTGCTGCCCCTGGGCCGGGCGCTGTCACCCGGTGCGGCCCTGCTCTCGCCGCGCGGCAAGGTGGACGAGAACGGTATGAACCGCTGGTTCCGCCGTCTGCGCGAGGGTGTCTTCGACGTCGAGGACCTCATCAGCCGTACCGACGAACTCGCCGACTTCGTCACCGCTGCCATCGGAGCCTATGACCTGGATCCCGGGCGGATCGTGGTCAGCGGTTTCTCCAACGGCGCCAACACCGGCGCGGCCCTGCTGCTGCTTCACCCGCACCTGCTGCGCGGCGCGGCCCTGTTCGCGGCCGGAGCGCCGTTGCAAGGGCGTGAGCCCGACCCGGTGGACCTGTCCGGCGTCCGGGTGTTCCTGGGCTCGGGGATGGCCGATCCCATCACCACACTCGACCAGGCGCGCCTGCTGGCCTCCCAGCTGGAGGACAGGGGAGCGCGGGTGGAGGAACACGAGCATCCCGGGGGACACCAGCTGGTCCCTGAGGTGCTCGACGGGGCACGTGCCTGGTTCGAGCGCTCCCGGTTCTGACCGGGCCCACAGACAGCGGTGGCGTCCCCTGAACCGGGCGTCACCGCTCTCCTCTGCCACCACTGCGAATCTACAGCGTAAATGTGGCGCATTGTGTTTCAACCAATCCGGGGTCACCCGGGTTCAAACGACCAATCGAACGAAGGATAAGCTCTCCTCGTCAACATCCCCGTCCTCCGCCACGAAAAGAACCCATGACCACCCCTTCCCTCAGGCTCGTGCGGTAGATGGACCCCGAGATCCTCAGCGTGCTCCTGCTGGTCGGTGTCGCCGCGGGCTGGGTCGACGCCGTCGTCGGCGGCGGCGGACTCCTGCTGCTCCCCGCCCTGCTGGTCGCCGCGCCCACCACGCCCCTGGCCACCCTGCTGGGCACGAACAAACTCGGTGCCGTCTTCGGCACCACCTCCGCCGCCATCGCCTACGCCCGCAAGGTCAGGATCGACCGGCGCCTCGTCGTGTCCACCGCGGCCCTGGCCCTGCTGGGCTCGGGCCTGGGCGCCGCCATGGCCGCAGCGCTCACCGCCGACGTACTCAAACCCGTCATCATGGTCGTGCTGGCCGGGGTGGCCCTCATGGTCTACTTCCGCCCCGCCATGGGCGCCACGACCGATCCGCGTCTGCGCACCCGCAACCGTGTCCTGGCCGCCGTCGCCCTGGCCGGGCTCGGCGTGAGCTTCTACGACGGCCTCATCGGCCCCGGTACCGGCGTCTTCCTCATCATCGCCTTCACCGCGGTCATCGGCATGGACTTCGTCGCGGCCTCCGCCTCGGCCAAGATCGTCAACGTGTGCACCAACATCGGCGCACTGGTCGTCTTCGCCCTGGGCGGTCACATCGACTGGTTCCTGGGCCTGGGGCTGGCCATCTGCACCATCATCGGTGCCCAGATCGGCGCCCGCATGGCCCTGCGGCGTGGTTCGGGGTTCGTCCGCACCGTCCTGCTCGTGGTCGTCCTGGCCCTACTCCTCCGCATGGGCTGGGACATCCTCACCTGAGGCTCGGAAAAGGGCCGGGAGAACCATCTGCCCCCGCGCCGCGCGGGTCCGCTCATCCTCCTGTGCGGGGGACGGGGGAGGGATCGGCTACTCAGCCAGGCAGCGCGAGCGCTCCGGCCAGTACTGGTGTGACCAGAACATGCATGGAACGCGACAAAACAGGCATTACGGGCACCCTTCTGTGCGAACAAGGTATAGGCAAGGCTAACCTGTCCTAGTCGGCACGCGGTCTCCCGCCGGTGCCACCAGGGCTGCGCCCATCCGGACAGCCCCGCACACCGCCTACGCAACGACGAACGGGGAAGCCGTGGCCCTGCGCGCGCCCACTCTCCCGCGCCCCACACTCACCAGGCGCATCATCCGCCCCATCGGGCTGATCATCGCCCTGGGAACCCTCGCCGTCTGCGCCCTGCTCAGCGTCACCATCGGCACCAAACCCATCCCCGTCACCGACGTCTGGACCGCCCTGACCTCCTACGACGGCTCCTACGACCACGACGTCATCCGCAGCCTGCGCGTACCCCGCACCATCATCGGCGTCTTCGTCGGAGCGGCCCTGGCCCTGGCCGGAGCCCTCATGCAGGCCCTGACCCGCAACCCCCTGGCCGAACCCGGCATCCTCGGCGTCAACTCCGGCGCCGCCGCGGCCGTCGTCATCGCCGCCCTGGCCTTCGGCGCCACCGGGACCGCCTTCGTCTGGCCTGCCTTCGCCGGCGCCGCACTCGCAGCCATCGCCGTCTACACCCTGGGCTCACGCGGCCGCGCCAGCGCCACCCCCGTCCGCCTGGCCCTGGCCGGAACCGCCGTGGCCGTGGTCCTGCAAGGCTTGGTCCACGGTGTCTTCGTCCTCAACGACTTCGTCTTCGACCGCGTCCGCTTCTGGCAGGTCGGCTCCCTGACCGGCCGCGACCTCGACGTCTTCTGGCAGGTGGCCCCCTTCCTCATCGCGGGCGTCATCGTCACCCTGTGCCTGGGGCCCTCCCTCAACGCCGTCGCCCTGGGCGAGGACCTGGCCGCCACCCTGGGCGCCAACATCCCCCTCGTCCGCGCCGCCACCGCGGTGGGGGTCATCCTGCTGTGCGGCGCCGCCACCGCCGCCGCCGGACCCATCTGGTTCGTGGGCCTGATCGTCCCGCACGCCGCACGCCTGATCACCGGACCCGACCAGCGCTGGCTGCTGCCCTACGCCGCGGTCCTGGGCGCCATCCTGCTCACCGCCGCCGACACCCTCGGCCGCGTCGTCCTGCCCGACTCCGAACTGGAGGTCGGCATCATCACCGCCTTCGTCGGGGCTCCCCTGTTCATCGCCCTGGTCCGCGGTAGAAAGATGGCCCAGCTTTGAGTGACACCCTGGCTCCGCCGCGCCGCCCCGGGACCAAGAGCCGCACCACGCCCCGCGGCTCCTTCGCCCTACGCCTGTTCGACGAGCGCCTGTCCCTGCTCGTGCGCCCGCGCACCCTCCTGGTCGCTCTGGCCCTGACGGTCCTGAGCGCGCTGGTCCTGGCCGTGTCGGTCGCCGTCGGCGACTACGAGGTCCCCCTACGGGCGGTCCCCGGCGCCATCGTCGGCCACGGGGAGCGCCTCGACGTGTTCTTCGTCCAGGGCGTGCGCCTGCCCCGCGCCCTGACCGCCATCGGTGTCGGCGCCGCCCTGGGCATCGCCGGAGCCGTCTTCCAGAGCCTGTCGCGCAACGCCCTGGGCAGCCCCGACATCATCGGCTTCACCTCAGGGGCCGCCACCGGAGCCGTCACCACCATCCTGGTCTTTGGCGCCGGACGCCTGGCCGTCTCCCTGGGCGCCATCGCCGGAGGGCTGCTCACCGCCGCCGTCGTCTACCTGCTGGCCATGAAGAACGGCGTCCAGGGTTACCGCCTGATCCTGATCGGTATCGGCGTGGCCGCCATGCTCGGCTCGGCTCGCGACTACCTCATGACCCGAGCCGATCTCACCGACGCCCTGGGCGCCCAGATCTGGATGATCGGCAGCCTCAGCGGCCGCGGCTGGGGCGAGGTCGCCGCCGTGTGGGTCTGCCTGGCCCTGCTGGGCCCGGTCCTGCTCGCCCTGGGACAGCGGCTGCGCTTCATGGAACTGGGCGAGGACACCGCACGTGGCCTGGGCGTGCCCACCCAGGCCACCCAGCTCACCGCGCTGGCAGCGGCCAGCGCCCTGACCGGCGCCGCCATCGCCGTCGCGGGCCCCGTCGGCTTCGTCGCCCTGGCCGCACCCCAGCTGGCCCGGCGCCTGACACGCACCGGCGGCACCACCCTGGTCGGCTCCGCCCTGATGGGGGCGGCCCTGCTCGTGGTCGCCGACCTGGTCGCCCTGCGCGCCCTGGCCCCCGTCCAGCTGCCCGTCGGCGTGGTCACCGCCGTCATCGGCGGCAGCTACCTGATCTGGCTGCTGTACACCGAATGGCGCGGCGGACGTGCCTGAGCGAGACCGAGGAAGAACCATGACCACTCCAGCCGATGCCACCTCCCGCCTCCACGGCCAGGACCTCACCCTGGCCTACGACCAGCGCGTCATCTCCAAGGACCTGGCCGTCACGATCCCCGACAACTCCTTCACGGTGATCGTGGGCCCCAACGCCTGCGGCAAGTCCACCCTGCTGCGGGCCCTCTCACGCACCCTCAAACCCGCGCTGGGCCACGTGCACCTGGACGGCCAGGCCATCAACTCCTACCCCGCCAAGGAGGTCGCCCGCCGTCTGGGCCTGCTCCCGCAGTCCTCCATCGCCCCCGACGGCATCGGCGTGGCCGACCTGGTCGCCCGCGGCCGCTTCCCCCACCAGGGGTTCCTGCGCCAGTGGTCCAAACAGGACGAGGCCGTGGTCGCCGAGGCCATGGACGCCACCGGTGTCGCCGAGCTGGCCGACCGCTCGGTGGACGAGCTCTCCGGCGGCCAGCGCCAGCGCGTGTGGCTGGCCATGGTCCTGGCCCAGCAGACCCCCCTGCTGCTGTTGGACGAGCCCACCACCTACCTCGACATCGCCCACCAGATGGACATGCTCGACCTGTGCGCCGAGCTGCACGCCGAGCGCGGCTACACCCTGGTCGCCGTCCTGCACGACCTCAACCACGCCTGCCGTTACGCCAGCCACCTGATCGTGATGAAGGAGGGCGCCATCGTCGCCGAGGGAGACCCGGCCACCGTCGTTACCGCCGAACTGGTGGAGGAGGTCTTCGGCCTGCCCGTGCGCGTCATCGACGATCCCGAGACCCACACCCCGATGATCGTGCCCGTTGACCGCCGCGGTACAGCCCGCTGACCCTTCGGCGTGGTGAGGGCCCGGTGACCACCGGGCCCTCACCACGCCGCGCCGTCACGTCCCAGCACGCACCCTCAGGAGCCCGACAGCTCCAACCGCAGCACCAAAGACACCAGCTCCGCCAACACCTCCTTGACCGACTCCCGGTCGCGGGCGTCACACAACAGCAGCGGCACCTGCTCCTCCAGGTCCAGCGCCACCCGCACGTCGTCGGCCCGGTGCGTGCGCTGCCCGTCGAAGCAGTTCACCGCCACCACGAACGCCACCCCGCGCGACTCGAAGAAGTCGATCGCGTCGAAGGAGTCCGACAGGCGGCGCGTGTCGGCCAGTACCACCGCGCCCAACGCCCCCTCGGCCAGCTCCTCCCACATGAACGAGAACCGTCGCTGACCCGGCGTACCGAACAGGTACACCACCGTCGACCCGTCCAGCGTGATCCGGCCGAAGTCCAGCGCCACCGTCGTGGTGGCCTTGCCCTCCACACCGTCCAGATCGTCCACACCCACACTCTCGGAGGTCATCACCTCCTCGGTGTGCAGCGACTCCACCTCGCTCACCGCCGAGACCAGGGTGGTCTTACCCGCCCCGAAGCCTCCCGCGACCACGATCTTCAAGGTGTCGGGAACCGGTCCCGCGCCCTTGGCGCCCATCACGACCAACGCCCCATCCACTCCACGTCACACCACTTCCACCTCACAGCTGCCGGATACGTTCCAGCACCGAACGCAGCGTCCCGGCGTCCGGGCGCCGCCGCTCCCAGGTCGAGGTATGCACCATCACGTACCCCTGGTCCAACAGGTCGGCCAGCAGGACGCGCAGCACACCCAGGGGAAACCCCGAACGCGACGCCACCTCGGCCACCGACACCGGCCGTGCGCACAGCGACAGGATCAGTTCCATCTCCGGGTCCATTTGCTCCTGTGACACCTGCGGAACCGCCACCACCTGCGAAGTCATCGAAAAATCCGAACGGGATGGGCGTGTACGCCCACCCGTCAGCGAGTAGGGCCGGATCAGACTCGACTCGAACGACCACTCCTGTTCGGGGTCCTGTCCGCGCGGCACCGCCTCCACGGACTCACCCCCCTTCGCCCCTGCCACCGCGCCGGGGCAGCGCCGACAGGTGGGGCCCCACCTGTCGTACCAGGCGGTTCACCTCAAAGGCGGCCTGGCCCATGTCGCAGGTGGAGGCGGCGACCAGGGCCAGCGAGGCGCCCCGTCCGGCCGCCAGCACGAAGAAGAACACGTTGTCCATCTCCACCACCGTCTGACGCACCTGGGAGGCTCCCAGCTGCCCGCGTGCTCCCCGGGCCAGGCTGGCGAAGCCCGACGCGATCGCCGCCAGGCGTTCACCGCGCTCGTGGTCCAGGCCGGGCGAGGTCGATAGCAGCAGCCCGTCCGCCGAGAGCAGCAGCGCGTGCTGTGCCCCCGCCACCCGCTCCACCAGGTCGCCCAGCAGCCAGTCCAGCGTCGTGGCCGGGGACTGCCCCTCCACCGGACCAGCCTCGCCGGTGCGTCTTTGTGCCGTGGCGTCCGCCGTCATCGACATCACCCTTTCTCGCTCTCACCGGGGCGCGCGTCGCGCACGCCGTCCTCGTCCCAGTCCCTGGCCTCCGCGCGTGCGCGCAGTGTCCCGGACTGGAAAGCACTCATCATCGACTGGATCTCCGAAAGCGGCCGCTGCTCACCATCCGTCTCCCGTTCCGTGGGCCGGGCCGCCGGAGCAGGAGGGGCGGGGGCCGCGTTCCGGCGGCGGCGCCGGGGAAGACCCTTGTAGGTCTTCTGGGTGTCTTCCGACGGAGCCGGTACCGGTTCGGCGGCCGCAGGCGGTGCAAGTGCCGGGGGAGCGGGAGCGGCCGACGAGGAGGCCAGTACGGTCCCGGCCGCCTCCGGCTCTGTGGGGACGGTGGACACCTCGCCCGTTGACGGCGCTCCCGCGATGTCCAAACGCCGGTGCGGGCCCGTCACCTCCACGGCGCTCGTGCGTTCCGGCTTGGCGGCCAGCGCCTGCTTCGGCACGGCCACGACCGCGCAAGTGCCCCGGGAGGCCGAGGCCCGCAGAGTCACCTCGAACCCGTGCCGTGCCGCGATCGTGGCCACCACGAACAGCCCCAACTGGGAGTCCTCGCGTGTCCTGGCCAGGTCGAACCGCGGCGGATCGGCGAGCAGTACGTTCGCCGTGCTCATCTGGGCCGGGGTCATTCCCAACCCCTGGTCCTCCACCTCCAGTACGTAACCGCCCTCTTCGGCGGCCCGGGCCCGCACGGTCACCTCCGTGCCCGGAGGGGAGAACGACGTCGCGTTCTCCAGAAGCTCCGCCAGCAGCCGCACCGTGTCCGTGCCCGCCTCACCGCGCAGTGCCACCCGCGGTAGCGCCAGCATCCGCACCCGCGCGTAGTCCTCGATCTCGCTGGCCGCCGCGCGCACCGCCTCGTGCAGCCGTACCGGCCCCATGCCCCGCCGTACCGGGGTGTCCCCGCTCAGCAGCATCAGGTTCTCGGCGTTGCGCCGCATCTGGGTGCTGAAGTGATCGATGCGAAACAGCGCCTCCAGCACGTCGGGATCGGTCTCACCGCGTTCCAGGGTGTCCAGCAGCCCCAACTGCCGGTGCACCAGTGCCTGGGTGCGCCGTGCGATGTTGCGGAACATGTTGCGCACACCCGCGCGTACCTGGGCCTCCTCCACGGCGGCCGCCACCGCTGCGCGTTGGGCGTCGTTGAAGGCCTCGGCCACCTGCCCGATCTCGTCGCTGCGTTCCACGCGCAGCCGGGGTACCTCGGCGTCCACGTCCACGCTGCCGCCCGCACGCAACCGGGCGGTCACCTCGGGCAGGCGCACCCGTGCGTGTTCCAGGGTGGCCGTGCGCAGGTCCTGTAGCCGTCGTCCCAGCCGCTGTGTGCCGCCCACCGCCACCGCCGAGGAGACCAGTGCCGCCACCAGGGCGGGCACGCTCATGAGCAGGACGTTGTTGCGCAGCTCCGCGGACTGGGTGTGGCTGAAGGCGATGACGCGGTCGGTCTGGCCCTGCTCGACGCTGCTCATGCGCGCGTCCACGGCCTCGGCGGCACCCTGCCAGGCGGTGGCGTTGACCGGGACGGTGTTGGCGCCCCGGACGGGCATGGCGATGATGCTCTCCTGGAGCTGGTAGATGCGCTGTAGGGCGGAGTAGGACTCCAGCAGTACGTATTGCTCGCCGTCATCCTCGCTCAGTTCGGCGCCGACCCGGTCCCAGGTGTAGTGCTGGGCTCCGGCGGCCGCGGCGAACTGGGCGTGGGCCTGGGCGGGGAAGGTGTTGGTGGCCACCGCGTGGGCCAGGACGGTGTCCTGCTGGTTGAGGAGTTCGCGGGTGCGCATCAGCGAGGTCAGCGAGCGCAGGTGGGGAACCTGCTCGGGGTCGGCGCGCTCGACTTGGGCGTCCCACACGCGCAGGCCGCGCTCGATGGCCTCGGTGTAGACGGTGGCGTCGTCCAGGGCGAGCTCGGTGGGGGAGGTGACGTCCACATGGGCGCGGTGTGCGTCGAGCCGGTCGAGCGCCTCCTGGAAGACCAGGGCCTGTGCGGGCAGGTCGCCGCTGTCGAACTCGTGCAGACTCTGGTCGAGGGTTTCCCTGGCCGTGTCGGTCTGCTGGCGAGCGCGGTTCAGGAAGGTGGCGGAGCTCCTGGAACCGCGGGCGGAATCCATGGTGGCGCGTCGTTCACGTTGCAGGGCGCCGATGGTCTCGACGAGGGGAGTGCCGACCTGTTCTGTGAGGGCGGCGGTGGTGCGCAGTTCGCGGATGTCGCCGACCAGCAGGGCGGTGAAGGCGGCCCACAGGACGAGCAGTGCGGTGCTGGGGATGAGGACCAGCGTGATCATGCGTGCGCGAAGCGGTCGGCGCTTCTGGTGGGGCATGGGCTCGCTTCCGGGGGAGAGGCGGGCGTTGACCGGGGTGCGTCCGCCGGGCGGGGGAGTCCGGAGTTCCCCAGAGTGAACCGTTCCACGGGGGATTACGCAAGCCTTCGGGGTGTGCTCGGGGCGCGGTGAGCGTGATCTTCGCAGGTCCGAGGGATGGCCTCAGCTTGGTAACACGAACCTACTAAGAATCTACGACGTAAAGGTGGGCGTTCTTTTTATATAAAAAGAAAAACTACAAGGAGCGGCTACGCCGCACCGACCACCCAAGAAGCACTCCACACCTACAGAAACAAACGTGATCCAACACCGCACCAGGGGTAGGTAGCAACCTGGGAATCACTCACACGAACCGTCACAGCGGCCGCCAGCGGCCATGGGGGAGAGGAGCCATCATGAAGCTCACCGAGGACGAGATCCGCGACGGCCTGGCCCGGATCACCGATTGGGAACTGGACGCCGACACACCCGCCATCCGGCGCACCGTCCGTCTGCCCGACTTTCCCGCCGCCATCACCCTGGTCAACGAGATCGCCCAGGCCGCCGAGCAGGCCGACCACCACCCCGACATCGACATCAGGTACAACACCGTGCACCTGGCCCTGAGCACACACTCCGAGGGGGCCGTCACCGACAAGGACATGGCCCTGGCCGCACGCGTGGACGAACTCGTCCCATGACCCACACACCCGCCCGCGCACGCCCACAGCACCGCACGCGGCCGGGGGAGGGGCCCGCGCTCACCGCAGGCGGGCCCGCCGCATCTTGCCCGAGGCGGTCCTGGGCAGTTCGTCGACGAAGTCCACCACCCGTGGGGCCGCGTGCTCGGCGATCCGATCACGCACCCATTCCTTGAGCTCCTCGGCCAGCTCAGGATCGGCGTCCCGGCCCGGGGCCAGGACCACACGGGCACCGATGACCTGCCCGGCGAGCTCGTCAGGGATCGAGTAGACCCCGCACTCCTCCACCGCCGAATGGGTGTTGAGCACCGTCTCCACCTCGGTGGGACCGATCCGGTAGCCGTAGGTCAGGATCGCACCGTCGTCACGGGTGGAGAAGAAGATGGATCCCTCACGGTCACGAATCCCGGTGTCCCCGGTCAGGTAGTAGGCGTGGTCGGGGGTGAAACGCACCTGTGTGGCGCCCTCGTGGCCGACGTAGCCCTCGAACCAGGCCAGGGGGCTGTCCGCCAGGTCCACCGCGATACGCCCGTAGGTGCCCGGGGGAGCGGGGTCGTCGGAGATGGCCTCCAGGACCTCGACCTGCCAGCCGGGCAGTGCGGGGCCGATCGCTCCGGGCGGCGGGTCCGAGGCGTCCGAGTCGGTGTCGCCGTTGGGGATGCCCACGCACCAGCCCAGTTCGGTCTGTCCGTAGTGGTCGCGCACCGGTACGCCGAAGATGTCGGTGGCCCAGTCGATGACGTCGGGGGCCAGGGGTTCTCCGGCGCTGGCCAGGCGCTGGACCATCACCTCGGGTGGCAGCGTCTTGGTGGCGGCGCGCAGGGTGCGGTAGGTGGTGGGGTCGGTGGCCAGGTTGGTGACGCCGTAGATGCCCAGCACGTCGAGGGTGAGTTCGGGGTCGAAGAACCCGGCGCGCAGGGCGAGGGATCCGTGTCCGGCCAGCAGCGGTGAGATGAGGCCGTGGTAGAGGCCGTAGGCGGAGCCGGGGTCGGCGGTGTTCCAGTACACGTCGTCGTCCTGTACGCCCAGGCCGTAGTGGTGGTAGGCGTGCATGGCCGCCAGGGCGCGTACGGGTACGCGTACGCCGCGGGGCGGGCCGATGACGCTGGAGACGTAGACGATGGCGAGCAGTCCGCTGCCGCCGACGGCGGTGTCGGGGACGGGCGGGGCGGTGGCGCCGCGTTCGGTGAGGCTGGTCAGGGTGTGGTCGCCCTCGCGCAGGGGGTGGGTGCCGGTGGTGGCGATGTGCGGGGTGGGGGAGGGCGTGGTGTCTGGTTCGGGGTCGAGTTTGTTGCGGTACTCGGCTTCGCAGACGATCAGGCGGGCGTTGGAGTCGGTGAGGCGTTCGGTGATGGCGGAGGGGGCGAGGGAGGACAGGAGGGGGACCAGGACTGCTCCCAGCCTCCAGGTGGCCAGGGCGGTGACGGTGAGGTCTGTGCCCTTGGGGATGAGGGTGGCGACGCGGTCGCCGGTGGTGATGCCCAGGTCGGCGAGTCCGGCCGCGAGGGTGCGGGAGCGTTCGGTGAGTTGGTCGAAGGTGAGGGTGGTGGCGGCCAGGGTGGGGCCGATCTCGGTGGTGGCGGTGGTGTGGGGGTTGTGGCGGTCGCAGAGGAGGTGGGCCACCGATGTGGTGGGTGTGTCGTAGGTGGCGAGCCAGTCGCGGACGTGGTGCGCCGGGTCGGGCACGGGCATCGGTGGTGGTCCTCGTTTTCGGTTGGTGTGGTGGTGTCTGTGGGTTACGTCAAGACTATGCCCACCTGTGAGGCTGGCCTCACTCGCGCGTGGGGTGGAAGGTCGGTCATGATGTGGGGATGGATAGCGTCGCTGTGGTGGAACGGTTTGGTCTGGGCGCGGATGTGCGTGTGTGGTTGGAGGAGGCTGAGCGGCTGCCGGAGCCGGTGAGGGCTCTGGAGGTGCCGGTGGGGGATGAGGCCTCGCGGGTGTTGGATCTGTTTGCTTTGGACGCGGTGGACCGGGCCGAGGTGGAGGCGTTGTGGCCGGGTTCGGGGACGGCTGAGGGGGAGTGGCCGCCGGAGCTGTGGCACTTGGTGGGGTGCATGTACCGGCGTTTGTGTGCGGATGCGGATCTGCCGGTGGGTCGGTGGCGGGATTGGCCTCCGTTGGTGGATGCGGAGGATCCGCGGGTGCGGGTGGCGTCGTTGTGGGCGTTCGCGGCGCGGGTTCCGGAGCAGTTTCTGGCGCATGGGGCGTTGGGTGTTGATCGTTCGGTGACGGTGGCGACGCTGGCTGATGTGGGTGTGCAGGTGGCGCGGTCGCGTCGGATGTTTGGCCGGTTGAGTGTGGAGACGGCTGCGTGGGTGGCTGCGCAGTTCCGTGGGCGCTTGTACTGGGTGGGTGGTTTGCAGTTCGAGCCGGGTTTGCTGGTCGATCAGGGCGGTGTGGAGTGGTATCCGGGGGCGGGGGCCGCGGGGATGGGCTGGGGGGATCTGGCTCTGCGGTTGCACATTCCCACGGGTGGGTTGGATCCGGTGTCGGTGGATGGGGCGTTGGGCCGGGCGCGGGGGTTTGCCCGGGAGCATCTGGGTTTTGATCCGGTGGTGGCCACGTGTACGTCGTGGTTGTTGGATCCGCAGTGGGGTGAGGTGTTGGGGGAGGGGTCCAACATCGTGCGGTTCCAGCGTCGGTTCACGTTGGTGGGTGAGGGGCAGCCGGGGGAGGCGGATGTGTTCCGGTTCGTGTTCGGGATGCCGGTGGTGGATGTGGGTGCGGCGCCGCGGCGGACGCGGTTGGAGCGTGCGGTGGTGGAGCGGTTGGAGTCGGGTGGGTCGTGGCAGGTGCGTACGGGGTGGTTGCGGTTGCCGGAGTAGTTGTTGGTGGTTGGGGTTTTTGGAGGATTGTGAGGGTGTGGTGCTGGGGGCATCCGATACTTCTACTTGACATAATGTGCATTATCGGCGTTTGTGGTGGAGGTGGGGAAGGGGTTGTGCGGGGCCTGTGGCGGGCGGCCGGGTGTTTGGTGCTGCTGTGAGTCGGCTGGTGTGGCCGTGGATGTCTCCGGGCCTGTGGGGCCTGTGGCCCGTGGCTGGAGGGGTTGGATGCGTGCGCTCGCTTCGGCCCCGGCTGCTCGGTCTCGCTGTCTTCGTCCTGTGCCGTTGGGTGGCCGCTGGAAGGCGCGCGTCTTGGGTTGGTTTGGTGTCCTTCCTGTTCAGGGCCAGTGTGGCTGGTGGGTGGGTGTGCTCGGCTTGCCTTTGGGTCTGGGTGCGGCGGGGCTCCGCTGGGCGGTGCGGTGGGTGGGGTCCCGCTCGTGAGGGTCGCCTGCCGGCGGGGGTTCCCGTGCTCTGGATGGGATGGCGGGTGCCTCCATGTTTCATGCATAAACCGTGTTATGCATGAGTTTGTAGGTTTCTGTGTTCTTATGCGTGGTTTGTGGTACTCGGGTGGATGAGCGTCTTCGGCTTCGCACGCGCCCGCCTCCCCTGCTCCCCCGTGGCTCGTTCCGGCGCGCCGCCTTCGGCGGGGCTTTCCGGCGAGGCTCCGAGGGGGTTGCTCGCGTGCGGGAGTCCGGGTGGGAGCGCCCACTCCCCTGCCCCGGGCCGTGGTGCGCGGCCTGCCGTCGGGCTGAGTACCGCATGCATTGGTTCATGCACCCAGGGTTTCCGCTGTGGGGTGGGCTCTCCCCCGGCCTGTTGGCTCGCTCCCCTCCACACGGGGGCCGATTCCTCGTGCACGGCTCCCCCGTTCCTCCTCCTGTCCTCTCTGGCGGCTGCGGGGTTCGTGGCAGGGGTGGCGGGAGCTCCCGCGGGATCGGGGATGCTGTGGGTATGAGTGGTCAGACGGGGCCTGTGGTCGAGGCCGTTGAGCAGTATCTGGTGGCACGTCGGGCTGCCAAGCCCTCCCCTCACACGGTGGCTGCTTACCGGCGTGATCTGCATGCGGTGTTGCGGTGTGTGGCTCAGGTGGTGGGCGTGGAGGCCGACCAGGTGGTGTGGGCGGATTTGGGGGCGCCGGTGCTGCGGGCGGCGTTCGCTGAGTTCGCTGGGCAGCGGGCTGCCTCCAGTGTGTTGCGGGCGTGGTCGACGTGGAACGGGTTCTTTGCTTTCTGGGTGTCGGAGCAGGTGGTGGCTGGCAATCCGATGTCGGCGGTGCCGCGGCCTCGGGTGCGGTCCTCGGTTCCCAAGCCGTTGATGGGTGAGGACACTCCTGAGCGGTTGTTGGAGGCGTTGGCCGGGGGTGCGCGTAGGGCGCGTGATCCGTGGCCGGAGCGGGATCTGGTGGTTCTGGCCCTGGCGTTGTTGACGGGGATGCGGTCGGCGGAGATGCTCGCGCTACGGGTGGAGTCGGTGGGTGGGCGTGCGGGTGAGCGGCGTATCCGTGTGGTGGGCAAGGGCGGGGGTGAGCGGATCTTGCCCATCGAGGTGCCGCTGGAGGCTTTGCTGGAGGCCTATCTGGTGTCGCGGCGTGAGCGGTTCGGGACGGTGCGGGGGTCGGATCCGTTGTTGGTGGACCGCCGGGGGCAGGGGCTGCGGCGGGGTGGGCTGCAGTATCTGGTCAAGCAGTGTTACCGGCATGCGGGGGTGCACGACCGGGTGGCGCGGGGGACGTTGGTGCATGCGTTGCGGCATACGTTCGCGACGCGGTTGGCGGAGGACGGGGCCTCGGTCACCGAGATCATGCATTTGCTGGGGCACGCGTCGGTGGCTTCGTCGCAGGCCTATATCGAGGTGACGGCTCGGGCACAGCGGGAGGCGGCCTCGTCGAACCGGACCTATGGTGTGTTGCGGCGTTTGGCGGCTGAGGACGGGGGCGGGTGAGGTGTGGCTAGTCTTTGCTTGTGATGAGTTCTTTGGTGGTTTCGAGTGTCAACGTGAACGGTCTGCGGGCTGCGGCGAAGAAGGATCCGGGGTTCGTCGGGTGGTTGGCTTCGACCGAGGCTGATGTGGTGTGTTTGCAGGAGACGCGGGCTGAGGCTGAGCAGTTGCCTGCTGGGGTGATTGAGCCTGATGGGTGGCATGTGGTGTTGGTGCCGGCGTCGGCGCGGGGGCGTGCTGGGGTGGCGGTGTACTCGCGTGTTGAGCCCGATGGGGTGCGGGTGGGGTTTGGTGCTGCTGAGTTTGAGGATTCGGGCCGGTACGTGGAGGTGGATCTGGGCGGGGTGACGGTGGCGAGCCTGTATCTGCCCTCGGGTGAGGTGGGTACTGGTCGCCAGGAGGAGAAGGAGCGTTTCATGGAGGCGTTCCTGCCCTATCTGGTCAAGCGTCGCCGTGAGGTTCAGGAGCAGGGGCGTGAGCTGGTGGTGTGCGGGGATTGGAACATCGCTCATGCTGAGGTGGATTTGAAGAATTGGCGGGGCAATCGCAGGAGTGCGGGGTTCTTGCCTGAGGAGCGGGCGTGGCTGTCCCGGGTCTTTGGTGAGGCCGGGTATGTGGACGTGGTGCGGGCGTTGTATCCGGAGCAGGAGGGGCCTTATACGTGGTGGTCCTATCGGGGTCGGGCTTTTGACAATGACGCGGGGTGGCGGATTGATTTGCAGGTGGCCACGCCGGGGTTGGCGGCGCGTGCTGTGTCGGCGCGGGTGGAGCGTGCGGTCGAGCATGGGGGGCGTTGGTCTGATCATGCTCCGGTGACGGTGCGCTACGGGGCTCGGTAGGAGGAGATGTTCATGGGTGTGCCGGTTGTGTTGGTGCATGGGTTGCGGATGTCGAGGAGTATGTGGCGTCCGCAGGTGGAGTTGTTGGAGGCTCAGGGGCGCACGGTGGTGGCGCCTGATCTTCCCGGGCACGGGTCGCGGCGGGGTGAGGAGTTCTCGCTGGGTGGTGCGGTGGATGCGGTGTTGGGGGCGATTGATGGTGTGGGGGGTCGTGCCCTACTGGTGGGGTTGAGTATGGGCGGTTTTGTCTCGATTGCGGCGGCGGGGTCGGCTCCGGATCGGGTGGCGGGGTTGGTGGCGGCTGGTTGCACGGCCAAGCCCGCCCAGTTGTTGGCGCAGCTGTATCGGGTGCCGGCGGTGTTGATGGATCGGTTGCCGGACAAGGGTGCGGCGGTCAATGAGCGTTTTCACCGGTTGACGTTGCGTGATGGTGCGGCGGAAGCGGTGTTGGACGGTGGTTTGGCTGTGGAGGCGGCCACTGCGGTGATTGACGCGGTCTCGGAGATGGATGTGTTGGAGGCGTTGTCGGCGTATTCGGGGCCGGTGTGGTTGATCAACGGGGCGCGGGATCATTTTCGGATCCATGAGAAGCGGTTCTTTGACACGTGTGCGGATGGGCGGCTGGTGAATGTGCCGAGGGCGGGGCACATGGTGAACCTGGACCAGCCGGTGAATTTCTCGCGGATCGTGGCTGATGCGGCTGATGTGGTGTCTGTGCGTGAGCAGGCCCGGTTGCGGGAGTTGCGGGGGCCGTGTGCGGTGGAGGCCGAGGAGGGGTGAGGTTGGGGTGTTGGTGGGCCTGACCTTGTCGGGGCGGGGGTGCGGTGGCCTCCGCCCCCTTTTTTTTGTGTGTGGGGTGGTCAGCGGCCGGTGTTGGGGCGGATGAGGCCGGAGTCGTAGGCGGCGATGACGGCTTGGGTGCGGTCGCGGACGCCGAGTTTGGTCAGGATGTGGGAGACGTGGGTTTTGACGGTCTCCATTCCCAGGAACAGGTGGTGGGCGATCTCGGCGTTGGTGAGTCCTTGGGCCATGAGGGTCAGGGTTTGGGACTCGCGTTCGGTGAGGGTGTCCACGGCCTGGGCGGCGGGGGTGGGTGCGGTGGGTTGGGTGGCGGCCAGGTGGCGTAGCGCGGTGGGAAAGAGCAGGGTTTCGCCGCGGTGGGCGATGCGGATGGCGGCCAGGATGTCCTCGGGCGGGGTGCGTTTGAGGAGGAATCCGGTGGCGCCGGCGCGCAGGGAGCCCCAGACGTAGTCGTCGTTGTCGAAGGTGGTCAGGACGATGACGCGGGGCGGGCGGGGGTGGGTGCGCAGGGTGTGGGTGGCCTGGATGCCGTCCAGGTGGGGCATGCGTACGTCCATCAGGACCAGGTCGGGGCGGGTGCGGCGGGTCAGGTCGGGTACGTCGGCGCCGTCGGCTGCCTGGCCGGTGACTTCCATGTCGTCCTCGGCGTTGATCAGTGCGGCCAGTCCTGCGCGGATGAGGGCTTCGTCGTCGACCAGGTTGATGCGGATCACGGTTGTTCTTTCCAGGTCAGGTGCAGGGTGAGTTGCCAGGTGGTGTCGCGGGGTCCGGCGGTGAGGGTGCCGCCGAGCAGGTGGGCGCGCTCTTGCATGCCGGTGACGCCGTGCGCGCGGCGGGTGCGTTGGGACGGGCGGGTGCGGGTGGGTGTGGGGAGGGGGTTGGTGATGGTCAGGGTCAGGGTGGTGGGGGTGATGTCCAGTTGCAGGGTGGGGGGTTGGCCGGGGGCGTGGCGTAGGGCGTTGGTGAGGGCTTCTTGGCTGATGCGGTAGGTCTCGCGGGAGAGGAGGGCGGGTACGTGGGCGGGGTCGCCGTTGATGTGGCAGGTCAGGTTGGTGCCGGTGTGTTGGGTGGCTTGGGCCAGGTGGGGCAGGTGGGTCAGGTCGGGGGGTGTGGTGCGTGGGGTGTGGGTGTCCTCGCGCAGGATGCCCAGGGCGTGGTCGAGGTCGGCGGTGGCGGTGCGGGTCTGTTCGGCGATGTGGGTGAGGGCTTGGCGGGCGAAGTCGGGGTCGGTGTCGAGTAGGCGGGCGGCGGTGGCGGCTTGGAGGGTGACCACGGACAGGGCGTGGCCCAGGGAGTCGTGGAGTTCGCGGGCCAGGCGGTTGCGTTCGGCGAGGGTGTGGGCGTGGGTTTGGGCGGCGGCCAGGCGTTCGGTGGGTGAGGGGCCCAGCAGGTGGGGTGCGGCGTGGGCGAGTAGGTGGCCGGTCAGGGCGATGGTGTAGAGCAGGGCGGTGAGCAGGGCCAGGCCGGTGAGGGGGGCCAGGAGGCGTTGGGTGGGGGTGAGGGTGTGGGCGCCGACGAAGGTCAGGGGGCCTTGGGCGATGGTGTGGGGGTGGTCGGTCAGGGGTGCGATGGCCAGGAGGGCGGCTTCGGTGAGGGCGGTCATGGTGGCCAGGCACAGGGCCATGCCCGTGATCATGTGCAGGCACAGCCAGGCGCTGGTGCGGGCGCTGGTGCGCCAGGTGGTGGTGGGGCGGGGGGTGTGGGTCAGGGGGCCGCGTAGCAGGGTGTGGGCCAGGTGGAGTTGGGCGTTGCGGGTGCCGGGCAGGTAGGCGGTGGCTGCTACGGCGGCCAGGGCGGTGGCGGCGGCCAGGGCGTGGATGGGGAAGGTCAGGGTGGTGTTGGTGCGTTCGGCGATGAGGGTGGCCAGTACCAGGGCGGCCATGGCGTAGGGCGTCAGGAGTGCGCCGCCGATGACGAGGTAGGCCCAGCGGCGGTAGGTGTGGGTGCTGGTGAGTGGGCGCAGGAGCGGGGTGAGGTGGCGCACGTGGCTGATCGTGGCATAGGTGGGGGTGGGTGCGTTTCCCTCTGGGGTGTGAGGGCGGTGTGTTGGTGTCCTACTCCCCCGGTGGTGTGTGGGTGGGGTGTTGGTTGTCGTGTGGTGTTAGCTATTTCACATTGGTGGGGTCATGGGCTGTTTTGGTGGGGCGGCGAAAGTCCAAGGAGTGAGATGTGCCTAAGGTTGGCCGGATGAGAAGCAGTGTGACGCCGCCCTCGGGGGCGGCCAACGAAGCAGGTGCCAACGGCAGCGGGTTGGCTCATTCACTGCGGCGGCGCCACATGGCGCTGATCGCGATCGGTGGTTCGGTGGGGGCCGGGCTGTTCATCGGTTCTGGCTCGGTGATCCAGTTGGCGGGGCCGGCCGCGGTGCTGTCCTATGTGCTGGCTGGTGCGCTGGTGTTTTTCACCCTGCGTGCCTTGGGCGAGATGGTGGTGGCGGTTCCCGCGGGTGGTTCCTTCTCCGACTACGCCCGGTTGGCTTTTGGTCCCAGGGCCGGGTTCACCATTGGCTGGGTGTACTGGTGGATGTACGCGGTGCTGGTGGCCGCTGAGTCGGTGGCCGGTGCGGCGATTTTGGGCCAGTGGGTTCCGGGGGTTCCGGGGTGGGCGCTGGCGTTGTTGGTGTTGTTGTCGATGACGGCGGCCAACCTGGTCTCGGTGCGTGTCTTCGCTGAGACCGAGTCGTTCTTCTCCCTGGTCAAGGTGGCCACGATCGTGGCGTTCTTGTTGATCGGTGGTTTGTGGGCGCTGGGGTTGTGGAGTGGCTCGGATGGTTCTGGTGTGGCCAATCTGTGGCAGCACGGCGGGTTCGCGCCCAACGGTTGGGTTGCGGTGTTGGCGGCCACGGTGGTGGTGTTGTTCGCCTTTGGCGGGGTGGAGATCATCACGGTGGCTGCTGGTGAGAGCGCTGAGCCTGAGCGGGGTGTGGCTTCGGCGATCACCAACGTGCTCTGGCGTATCGGGTTGTTCTATGTGGCCTCGATCCTGGTGGTGGTGATGGTGCTGCCCTGGAGTGGTGTGGAGCCGGGGCGTAGCCCGTTCGTGGCGGTGATGGAGCATGTGGGTGTGCCCGGGGCTGCTTTGATCATGGAGATCGTGGTGTTCATCGCGGTGCTGAGTGTGCTCAACGCGGCGATGTACACCTCTTCGCGGATGTTGTTCACCTTGACGCGGCAGGGGGACGCGCCTCGTGCGCTGCGTGGGATCAGTCGGCGTGGTGTGCCGGTGCGGGCGATCCTGTTGGGCACTGTGGTGGGGTATGCGGCGGTGGTGGCTGACTACTTGTGGCCTGACCGGGTGTTTCCGTTCCTGGTGGCTTCCATCGGTGCGATTTTGCTGGTGTTGTTCTTGACCATTTGCGCTTCGCAGCTGGTGGTGGGTGCGCGGGTGCGCAAGCGTGAGCCTGAGCGGTTGACCTTGCGTATGTGGGCGTTTCCGTACCTGACGTGGGTGGTGTTGGGTGGTCTGGTGACGATTTTTGCGGCGATGGTCGTCCTGCCCGATCAGCGTCAGGCGCTGGTGGCGTCGGTGGGGTCGGTGCTGGTGGCGTTGGCGGCCTATGAGGTGCGTCGCCGTTGGGGTGCCAGTGTGCCCAGTGACCGGGTGTTGCAGGTGCCTGGTCGTGCGGATGCTGATGCGTTGCGCCGTGCCCCTGATGCGGTGTAGGTCTTGTTCGTTGGGCCCGGCTCCTGTTGTGGAGGCCGGGCCCTTTGGGTGTGGTGGTGGGTCGGTTCAGTTCTCGAACAGGGTTAGTAGGTCCTGTTTGTCGAACATCTGGGCGGTTTCGCGGGCGGTGGGTGTGCCTGTGTCGGGGTCGGCTCCGTGTTCGGTGAGCAGGTGGACCACGGAGTCTTCTCCCTTGAAGATGGCTCCGGCCAGGGGGGACTGTCCGCGGTCGTTGAGGCGGTTGGGGTCGGCTCCGTGTTCGATGAGGGTGGCGGCGGTGTCGGTGTGGCCGTGGTAGGCGGCCAGCATGAGCAGGGTGTCGCCTTTGTCGTTGGTGAGGTTGGCCGGTAGTCCGGCGTTCAGGTACTGGGCCAGGGTGGTGGTCTGTCCCGTGCGTGCGTGGTCGAACATGCGGGTGGCGAGTTCGATGACGTCGGGGTCGGGTTCGGGGTGTTGTTGGCTGTTCACGTTTGCCCAGCTTAGTGGGGGTGGGGGGCGCTGGCGGGGTGGTGTGTGGGGGTGAGGTGGCGCGGTGTCGGTCATGGTGGGATGTGGTGCTGAGGATCGCTTTTGCCGCTAGGGTGCTGCGCAACCCCTGAGAGGAGCACCCCCGTGCGACATTTCGTTGGTTTCCTGTCTGGTCTGATCGTGGGACCTGTGCTGGTTCTGGCCTCGGGGTGGGCGTTCGCCCACTTGCGTGGTTTGCACACCGCTGGTTTGGGCGTTTTGCAGGGTTCGGGGCCGTTGGCCGTGGCGGGGCTGGTGGGCGTGGGCCTGCTGGTGGCGTTGGCCGCGGTTCCCGCCCGGCTGACGCCGATGCTGCCCTTCGGTGCGGCGTTGACGGTGGGGGCGCTGAGCGCGGTGTCGCTGTTGCGGATGCACCTGTTGGAGCGGTTGCCGCAGGTGCCCGGGAGCGAGGGGGCGCTGGTGCTGTTGCCCTTGGGGGTGTTCGTTCCGTTTGTGGTGGTGCTGGTGGCTCCCCTGTTCGTGGGTGGGCGCTGGCGTGGGGCGCGCTCGGAGGAGGGGCTCGCTGAGGAGGAGTACTTCGAGGGCCTGTACGGCGATGATGATGAGGAGGGCTCTGGGCGGGGGCCGGTGGCCGCGGCCGCCGCGGGTGTCCACACGCCTCGTCACCGGGCCTGAGGGCGCTCCCGGGGCCGGTGGGCCCCGGGAGCGGTGGTTTTCGTGGGCCTGGTGGTGGCGCTGGTCCGCGCGGGTGGCGCGGGGTGGTGGAGTGCGCGGCTGGTCGCCGTGGCCGTTCCTGCCCTGGCGGGTGGCCGCACGCCAGGGTGCGACCGTGTCGTCGCTCTGGGTGATGTTCGTTGCGTGGGGGTGCGGGGTCGGGAGCGCCGTGACCGTGTGGTGGGGTCCGCTCCGGCGGCGCGGGGGTGGCGGTCAGCGCCAGGTGGGGCCCCAGTTGGCGCTCTTGGACACCCCCGGGGGCAGGGGTGGTAGGAACCCGTTGCCCGCCTGTGCGGGTGTGGGTGCGGGCTCGGGTGGTGGTGTCGGCACGGGTTCGGTGGCGGGGGCGCTCTCGGGTTGCGGGGCGGGTGCTTCCCCGGCCGGCGGGCCGTGTACCCGGTCGGGTTCGGGTGCGTCCTTGGCCTGGAGCACCACCGGTTCGGGCAGGGGCGGGTAGTCGTCCTCTTCGTCGGTGCTGGGGATGGCGGGTTCGGCCGGGGCGATGCGCTTCCACCACAGGGCTGTTTCCTCTGTGCCCAGTTCGGACTCCACCTCCAGCCAGCCGTGTACCTGGGGGTGGCGGCGCGCGGCGCTCCAGGAGCGGGGGTAGGGCTGTTCGTCCAGGACCACGACGTGTTCGCCGTCGACGGTGGGGATTTCAGCGGGGGCGCCCTCGTTCCACACCCAGGTGCCGTCGTGGGCGACCATGTTCCACCAGCCGCGGACGGTGTGGGCGGCGGGGTCGGGGGCGCCGTCGCGGAAGGCGGTGACCCAGCGCGGGTCGGGGGGTTCTCCGGGCAGGCCCTGGCGGTGGGGGCCGATGAGGGCGTCGGCGAGCAGGGTGTGGAGTTGGGAGTTGTCGCCGATGCCGTCGAAGAGGACGCGGAAGGCGCGTTTTGAGTGGCGGTCCATGACCAGGGCGCTGGTGGCTTCGGACATGCGTAGTAGGGCGCGGACCTCGTCGAACTCGGTGAGTAGGTCGCTGAGCTGGTTGGCGATGGCGACGAGTTCGGCGTGCAGGGAGGGGGTGCTGCGGATGTGGGCGCGCACGGTGGGTTCGCTGAGCATGGTTTTGGCGGCCAGGCCGTGGCGGCGGATGGTCCACCAGCACATGGTGGCGCTGGGGGCGTCGGGGCCCAGGTCGGCGGCGACGCGGGTTTCGGCGTCGGCGGTGACGGTGTCGGGGTCGGGCGGGGTGCCGCCGCCGGTGCGCTCCCAGGAGCGGGCGAAGACGATGGCGCCCTTGCCCATGGTGCGTAGGCGGTGGAGGACTTCTGGGCCGGTGGGGCCGGGGTCGGTGCCCATTTCGACCAGGGCTCCGGCGACCACGGACAGGTCGGCGATGATGCCGGGGGCGGCGTGGTCCGCTGAGAGCAGGGGTGCCAGGGCTTCCAGGGCGAGTTCGCGTTCGGAGGCGGGGATCTGGGAGGCCAGGAGGTAGACCTTGTGGACGGCTGGGGGGAAGTGTTGGGGGTCGGTGGCGACGGAGGCGTCGATCAGTTCTTGGAATGCTGCACGAAACTCGTCGACCATGGGACCGTCCCCTTTCTCACGCAACCAACCTAATGTCTCATCAGGGAAGGATCGCACTTTAACGGGTGATTTCGAGTACTGCTGGGGGTTCGTTGACAAGCTGAGACACCAGAGTTGCTGGTGTGGTCTGGGTTACAGGCCCAGACGGGTGACGGCGTTGTCCTCCAGCGGGTTGGCGGTGCGGATGTAGTCGTGCACCGTGCGCGGGTTGGTCCAGCGGCCCTGGCGCATGATCTCGCGGTCGCTGGCCCCGCTCAGCGCGGCCTGGGTGGCGAATCCGGATCTGAGGGAGTGTCCGCCGAAGTCGTCGGGGTTGAGTCCGGCTCGTCGGGCGTAGCGCTTGACGAGTTCGCCCACGGCCCGGCCCGACATCGACCGCTGCCCGATGTGGCCGTGTTGGTCCACTGTGGGAAGGAGCGGTCGCTGGGAGCCGTCGGACAGCTCGGTGCCGTGCCAGTCCTGGCACAGGTGTGCCGGCGGGGTGCCGGGGCCGGCCTGCGCCAGCAGCTCGCGCACCGCCTCGTCAGCGCCTTCGCGGTGGGCCGTGAGCAGCTGGGACCAGTCGGCGAAGGCGCACACCGGGCAGGTGTGGCGGTGCCGTCCCCGGGGCAGGGCCACCACCTGGCCGTAGCGGTCCTCCTGGTCGGTTTTGGTCTGTCCCAGGCGCACCACCAGTGCGGGGGCTGCGGTGGAGGCGTCGGTGCGCACCGTGACGTCGTCGAAGGTGAGTGAGGCCAGCTCGGTGCGGCGCAGGGCCCCGGCGAACCCGGTCAGGAGCAGGAGGGCGTCGCGCCGCCGGGTCACCCCCGCCGGGTGGTGGTGGCCCGGGCGTACCGACAGCAGGGTCTCCAGGGTGTTCAGTACCACCGGGTCCTTGCGGCGCGGGCGCACCTTGCGGGTGCGGCGGATACCGCGCAGGGTCATGCGCACCACTTCGGAGCGGGTGGGTGATTCCAGGCCGTGGGCGCCGTGGACGGCGGCGATGGCGGCGGAGCGCCGTTCGATGCTGGAGGGGGCCAGGGCCCAGGCCGTGTCGTCGGCGGTGCGTGTGTGGGCGCAGGCGGCCAGGTACACGGCCACGTCCACCGGGTCGGCGGGCAGGGACTGGCGGTGTTCGGCCAGGCACCAGGCGGTGAAGGAGGTCCAGTCGGTGCGGTAGGCGCGCAGTGTGTTGGGTGATTGGGCGTTGGCCAGGTACCGGCCCAGGGTGTGGGCCTGCTCGGTGTCGAAGCGCTCGCGCACCTGGGCCAGGGCGCGGGTGTCGACCAGGACGCTGTGGGTGGTGCGCTGTAGGCGGGCGCGTACGGGCTCGGGGAGGGCGGCCTCGTCGGTGGGCTGGGTGTGGTGGGTGGGTCGGGGTGTGTTCACGGTTATCCATGATGGCCCAAGAACGGGCGCGGGCACGGCAGGCGGCGCGGGGCCGGGTCGGATTTGTGTGGTTGTCAGGTGCCCAGGAGGTGGGTGTGCAGCGCGTCCCACAGTTCGGCGGGGGGCATGACCCACAGCAGTGGTACCGCCGAGAGGACCAGGGCGGCGGTGAAGCCGATCGCGGCGGTTTTGCGGCGCAGCACCAGTGCGGCCACGGCTGAGGCGGACGGGACCACCAGGGCCAGGACCAGTACCCAGATCAGGGCGTTGCCGACCGCGTCCACGTTTTCCTGCGGTAGCGGAGTGGCGGGGTCCTGCACGGACAGGGCGCTTTGCTGGAGGTCCATGACCACGAACAGCAGGTTGGCCAGTGCCAGTGGGGTGCCCAGCGCCCACAGCAGGGCCAGTACCACCCACAGTGCGGTGATCCTGCGGTCGGGCGGGTCGGCGATCACCACCGGGGTGCGGCTGATCCTGTCCCCCGTGGTGTGCTGCCTCGTGCCCGTGTGTTCCGTGCCCGCCCGGGTCTCCTGGGCGGGGGCGGTGTCGGGGCGCAGGTCCTTGCGGCGTTTGCGTTTCTTCGGTGACACGCCGGTAGCCTACCGCCGATGGTGCGGCGGTGTTCGGCCTGCGCAGGCGGGCGCGGGGGTCGGCCCTTGAGGTCAGGTGGCCTGGGTCAGGTGTAGGGCGGTGACGAAGACCACCGGCCACACCAGCAGGGCCAGTGACCACAGGGCCGCTTTGCGGTCTCCGGCGACGGTGGCCACGGCGGCTGCCAGGAAGGGGATGCCCACGGCGGCGCCGAAGGCCAGGGTGAACCATTCGGCCGCTGAGCCCGCGTGGGCGTGGGCGGTGATGCCTCGCAGGTAGCCCACTGGTCCCAGGACCAGGGCGAACAGGGCCATGAGGGCGAGGACGACGCGGATGCCGGTGGGGTGGCGGGTGTTGCGGCCGCCGCCGGGGGCGGAGGGTCGGTCAGACACGGGGGCCGTGGTGCCTTTCGGGAACAGGTGGCGGGCCAGGGCGGACGGGGCGCGCCCGTACCGAGGATGCGGGCGGTGGGGCCGTCGAACACGCATGGCGCCCGCCCGGGCGCGCGGGGGCGTTCGGGTCGGGTGTGGTGCTGTGTAAAACGTACTCCACCCAGGGGGTGTGTGGAACCGGTGGCGGATGTGTCAGGGGGTCCAGGGGCGGGCGTTGTCCAGGAGTGCGGTGAAGGAGGCGAGTAGGCGTAGTTCGTCGATGCTGCGTGGGGCGGTGGTGAGCAGGTCGGGTGAGAAGACCACCGTCGCCACCAGTTGGGCGCGGGAGAGGGCGACGTTGAGCCGGTTGCGGTCCAGGACGAAGGCGGTGCCGCGGCTGGTGTCGGCGGCGTTGGAGGTGGTCATGGAGCAGATGACGGCGGCGGCTTCTTGTCCTTGGAAGCGGTCGACGGTGCCCACGCGCACCCCTTCCAGGGCGGGCAGGTGGCGGGCGGCCGCTGCCAGGGCGCGGCGCAGGGCACGTACCTGCACGTTGTAGGGGGCCACTACCAGGATGTCGTGGCCGGTCAGGGGGCGCGGGCCCTGGTCCGGGCGGGTGGTGAGTTCTTCGTTCACCAGTCGGGTGGCTGTGTCCACCACTGCCTGGACTTCTTCGGGGCTGTGGGTGGTGCGTCCCTGGTGGGTGGTGGGGCGGATGTACACGCCTGGTTCCAGGGTGGTCAGGGTGCGGTGGGTGGTGGTGGGGTGGGCGTGTAGGCGGCCTTGGTAGGCCAGGGAGGAGACGGTGGAGCACACGGTGGGGTGCATGCGGCGTGTCTGGTCCAGGAAGTAGCCGCGTGTGGGGTCGATGATGTGGCGGTTGGCCATCAGGTGCTGTAGGGCGGAGGCGTCGGCGCCTTCGCCGTGGGTGCCTTGGACGACCTGGGGTAGCTGTTGGGGGTCTCCCAGCAGGACGAGGTTGTGGGTGGCCGCGGACACGGCCAGGGTGTCGGCCAGGGAGAACTGTCCGGCCTCGTCGATGATGAGTACGTCCAGGGGGTCGGCGATCATGGCGGCGTTGGACATGGCCCAGGCGGTGCCGCCGATCAGGACGGGTTCTGTTTGTGCGGTGCGTTTGTTGCGCCAGGTGGCCAGGGCCTGTGCGGTGGAGGGCTGTTCCCAGGGTGGTTCGGTTTCGGCGGAGTCCTTGCCGCGTGCTTTGGCGCGTTTGGCGGCGGCTATGCGGACTCCGGCGGTGTCGGCGGCGCTCAGGGCGGCGGACATGACGTTCTCCACGGCTTTGTGGCTGGTGGAGCACACGCCCACGTTCTTGCCCTGGCGGGCCAGGTGGGTGATGAGTTGGGCGGCCAGGTAGGTTTTTCCGGCGCCGGGTGGGCCCTGTACGGCCAGGTAGGAGTTGTGGAGGCGGTCCACGGCGGTGATGGTGGCGGCGATCAGGTCGCCCCCGTGTTCGGCCGGGTCGGGTAGTGGGCCTGGCGGGCTCAGGCGGGGCGGGATGCGGCGCAGTACGTCCAGGCCCGGGTGGTGGGGCCAGTCGGGCAGGTGGGGCAGTGCGGTGCGGGCCACCGATTCCAGGGCTCCGTCCTTGGGGGCGGGGTTGACCGGGGAGCCGGGCAGGACGGCGACGGGGGGCCGGGAGTAGGTGGCGTCGGGGTCGCAGGTTTCGGTGATGGTCAGGGTGTCGGCTTCGGTGTGTGTGGTCTTGGCCTGGGTGGTGGTGGCGGCCTGTCCGGGGGCGCCGGGGTAGAGCAGGTGGACGTCCTGGGCGGGGGTGAAGGGGTGGGGGTGGGCGGTGTCCAGGCGCATGGTGATTTCGCGGCGGGATTTGCGTTGGCGTCCGGTGGGGTGGACCCACTCCCCCGCGCGGACCTGGAAGGGGACGGCGCAGTCGGTGTCTGATTCCAGGTCGGTCAGGGGTGCGTTGGTGCGCCGGTAGTGCTCGCGCCAGGGGGGAAGGTTCTCGCGCTGGTAGTAGCCGACCAGGGCGGCCAGTTGGGCGCGGGTGTGGTGGTCGGTGTCGCGTTCTTGGGCTTTGGCGGGGACCTGTTCCAGCAGGGGTTGGGTCAGGGCGGTGTGGCGGGCGGCCTTCTCGGCGCGTTTGCGGGCGCGTTCGGTTTCGGTCTCGGTGAGTTCGAGCTGGACCAGGGGGCGGTCGGTGATGCCCTGGTGGGTGCGGTGGTCCTCCAGCCAGTCGCGTAGGCGTGCGGTGGAGTGGCAGTCGTCGCGGTTGTAGGCGGCGATGTCGGCCAGTACTTGTCGGGCCTGGTCGTGGTGGTCTGCCTCGGTGGCGCTCAGGTAGGCGGCGTAGGCGTCGATGCTGGAGGTGGCGGTGGTGACGCCTCCGGAGCGTGCGGTGCCCAGGTAGAGGGGTTCGAGGTACTTGATGGAGTAGGAGCGCTGGGACACGCGCAGGCTTTTGCGGACCACGGTGTACAGGTCGATCAGGCGGTTTTCGCGCAGGAGTTGGTTGACTTCCTCCTCGCGGGTGGCGAACTCCGAGCTGAGGTGTTTGAGGCGGTCCGCTTCGTAGGAGGCGTAGTGGTAGATGTGGGCGCCCTGGTCGGTGTCGATGCGGGCCAGGGCGAAGTCGACGAAGTCCTCCAGGGCTTTCTTTTCCTGGGTGCGGTCGTGGGCCCAGAAGGCGTGGAAGGTCTCGTTGCCGTTGGTGTCTTCGGTGGTGGCGCCGAAGAGGTATTCCAGGCCGCGTTCGCCTTCGCGGGAGTGGTAGGGGTAGCCCTCCATGTCGAAGAAGACGTCGCCGGGGCTGGGGGCGGGCAGGCTGGCCAGGCCGTCGGGGGCGAAGACTTCGGCGGTGACGGTGCCCTGGGGGTTGGCGGGGGTGCGGGTGGTGTCCTGGCGTACCTGGAGGGCGGCTTGGGCGCGTAGTTGGTCGAAGGAGCGGCGCGGCAGGGTGGGTGGGCGCTGTTCGTCGCGGGCGCCCGCCAGGGCGTCGATGGTGGTGAGTCCTGTGTCGGTGAGTTTGGTGGCCTGGTCGGTGCGTAGGCCGGCGACCAGGGACAGGTGTCGGGCGGCGGTGCGTCCTTGGGAGCACCAGGTGTTGTAGCCGCAGCTCTCGCAGGCGGGGCGGGGCTCTGCCCAGGTGGGGGTGGGCAGTGTGGGTTCGTGGGCCAGGCGGTCCAGGAGGCGGGTGGTGATGGTGGCCAGGATGGGGGTGAATTCGGCTGTTCGCAGGGTGTGGGTGTGGCCGTCGCCGGTGAGGAGGTGCATGTGGTGGGGGGTGTGGCCGGTGGTGTGGGCGATGGCGTGGGCGTAGGCGGCCAGTTGGACGACGGCGCTGGGTCCTGGGCGGCGGGTGAGTTTGGTGTCCCAGGGTTCGTAGGTCCAGGTGTGGGGGGTGGGGGTGCGTTGTTGGCCGGTGGTGGGGTCCAGGTCGGAGCGGATGAGGAAGTCGGCGCGGCCGTGGAAGGCCACGGGTTGTGCGGTGGTGGTCAGGGGGTGGTGGAAGCTGGCCTGGTAGATGACGGGGGTTCCGTGGGCCATGGCTTGGGCGGTGGCGGTCGCGGCGGCGGCCAGGGAGGTGTCGTCGGGTTGGGGTTCGGGGATGTGGGCGATGTCGTCGAACAGCTCGCTCAGGCGTTGGAGTTCGGCTTGTTCGTGGACGTGGCCGTGGTGGGCGATGAGGGGGTCGATTTTGTCCGGGGAGGGTGCGCCGGGTAGGCGGGCGGCCAGTGCGGCTTTCAGGGCGTTGCGGTGGTCGCATTCCAGGGTGTCGACGAGGTCGGTGGGTGAGATGACCCAGCCGGTGGTGGTGCGGAACACGCCCCTGCTCCCCTTGTGGTGTCGGTGGTGGGTGTTGGGGATTGTGTCATGTCGTGGTGGGGTGTGGGTGCTCACAGGCGTGTGTGCCCCGTACCGGTGGGTGGCGGTGTGGGGCACATGGTGGCTGGGGTGGGGGGTGTTTAGCCGATGACCTGCCATTGGACCTGGCCGACGCCGGCGCTGGTGCCGATGATCTCGTCGAAGGCGACGGTGGACAGGTCCAGGCAGCGGCCGTCGACGAAGGGTCCGCGGTCGTTGATGCGCACGGTCACGGACTTGCCGTTGTCGGGGTTGGTGACTTGGACCTGGGTGTCGAAGGGCAGGGTTTTGTGCGCGGCGGTCATGGCGTTGGGGTCGAAGGTCTCGCCGTTGGCGGTGGGGCTTCCGGCGAGGGCGGCGCCGTAGTAGGAGGCCTGGCAGGTGCCGCTTTGGCCGGTGGGTTCCTGGTCGCTGTCGTTTCCTCCTTCGTTGCCGTTGTCGTTGTCGTCGGGTTCGGGCTCTTGTGTTTCCTCGGGTTCTTCGAGGATGTCGGAGCCTTGGGTGCTGCTGTTCTGGGTGGCGGAGGCGATGGCTTCCTCGGCGCGTTGGCGCAGGTCCTGGTTGGGTTCGGCGGTGGTGTCGTCGGTGACCAGCGGGTCGGGGTCGGCGTTGGGGATGCCCGCTGTGCTGGTGGTGGTGTCGGGGTCGGCTCCGGTGGCGATGAGCGCGGCGGTGGCGGTTCCTGCTACCAGCAGTGTCAGTCCGGTGGCGGAGGCCAGGATCAGGGTGCGTTTGCGGCGGGAGCGTTTGGCTGCCACGCGGGGGCCGACGGAGGCGCTGGTGCGGGTGCTGCCTTGGTCGCCCGGAGGGGGCTGGGGTTGGTGTGTGCCCACGGCGGGAGTCCTTCGAACGGGAACAGGTCGTGGCGGGTCCGCTCCTGGGAGGTCGCGGGGTGTCATGCCCCGGGGCGCGGGAGGGCGTGGCACGGGTGGAGTCGGGGCCGCCGGGTGGTGCGCGGGGTCTGGACGCGGATCCTAGGGGTAACGCGAGGGTAACGGTACCGGAAATGGGTGTTTTGTGGAACTTGTCATCCGGTGATGTGGGGTTCGGGCAGTTCGGGGCGCCGGGGCGGGATGCCGTGGGGGAAGAGGGTGCTGGCGGGGTCGGGCAGGTCTATGCCGCTGAGCTGGGCGACGGCCGTGGACAGGCTGGGGTTGTCCAGGTGTCCTCCGACGGTGCGGATCATGGCGGCCAGGGTGGGAAGGCAGGGCGCGCCCAGGGCGGCCACGGCGTAGCGGGTGGCTACGGCCGGGGTGCGCGAGGCGCCGGCCCAGCAGTGCAGGAGCACGCGTTTGTCCTCGGCGCGCAGGGCGGCGACCGTGGCGGCGGCCTCCTCCAGGGTGAAGTGCATGTTGGTGTTGGCGCCCGCGCGATCGTGTAGCCACACCCGGATCCAGTCGGTGTCGGATAGGTGGGGTGCGTCGCTGGGGTGGGTGCGGCACAGGGAGACCACCGCGTCGACGGTGTCGGGGCGGGCGCGTAGGTGGTCGAGGTTGCCGAGGAGGAGGTGGGGGTCCAGGGGGTGGGGGACGGCGAAGGGCGGTAGGCGGCGGGGTTCGTTGGCCAGGACGGGGTGCTCGGGCCAGAGCCCGGGGTGGTGGCCGTGGGCGGGGTCGTGGGCGGGGGTGGGGGCATGGCCGTCCTCGTGGGCGTTGCGGGGTGGGGGTTCCCTCTGGTGGGGTTCCCGCGTGGTCGCCCTTCACCACCCTCGGCGCGGGCCTCGTCGTTTGCGCGCACCCCGGGTTCGCCGTGTGGGCTCTACACGGGCTGGGCGATGGCGGCCTGGTGGTAGCGGGCGGCCACGGCGTGGGCGATGGCCGCGTCCGGGCACAGCGGGCGCGGCACCACGTCGGCGCCCGCGCTCGCCAGGCGGTCGTGGAACAGGCCCGGGGCCAGGAGCCAGCTGGCCAGGGCCACCCGGCGGTGGCCCCGGGCGCGCAGGCGGCGTACCTGTTCGGTGACGGTGGGGCGGCCGGTGGCGATGAAGGCCGGGGCCACCGGGGTGCCCAGGCGCTGGGCCAGTCGGGTCCGGGCCTGGTCGAGTTCTGTGCCCGCTTGGGCGTTGGAGGTTCCCGCGCAGGCCAGTACGACCGCGTCGCCGGGCCGGTGGCCGGCTTGGGCCAGGCGGCGCGTGGCGGTGTCCAGTACGGCGGGGTGGTCGCCCAGTGCGGGGGTGATGACGGCGTCGGCGCGGCCTGCGAGGGCGAGTTGGCGGGGGATGTCGGTGCGCACGTGGTAGCCCGAGGCCAGGAAGGCGGGCACGACCACCAGGGGGCCTGGGGTGGTGGCGGCGATGTCGCCGACGGTGGGTGTGAGTACGTCGGCGAAGGCCAGTCGGGTGGGGCGGTGTGTCACCTCGGCCACGCGCAGGGCCAGGGAGTGGGCCACGGCGGTGCCGTGGGGGTCGCGGGTGCCGTGGACGGCCAGCAGCAGGGTGGGGTCGTGGTGCATGGTCTGGTGCGGGGCTCCCTGGCGGGGGCCGCTTCGTCCTTCCTCGCTCTGGTGTGCCGGTGCCCTGGGGGCCCTCCCCCGGTGTGGTCAGGGTTGGTGGGTGCAGTCGGTGGTCTCCAGGGCCAGTCGGTAGCCGCGTTTGACCACGGTCTGGACGATGGCGGGGGCGCCCAGGGCGGTGCGCAGTCTGGCCACGGCTGTTTCCACGGCGTGGGTGTCGGCGTCCTCGCCTAGGCAGGTGAGCAGGCGGGAGCGGTGCAGTACCTGTCCGGGGCGGCGTGCCAGTTCGCGCATCACACGCATCAGGGCGGGTGAGAGGGTGTGGACGGTGCCGTCGACCAGGACGGCGTGGCCGCGCAGGCGTAGGCGGTGTCCTGCCACGTTCAGGGTGGGAAAGCGTGCGGGCAGTTCCTCGGTGAGTTTGCGGACCTGGGCGCCGATGCGGGCGCGTTGGGGCCACACGGTGGGGATGTCGTGGGCCATGAGGGGGCGGGCGGTGACCGGTCCCACGCACATGGCCAGTACGTCGCCGCGTAGGGCCTGGATCAGTTGGTTCTGGTGTCCGGTGGTGTGGGCGCGGGCCAGTAGTCCGGCCGCGGCTGGGGCGCTGGTGAAGGTGACCGCGTCCACTCCCCCGGTGGTGAGGGCTTCGATGAGGCGGTCCAGGGGTGCGGTGTTCTCGGGCTGGGTCCATCTGTAGACGGGTACTTCGACTACTTCGGCTCCGGCCAGGCGTAGGGCGGCGGTGAAGTCGGGCAGGGGTTCGCCGTGTAGTTGGACGGCTATGCGCAGGCCTTCCACGCCTTGGTCCAGGAGGTAGTCCAGGACTTCGGCGGAGGACTCAGAGGGCGGGGACCATTCTTCGGTGAGTCCGGCGGCGCGGATGGCGCCTTTGGCTTTGGGGCCGCGGGCCAGCAGGCGTGAGGAGCGCATGCTGTTGAGGAGTTGTTCGACTGTTCCCCAGGTTTCGCAGGCCTCCACCCAGCTGCGGAAGCCGATGCCGGTGGTGGCCACGACGATGTCCGCGGGTTGGCGGGTGAGTTGGTCGGAGACTGAGACCAGGCGCTGGTCGTCGCTCAGGGGGACGATGCGCAGGGCGGGGGCGGCGATGACCTGGGCGCCCTTGCGTTCCAGTAGGGCGCTCAGTTCTTCGGCGCGGCGGGCGGCGGTGACGGCGACGGTGAATCCGGCCAGGGGCGCGGTGGTGGTGGGCGCGGGCGTGGGCGGTGCGTGGGGCAGGGTGTTCATGGGGTTGCCTCCTGGGCGCGGGTGGCGATTTGCACGGTGGTGCTGTTCTCGCGGACGGGCCAGGTGGCCAGGCGCACGTCGGTGTCGTCCAGGCTTTGGCCGGTGCGCAGGGAGAAGACGTTCTTGAGCATGGGTGAGGCGACGGTGGGCTCTCCCGCCCGGTCGCCGACGATACCTCGGGAGATGACGGCGGCTCCGGTGTAGGGGTCGATGTTGTCCACGGCGTACAGGTGTTGTTCGCGGGTGCGGAACAGGGCGATCTGGCCTCCGTCGGGAAGGAGGACGGCTACGCCGTCCTCGGGGCGTAGCTGCTCGGTGGGGCAGGCGTTGATCCAGGTGGTGGGTGGTGTCTGGGTGGTGGTCATCGGGTGGCCTCCTGGGGGCGGTGGGCGGGCATGCCCAAGCTCACGGGTGTTCCTGGTACGGGCTGGTCGCGGGTGGTGGTGAAGCTGATGGTGGGGTCGGGGGTGTGGGGGGCGTTGGTGAAGGAGACGAAGCGGGAGAGTTTTTCGGGGTCTTGCAGGACGGCGGCCCATTCGTCGGTGTAGGTGTCCACGTGCTCTTCCATGGCGGTTTCGAGTTCGGCGGCGATGCCCAGGCAGTCGTGGACGATGACGTCGCGCAGGTGGTCCAGTCCCCCGTCCAGGGACTCGATCCAGGGCGCGGTGCGCTGGAGGCGGTCGGCGGTGCGCACGTAGAACATCAGGAATCGGTCGATGTAGCGGATGAGGGTTTCCTCGTCCAGGTCTGAGGCCAGCAGTTCGGCGTGGCGGGGGGTGAAGCCGCCGTTGCCGCCCACGTACAGGTTCCAGCCCTGGTCGGTGGCGATGATGCCGAAGTCTTTGCTGCGGGCTTCGGCGCACTCGCGGGCGCAGCCGGAGACGGCGGACTTGAGTTTGTGGGGTGAGCGCAGGCCCCGGTAGCGCTCTTCCAGGCGGATGGCGAGGCTGACTGAGTCCTGGACTCCGTAGCGGCACCAGGTGGTGCCCACGCATGACTTGACGGTGCGTAGGGATTTGCCGTAGGCGTGCCCGGATTCGAATCCGGCTTGGACCAGGCGTTTCCAGATGTGGGGGAGTTGTTCCAGGCGGGCGCCGAGCAGGTCGATGCGTTGGGCGCCGGTGATTTTGGTGTAGAGGCCGAAGTCGTGTGCGACCTGGCCGATGACGATGAGTTTGTCGGGGGTGATCTCGCCGCCGGGGATGCGGGGCACGACTGAGTAGGTGCCGTTGCGTTGCATGTTGGCCAGGTAGCGGTCGTTGGTGTCTTGCAGGGTGGCCTGTTCGCCTTCCAGGATGTGTCCGTTGCCCAGGGAGGCCAGGATGGAGGCGATGGCGGGTTTGCAGATGTCGCAGCCGTGTCCGGTGCCGTGGCTTGCGATGAGGGCGGAGAAGGTGGTGGTGCCGGTGGCGCGGATGGTCTCGACCAGTTCGGCGCGTGATTGGGGGAAGTGCTCGCACAGGGCCTTGGACTGTTCGATGCCGGCCTGGGCGAGGATCTTTTTGAGCATGGGTACGCATGAGCCGCAGCTGGTGCCTGCCTTGGTGCAGGCCTTCAGGGCGGGCACGTCGTGGTTTCCGCAGCTGATGGCTTTGGTCAGTTCGCCTTTGGTGACGGCGTTGCACGAGCAGATCTGCGCGGAGTCGGGTAGGGCGTCGGCTCCCAGGCTGGCTCCGCCCTCGGGGGTGATCAGGGCCAGGGGGTCGCCGGGCAGGGGGGATCCGACCAGGGGGCGCAGGGTGGCGTAGGTCGTGGCGTCGCCGACCAGGACGCCGCCCAGCAGGGTGGTGGCGTCGTCGGAGAGTACGAGTTTGGCGTAGCGGCCGCTGGCGGCGTCGTTGACGACCACGTCCAGGGCGCCGGGGGTGCGGCCGTGGGCGTCGCCGAAGCTGGCTACGTCCACGCCCAGGAGTTTGAGTTTGGTGGAGGTGTCGGCGCCGGTGAAGGTGGCGGGGCCGCCCACGAGGTGGTCGGCGACGACTTCGGCCATGGCGTTGCCGGGGGCGATGAGGCCGTAGACGGTGCCGTGGTGGTTGGCGGCTTCGCCGATGGCGTGGATGTGGGCGTCGCTGGTGGTGCAGGTGTCGTCGATGGCGATGCCGCCGCGTTCGCCGATGGTGAGTCCGGCGTCGCGGGCCAGGTCGTCGCGGGGGCGGATGCCCACGGAGAACACGACCAGGTCGGTGTCCAGGTGGGTGCCGTCGTCCAGGCTCAGGTGGGCCGCGTGGCCGTTGTCCGCTGCTTGTACGGCGGTGGAGGCGGCTCCGGTGTGGACCTGTACGCCCAGGTCGGTGATCAGGGTGCGTAGTAGGGCGCCGGCGCCTTCGTCGATCTGGGCGGGCATCAGGTGGGGGGCGAGTTCGACCACGTGTGCTTGTAGGCCCAGTAGGCGTAGGGCGTTGGCGGCTTCCAGGCCCAGGAGGCCGCCGCCGATGACCACGCCGGTGCGGGCGCCTTGGGCGGAGGCGGTGATGGCGTCCAGGTCCTCGATGGTGCGGTAGACGTGGCAGCCGGGCAGGTCGTGGCCGGGGATGGGTGGCACGAAGGGGGTGGATCCGGTGGCCAGGACCAGGCGGTCGTAGGGCAGCAGGCGGCCGGAGTCGGTGGTCACGGTGCGGTTGGCGCGGTTGATGGCGGTGGCGCGTTCGTTGACGTGTACGTCTGTGTGGGGGCCGCTCGGTTGGCCCAGGGACAGGTCCTGGGCGGTGGCGCCGTCGAAGTAGGAGGACAGGGCCACGCGGTCGTAGGCGGTGCGGGGTTCTTCTCCTACGACGGTGATGTGCCAGTGGTGGGCGCTGTCGCGGTCGCGTAGTGCTTCGGTGAGTCGGTGGCCGACCATGCCGTTGCCGATGACGACGAGTTCTTCCATGGGGTGTGCGGCTCCTCCTGCTGCGGGGGCGGGCAGGTTTTCAGGCAACCTGGGGGGTGTTTCCCTGGGGTCAGCCGTGTGTGTCGTGGTTGTTTCGTTGTGTTCCCGTCGCAGGTGGGGGGCGTGTGATGGGGGTGAAGGCCCTGGGTGGGGTGGCCGTGTGGGGTGTTGGCGGGGGTGGTTGGGTGTTTGGTCACATGCTTGGGGGGTGGGGGGTGGCGTGGACAGTGGTGGTGGGGATTGGCCAGGATGGGGGTGATGCACATCATTGATGTTCCGCGCCCGGCACGCGCTTTGTCTGCTTTGTCTGCTCTGGCGGTGGGTGATGCCTTCGGTTCGCAGTTCTTCGTCCCTGACAACCGGTGTTTTCTGAGGGAGCGGGAGTTGCCGCCGGGGTTGTGGCAGTGGACCGATGACACTGAGATGGCCGCGTCGGTGTACGCCGAGGTGGTGCGTGGCGGCGGGGTGGACCCTGACCGCTTGGCGGCCTCCTTCGCCAGCCGCCACGACTTCGACCGCGGGTACGGTCCGGCCACGGGGCGGTTGCTGCGCCTGGTACGTGAGGGCGGGGACTGGCGCGCGCTGGCCGCTGGCCTGTTCGATGGGGCGGGGTCCTTCGGTAACGGTGCGGCGATGCGGGTGGCCCCTTTGGGGGCCTGGTACGCCGAGGACCTGGAGGAGGCCGCGGAGCATGCGGCGGTGAGCGCGCGCATCACCCACACCCACCCTGAGGCCGTGGAGGGCGCGGTGGCGGTGGCGGTGGCCGCGGCGCTGGTGGCGCGGCGCGAGCCGATGGGGCCGGGCCCGTTCCTGGACCGGGTGGTTCGGCACCTGCCCGGTGGGCGCGTGCGTGAGGCGGTGTGTGATGCCCGGGCGTTGTTGGTCACCTCCAACGCGGTGGGTGTGGCCGCGGAGTTGGGCAACGGGTCCGCCGTCAGCGCGTTGGACACGGTGCCGTTCGCGTTGTGGGCGGCGGCCCGCCACGGTGGGAGTTTCGCTTCGGCGATGTGGTCCACGGCCTCCGTGGGCGGTGACATGGACACCACCTGCGCGATCGTGGCCGGGATCTTGGGGGCGGGACTGCCGGGCGGGCGGGTGGTCGCTGAGTGGGCCGGGCGTGTTGAGGCGTTGCCCGCTTGGGCCGTGGGTGAGCGGAGCGGGTGTTGAAGAGCGGGGGGAATGGTCCGTGCAGGTCGAGGTGTGGTCCGACATCGTCTGTCCGTGGTGCTACATCGGTAAGCGCCGTTTGGAGAGGGCTCTGGAGCAGTTCGCCCACACCGACGAGGTGCGGGTGCTCTGGCGCAGCTTCCAGCTCGACCCCTCCTTCCCCCGGGGCCGGAGCCAACCGGTCTATGACGCCTTGGCGCAGAAGATGGGTGCCACTCATGAACAGGTGCGCTCGATGACCGAACAGGTCACCCGGGTCGCCGCCCAGGAGGAGCTGGACTATGACTTCGCGGGCGGGGTCATGGTCAACACCTTCGACCTGCACCGTCTTGTCCATCTGGCCGGCGAGTACGGTCTGGCCGGGCAGGCGCACGAGTGTTTCCTGCACGCCCAGCTGGTGGAGGGCCAGGACCTGAGCGAGGCCGGGACCCTGGTGCGTGTGTGCGCCGAGGTCGGGCTGGGGGCCCGGCAGGTCCGTCGTGTGCTGCGGGGACAGGACTACGCCCAGGATGTGGGCGAGGACATCGCCACCGCCCAGCGGCTGGGTGCGACCGGTGTGCCCTTCTTCGTTTTGGACCGTTCCTTGAGTGTCTCGGGCGCCCAGCCGGTGGAGGTGTTGGTGTCCGCCCTGGACCAGGCCCACCAGGCCGGGCGCGGCTGAGGGCGGGTGCCGCGGGTGGGGTGTGGCCGTTGCGGGACGCGGTCTGGCTCCCCCGCCCGGGGGATGCCGCTCCCGCCCGGTGGTGAGGTGTGGCGGGGCGGCGTTCGACAGGGTCGGGGGTGTTGCGTCCGCCCCGTTGGAGGAGTCAGGCCATGTCCCCCTCACCACCTGTCAGCGTGTTTGGAACCCGTCACGCACCCGACACGATCGTGCCCTGGACGGTTCTGGCCTGGTCGGCCGTGGCCTTGGGGTTGGGGTCGGGGTGGCTGAGCGGGGTGGTTCCCACGGGCGTGTCCGAGCAGACCGGGTTCGGTTCGCTCCTGGCCTCCCCCGACCCGGTGGCTTCGGCGGTGGTGACGCTGGTGATGGGGGCGGTGGGCGCGGTGTGCGCTGTGCTCATGCTGCGCCCGCACGGGGCCGGGGGTGTCCTGGCCGAGGCGGGCGCCTGGGCCCTGTCCGGTGCGGCACTGCTGGTCTTCGTCAACGGGCAGCTGCTGGCCTGGCTGGGTTATACCATGATCTTGCCGGTGGCGGCCTGGTTGGTGCCCGGCCTGGCCCGGGACTGGGTGGAGGCCACCTTCACCCCCGCCCATCTGAGTACTTTGTTCTTCACCCTGGGGGTGGTGGTGTGGGCGGTGGCGGCGCTCACCCACCGCCGTGCGGTGCGCTGCGCCTGTGGACGGTGCGGGCGCGGGCCGCGGTGGAGCCCCGGCGTTGAGCGCGCTGTTCGGGTGCGGATGCTGCGCCTGGGCCGGGCCGCGGTGGCCCTGGCCTGCGTGTTCGCCCTGCTCTACCCGGCGCTGCGCCTGCCGTGGGTCTTCGGTGTGCGGGTGGGGATCAGTGAGCAGCAGTTCGAGGCCATGGCCGCTACGGAGGGCACCGTCACGATCGGTGTCGGCCTGGGCGCGGCCGGTCTGGTCGGGGCGGTGCTGATGCTGGGGCTCCTCCAGCGCTGGGGTGTGCGCTTTCCGTGGTGGATGGCGGGCCTGAGGGGCCGCCGGGTTCCGGTGGGGTTGGCGGTGGTGCCCGCGATGCTGGTGGCGGTGGCGCTGGTCGCGATGGGGCGCAGCATCGTGGTCGAGCTGTTTCGGCAGGAGAGGCGCTCGCTGTTGACGGCGGAGCTGCTGCACACGGTGGTGTTCGCGTCCATGACGGTGTGGGGTGTGGCTCTGGGGGTGGCCACCGTCGCCTACGCGGTGCGCCGCCGGGCCGAGTGCTCGGTGTGCGGGCGCGGGCTGCCCGAGGCCGCTCCCGGTGACATCCGCACGGTGGTGTGAGCCCGTGGGTGCTTTCTGTGGTCTCTCCCCCCGTGTATCGGGGCCGTGTCCGGTGCCTTCTGTGAGGGCCCGGCGGGCGCCTCCTGTGGGGCCGGGGCCCGCCGGGGCGGACGTTTTTTCCGTGTGGAGTATGGAAAGACGGGTATCGGCTGGTCAGAGACGGGGCCGGGACTGTTTCGGTCCTTGTCCGACCGTGCGACGATGGGGCTTGTGGCCCAGAGGCGATGATGCGGCGGGTAGGAACACCTACCGTGCCAGAATCCGGGGTGCTGCCATGCCGGTGCAACACGCGTCCAACGAGTTGATGACCTCCCTGGTGCGGGCCGGGCACCTGGCCACCTTCGAGGAGCTGCCCTCGCTGATCGCCAAGAAGGCCGAGGGGGCCGGGCTCTCCCAGGCCCGCGCCTACCTGGCCGACCACCAGCAGCTGGTCCTGCGCGAGTTCACCGGTGGTGGGATCGACGCCCACCAGGGCGGTGAGGACCTGTATGTGGACAGCTCCCAGGCCGGACAGGCCTATGTGACGGGTGTGCCCGTGAGTGTGAAGGGTGAGCAGCGCTACTGGGTGCCCATCCTGGAGGGCGCCGAACGCCTGGGCGTGTTACACGTGAGCTATGCGGGCGACCCGGACCGTTCCTCGATGCGGGACCTGGCCTCGATGGTGGGTTTGCTGATCATCGCCAAGCGCGTCAACAGCGACGCCTACGCGCGGCTGGTACGGGTCAACCCCATGTCGGTCTCGGCGGAGATGCAGTGGACGCTCATGCCGCCGGGTACCTTCGCCGACTCGCGGGTGACGATCTCGGCCGCCACCGAACCGGCCTATGACAACGCCGGGGACGCCTTCGACTACGCCGTGTCCGGGGAGACCGCCCACCTGGCGATGTTCGACGCGATGGGGCACGACACCGCCGCAGGCCTGATCGCCAACCTGGCGGTGGGGGCCCTGCGTAACCAGCGCCGCAAAGGCACCGCGCTGGCCGACATGTGCCCGCAGGTGGAGAAGCTGCTGACCGAGGAGTTCGTGCGTACCCGTTTCGCCACCGCGGTCCTGGCCGAGTTGAACATGGAAACCGGTGAGCTGGACTGGGTCAACTGCGGCCACCTGCCGCCGGTCCTGATTCGGGGCGGCAAGGTCAGCAGCCTGGAGTGTGAGCCCTCCCACCCGCTGGGGATGGACCTGGGGCTGCCGGTGACGGTGTGCCATGAGCAGCTCGAGCCCGGCGACCGGTTGTTGTTGTACACCGACGGCATCATCGAGGCCCGCGATTCCCAGGGCCAGGAGTTCGGTGTGGACCGGTTCGTGGACTTCGTCATCCGGCACCAGGCCGCCAACATGCCGGTCCCCGAGACGCTGCGCCGCCTGGTCCAGGGGGTCTTGGAGTACCACCACGGCCAGTTCGGCGATGACGCCACCGTGCTCTTCTGTGAGTGGCACGGCTGAGTCCCGCTGGTAGCCGGGTGGGCGCCAAGGGCAGCGGCCCAGGGGCCGCCGTGCGGGCGTAGAATCCGGCCAGGCGCGCAGACAACAACAGAGTCGGGGTGCGGCGTGGCGGAGATGGTGCACGTGGTCGTTCCGGTGTTCGCCGTGGTGGTGACCGGGCTGTTCGCCGGGCTGTTCTTCGCGTTCTCCATATCGGTGATGCCCGGTCTGGGCAGGTCCGGGGACCGGGCGATGATCGAGGCGATGCAGGGCATCAACGTGGCCATCCTCAACCCGTACTTCGCCGTGGTCTTCATCGGCGCTCCAGCGGCGGTGCTGGCCTGCCTGGTGCTGTACGCCAGTGTCGGGGCCGCGGCCGCGGCGGGGTGGTCCGGTGCGGCGCTGGCCTGTCTGGCCGCGGCGCTGTTGATCACCTTCGCCGTCAACGTGCCGCGCAACAACGCCCTGGACCGGGCGGGTCCGGCCGAGCGGATCGCGGACCCGGCGAAGGTGCGCGGTGCCTTCGAGGGGGTGTGGGTGCGCTGGAACCATCTGCGCACACTGTTCTCCCTGGTCGCGCTGGCCTGCGCGGTGGTAGCCCTGACGGTGCGCTGAGCGGGGCACGCACCTTCCGCAGGCGTGCGCGCACGGCCTAGTTGACCGGGGAGCCGGTTTGGCCCTGCATACCCGACAGCAGCGCCTGGACGTCGCGTACGCATCCGCCGCAGCCGGTGGTGGCGCGTGTCTGTTCGGCGATGGCCTCGCGGGTGCGGGCCCCGTCCAGCCAGGCCTGTTCGATGTCGGTGCGGCTGACCGCGTTGCACCGGCACACCAGCGCCTGGGTCCCCTCCTGGGTCTGCTGGTCGGTGGTGGCGGTGGGCAGCCCCTGGAGTAGGGCGAGCCGGTCGGCGGGTGCGGGGGCTCCGGTCTCGTAGAGCTGGGACAGGGTGGCCGCGGCCTCGGGGAAGCCCAGCAGTACCGCGCCCACCACCTTCTCCTGGCGCACCGAGAGTTTGGCGTAGCGGCCGCCGTAGGGGTCGCTGATGGTCACCGTTTCCAGGCCCTCGGCGTCATCGTCTTCGTGGACCTGCCCGAACGCGGTCAGTTCGATGCCCTCGGCCTTGAGGCGGGTCAGGGGCCTGGCTCCGGTGTAGAGGGCGTTCGGTGCGGTTCCGGTCAGGCGCTTGGCCAGCGTCGTGGCCTGCTCCCAGCCGGGTTGGATGAGCCCGGCGCCGCCTCCGGGGTGCTGGGCGCAGTCGCCGATGGCGTGCACGCGCGCGTTGGAGGTGGCCAGGCGGTCGTCCACGACGACGCCGTGCTCGACCTCGATCCCGGCGTCCTTGGCCAGTTCGGTGTTGCCGCGCACCCCGGCGGTGACCACCAGGGCGTCGCCGGGCAGTACGCGGCCGTCGTCCAGTTCCAGGCCGGTGCCGGGGATCCAGCGGGAGGCCACCCGCCAGGAGTGCACGGTCACGCCCAGGGCGGCGTAGCGCTCGGCGAGGACGCGTGCGGCCGGCTGGTCGATCTGGCGGCGCATGATCCAGGGTGAGGATTCCACCACCGAGACCCGTATGCCTCGGCCCGCCAGGCCGCGTGCGGCTTCCAGGCCCAGGATGCCGCCGCCGAGTACGACCACGGGGGCGCCCGGGCGGGCCAGTGCGAGGAGGCGTTGGCAGTCGGCCAGGTCGCGTAGGGCGGTCACCCCCTCCCCCGGGGTGCCGTCCTGGTTGGCCACGCCGGTGATCGGGGGGAAGGAGGCGCGTGCGCCTGTGGCCATGACCAGTTCGTCGTAGGGCAGGTGGGTGCCGTCGTCGAGGGTGAGGGTGCGTTCCTCGGTGTTCAGGGCGGTGGCGGTGGTGCCGGTGCGCACGGTCACGCCCGGGGTGTGGGGGACGGGCAGGCGGATCTGGTCGGGGGTGTAGTCCCCGGCGACCACGCCTGAGAGCAGGACCCGGTTGTAGGCGGGGTGGTCTTCGGTGCCGACCACGGTGGTGTGGGTGCGCTCTCCGGCCGGGTCCAGGCGGGCGGCCTCCTCGGCGAAGCGTGCGCCGACCATCCCGTTGCCGACGACCACGATCTGACGCGGGGACGCGCCCTGCACGGTGCTCAACTGCTGCCTCCTGGTGTGGGTGTGTGCGTTCCCGGGCGGCGTCGGCCGGGGGGGTCGTGAAATCCGGTGTGGGCGGGTCAGGGGCGGGGTGTGGTGGGTTCACGTTCCAGGCGCACGGCGCTGACCTTGAACTCGGGCATGCGGCTGGTGGGGTCCAGGGCCGGGTGGGTGATGTTGTTGGCGGCTTGGGCCCCGGCGAAGTGGAAGGGCAGGAACACGGTGTCCAGGCGTGCGGTGGAGGTCAGGCGTACCCGGGCGCGGGTGTGGCCGCGCCGGGAGGTGAGGCGGGCCCAGTCCCCGGAGGCCAGTCCGGCGCGGGCGGCGGTGTCGGGGTGTACCTCCACGTAGGCCTCGGGTTCGGCCTGGTCCAGTTCGGTGACGCGGCGGGTCTGGGCGCCGGACTGGTAGTGGCCCATGGTGCGTCCGGTGGTCGCGATGAGGGGGTAGTCGGTGTCGGTGGTCTCGGCCGGGGGCTGGTGGATGACCGGTATGAAGCGGGCGCGGCCGTCGGTGTGGGCGAAGGAGTCCAGGAACAGGCGGGGTGTGGACTCTCCTTGTGCGCGCACGGGCCAGTGCAGGGCTTCGCCGCTCTCCAGGCGTTCGGGGGTGATGCCGGAGTAGTCCGAGGCTCCTCCGGCTGAGGCGCGGCCCAGTTCTTGCAGGACGGTGTCGGGGTCGGTGGGGAACCGGTCGGCGGGCTGTCCGAGCCGGGTGGCCAGGCCGGAGAGGACCTCCAGGTCGGTGCGTACGCCCTGGGGCGGGGCGGTGGCCTGGGTGCGGCGCAGGACGCGTCCTTCCAGGTTGGTCATGGTGCCTGATTCCTCGGCCCACTGGGCCACGGGCAGGACCACGTCGGCCATGGCGGCGGTCTCGGAGAGTACGAAGTCGGCGGCCACCAGCAGGTCCAGGGAGGCCAGGCGCTCGCGGACGCGTCCGGTCTGGGGTGCGGAGACCACCGGGTTGGAGCCGAACAGCAGGAGGGCGCGCGGGCCCTGGTCGGTGCCCAGGGCGTCGATGAGTTCGGAGGCTGAGCGGCCCGGGCCGGGCAGGATGTGGGGGTTCACGCCCCAGATCCCGGCCACGTGGGTGCGGGCGGCGGGGTCGGTGATCTTGCGGTATCCGGGTAGCTGGTCGGCTTTTTGGCCGTGTTCGCGTCCGCCTTGGCCGTTGCCCTGGCCGGTGATGCACCCGTAGCCCGAGCCTTGGCGGCCGGGTAGTCCCAGGGCCAGGGCCAGGTTGATCCACGCGGAGACGGTGTCGGTGCCCTTGGTGTGCTGTTCGGTGCCGCGGCCGGTCAGGATGTAGGCCGAGCGGTTGTGGGCGGCCTGTCCCAGCAGGTCGGCGGCGGCGCGGATGTGGGCGGCGGGAACGCCGGTGACCTGTTCGGTGCGTTCGGGCCACCAGGCGGCGGCGTGTTCCCAGGTGGTTGCGAAGCCGTTGGTGCGGTCGTGGATGAAGTCCTGGTCGCACCAGCCCTGGACGCATGCGGCGTGTAGCAGGCCCAGGGCCAGGGCCAGGTCGGTGCCGGGGCGGGGCGCGAGGTGGATGCCGCCGTCTGCCAGGGCGGTTTGGGCGGTGGCGGAGCGGCGTGGGTCGATGACGATCAGGGTGGGCGCGGACAGGTGGCCCATCATCGGTGGCATGGTTTCGGCCGGGTTGGCTCCGGCCAGCAGGACGGCCTCGGCGGAGCCGACGTCGGTGAGCGGGAAGGGCATGCCCCGGTCCAGGCCGAAGGCGCGCATGCCCCCGGCCGCCGCTGAGGACATGCAGAAGCGGCCGTTGTAGTCGATCTGGGAGGTGGCCAGGGCCAGGCGGGCGAACTTGCCCAGGGTGTAGGACTTCTCGTTGGTCAGGCTGCCGCTGCCGAAGACCGAGACGGTGTCGGGGCCGGATTCGGCGCGCAGGGCGAGCAGGCGTTCGGCGATGTGGTCCAGGGCGGTGTCCCAGTCGGTCTCCACCAGTTCCGAGGCGCGGTCCTTGCGTATCAGGGGGCGGGTGAGGCGGTCTGGGACGGTCAGGAGTTCGGCGGAGGTCCATCCCTTGCGGCACAGTCCACCGCGGTTGGTGGGGAAGTCGGCGGGGCGGGCGGCCAGGCGTCCGTCGGGGCCGGGTTCCAGGTGCATGGCGCATTGCAGGGCGCAGTAGGGGCAGTGGGTGGCGGTCATCGTGTGGTGGTCTCCACGCGGTCGGTGGCGGGTGCGGCGGGGCGGCGCAGGTAGATGGTCCAGGTGAGTGCTGCGCAGACCAGGTAGAAGGTGCCGAAGGCGATGAAGCCGGGGGCCGCGGACTCGGTGAGGCGGAAGGACTCGCGAAAGACCAGGTTGATGCCGACGCCGCCCAGGGCTCCCATGGCGCCGATCAGTCCGAGCATGGAGCTGGCGATGCGCTTGTTGTAGGAGTGGGCCTGCTGGGGCGGGGTGCCTTGGGAGATGGCGTTTTGGGCCTTGGCGGCGTAGATGGAGGGGATCATCTTGTAGGTGGAGCCGTTGCCGATGCCGGTGAGGACGAACACGATGCCGAACGCGGTGACGAACAGGGGGAGGGCGTCCAGGTTGATGGCCGCCACGACCACGCCTGTTCCGGCGACCATGGCCAGGAAGTTCCACAGGGTGACCCGGGCGCCGCCGATACGGTCGGCGAGTTTGCCGCCGAGGGGGCGGATGAGGGAGCCGATGGCCGGGCCGAGGAAGGTGAGGGAGGCTGCTTGGAGGGGGTCCAGGCCGAACTGGTTCTGTAGCAGCAGCCCGAAGGCGAATCCGAAGCCGATGAAGGATCCGAACGTGCCGACGTAGAGGCAGGACATGATCCAGAAGTGGCGGTCCTTGGTCGCGGCGAGCTGGGCGGATACGTCGGTGCGGGCGCTGGAGAGGTTGTTCATGTGCCGTACCGCCACCCAGATGGCCAGGAGCAGGAAGGGCACGTAGACCAGTGGTACGAGGTATCCGGCCTGGACGGTGAACAGGGCGATGATGCCAAGGCCCACCAGCTGGACGGTGGCCACGCCGATGTTGCCGCCGCCGGCGTTCATGCCCAGGGCCCATCCCTTCTCCTTCTCGGGGAAGTAGAAGTTGATGTTGGCCATGGAGGAGGAGAAGTTGCCGCCGCCGAATCCGGCGGTGGCGCCCAGGAGCACGAACAGCCAGTAGGGCGTGTCGGGGTTTTGGATGAGGTGGACGGCCAGGACCGTGGGCAGGAGCAGCAGGGTGGCGGAGATGATCGTCCAGTTGCGGCCGCCGAAGATCGGTACGGCCAGGGTGTAGGGGACCCGTAGGACCGCGCCGACCAGGGAGACGACGGAGACCAGGAGGAACTTCTGCTCCGCGGACCAGTCGAAGCCGGTGGCCGGGGTCATGAACAGCACCAGGACCGACCACAGGCTCCATACCGAGAAGCCGATGTGCTCGGAGAGGATCGAGGACCACAGGTTGCGGTGGGCGACGGTGCGTCCTCCGTTGTTCCAGAACTCCTCGTCCTCGGGGTGCCAACGGGAGATCCAGCTTTTACCGGTGCGCGGTGCGCGTTGGCCAGTCTCGGGGGTCACGGCCGTGCCTTCCTGATCGACGGCTGCTGATGAAACCGAAGGTAGGAAGGCCGCGTTGCCTGGAGGTGTCCGGTCGTAACGCATGGGAAACAGTCGGCTCACCCGGGGCGGGTGGTCTCGGTGAGAAGCTCCGTCGTGCCTGGTGGGAGGGGGGCAGGCGCGAGAGGGTGTGGTGAGTACCACCCGGGCGGCTACTCCCCCTTCTTGTTGGTGCTTCTGTCCGCGGTCGGGTCGGGTGCGTGGTTGGGGCCGCCCCCCGTGGACAGGTCGCCCGTCGGGGTGCTAGAGGCGGTGCTCAGGCAGGTTCCCGGTGCCGGGACCGGTATGAGGTTATTGCCCTTCTCGTGCATGTGTCATCTTCGCTGGGTGCCAGCGGCTTGCTCCAGGGGTGGGGCCGTGTTCTTGCGTGCGCTGTCGTAGATGATCTGGCTGCGGAAGCCGGCGACTTCACGGCGCTGGGTGAGCCGGTCGATGAGGAAGCTGTGCGGCGCGTCCAGGGAGGGCACGGATACGTGTACCAGGAAGTCCTGCTCCCCCGCCACGACGTAGACCGCCATCACCTGGGGCAGGGCGAACATCGCGGCTTTGAAGCCCTCGACGGCCTGGCGGCTGGGTGGGCGCAGCTGCACCGAGACGAACGCCTCCACCCGTCGGTTGAGCGCGGCCGGGTCGATGTCGGCGTGGTATCCGCGGATGACTCCGCGCTGGTGCAGCAGGCGCACGCGCTCCAGGCAGGTGGAGGGTGCCACGCCGAGTTTGCGGGCCAGGGCGCGGTTGGTCTGGCGGGCGTCCTGTTGGAGTTCGCGCACGATCACCGAATCAAGTTCGTCCATGGCTTCAACATTAGAGCTCCTGGCGAATAGTGTTCGGCTCTATCGCCGGAGCAGTGTTCCCCTGCCTAGGTTCTGAACCGTTCACACGCCATATGAACGGGGAAGTCATGGGAATGTCCACCAAGCTTGTCGTCGTCCTGCGTCAGGGCCTGGAGCCCGCGCTCGCCGCCAACGCCGGGGCGGTGCTCGGGCTGGCGTTGGGAGGGCGGTTGGAGAACTCGCTGGCCGCCGACGGCAAGGACGCGGGCGGCGGGGTGCACGCCGGGATCAACCCGCACCCGGTGCCCACCCTGGTGGCCTCCGGAGAGCAGCTGCGCCGGGTCAAGGCCGAAGCTCAGGAGCGGGGGCTGACGGTGGTGGGCTTCACCGAGGCGGCCCGCCGCTCACGCGACTACGTGCAGTACCTGGACGTGCTCGCGGCCACCGAACCGCGGGACGTGGAGTATGTGGGGGTGGCCGTGTTCGGGGTGCGCAACGCCGTCAACAGGATCACCGGGAGGATGGAGCTGATGCGCTGAGAGGTGCTCAGGCGCCCCCGGTCAGGGCCTGTACCTCCTGGTAGGAGGCGACGGTGCGCAGCTGTGGGGCGGTGAGGCGGTTGAGGCGGGCCTTGAGGGCCCGTGCCCGTGTCCCCGTGGGCAGCCAGCCCTGGTGGATGTGGGGCAGTGCCAGTTCCCAGCCGCACACCGCCGTGGCCGGGTACCGGTACCACTGGCGTACCACCACCGTGCCCACGCGTAGTGCGTGCTCGTTGCCCGGGGGCAGACCCGCCCGGTCGGGTTCGCGGGCCAGGTACCGGTGCCCGTCGGCCAGGTCGCAAGGGGCGCAGCCGCGCTCTCCTGAGCCCAGCGCCCGTTCGCACCCGGGGCACACCAGCAGGCCCATGGCCGCCTCCACCGCCCGCCAGGGGAACTGTCCGGGGTCGGACACGACCAGTTCGGCCAGGTCGTGTTCCTGGGAGTCGGCCGGCTCGGTGTCCCACCGCGTGCACGTGTGGACCCAGGCGTGTGCGGTCTCGGCGGCGATGGCGGCCATGGTCTGGGTCAGTTCCTGGCTGCGCCAGTGCCTGCGGGCGGGTGCCATAACCCAGCACGGTAATCCGGCGCTCCCGGGCCGCGCGAGGGGTTTTCCGGTCGCGCGGCCCCGGAGCGGGGCGCCGGTGTGGCGGACGCGGCGTCAGGGAGTCCCATGAAGCCGCGCTCGTGCAGCGTGGCAGGCCCAGGTGCGGGCGGGGCCGCCGAATTCGACGCCCACCTCCCACACTGGTTCGGCAACGCCGGCTTCCAGCCCGTCGAGTTCCTGAGGATCCTCGGCCCCAGGGTGAAAGACTCCACACCAGGTCCCGTTACCACGCCCCTGGCCTTCGATCATGACGAGAAAGCCTCAGTCCATGAGGCGGTCGAAAATCGATCGGACATCCGCGTCCGAATAGTCGGAGTCGTATTCGTCTGGCACGACATCGAAGGAGGAGTAGGAGCTGTATTCGAGTACCTCGGGACACGGGTCGCCGATCTCCTCGCTGTAGTCCTCCACCAGCTCGCCGGTACTCAGCTCGTACGCCTTGACGGTGAACTCGGTGGAGTAGAAGTCGACCTTCGCGAACGCCCCGTGCAGCGGCACCAGTTGGCCCGCACCCGGATCGTAGTAACAGGTCTGCTGGTGACTGCCTCGTTCGGGGCCTTCGACGCAGACCACCAGGACCGTTTGGTCGGCGGTCTCGGCCCGCCAGGAGTCCGGGAAGCCGTACTCGTCGGGGTCCATCCCGACCATCCGCATCGCGTGCGGACCCCCGCCCTCGTAAGCCGGTGCGCCAGGATAGGCAGCCGGATACTGGCAGTATCCTCCGTCGGAGAGCAGGCCCTCGGCGGCTTCTGCCGCCAGTGCGTGTTCGGGATAAGCCGCCAGGAACTCCTGGTAGGCCGCGTTCCCCGCGTCGACGCTGGTCGTACTGAGGTCATCCGCGCAGCCGAATATCCGTACCGGTACCTGATCGGCCTCCGGTGCTATCGGTTCGGTCAGCTCCGGCGCCTCCCAGGTCTGCGCGAACAGCCAGGCGTCGATCTCCTTGGCGTTGCAGGGTGGAGCTTCGGCCAGATCGGCGAGGAACGACTCCACGGTCGTTCTCACACGCTCGCTCTGGCCAGGCGTGCTCTGGAGCGTCACGGACAGCTGCGCGAAGGCGTCCTCCAGCGGGGCCAGGTCCAGCTCGTCGCCTTCCAGAACCTCATCGCCGCTCTCCACGACACCTTCGAGCAGAAACTCGGCGCGCTCTGGACCGGCGCCGTCCCAGAGGGCACCGGGGTGGTCCAGGTACGCTCCGAGCCTCTCGGCCGTCAGGGACGGGCTCAGTGTGTCGAGGGCGGTGAGCAGCAGCTCGCAGGCCTCGCGCTCCTCTTCGCCTCGCGAGGTCACCGAGCCGTAGACGACGCCGTGGGCCGCGCCGAGCCACCGCGACGAGGCCACCGCGCGATCGCAGTCACCGTCGGCGTGCGCGGCCTCGGCGTCGCGCACGATCGTCCAGGCGTCGAAGCGGACCCAGGCGAGCAGGACGGATATCAGGCAGGCGGCGATGAGCGCGCGCTTGCGCCACACCGGCTTCCCCGCACCGCGGAGGACGGGGTGCTTCTGGGGCGCCAACCGCCAGGTATGGAGGACCAGGGCCGTCCACCAGACCGGAAGCAGCAACCTCCACACCAGAACGTAGGGGTAGACGGCGATGAGCGACAGCAGGCTGACTGATCCGATCAGCGACGCGATCGCCAGGCCCGGCCGGCGCATCAGCACGTAGCCGATGCCGAGCAGGGTGGCGTTGCCGATTACCACGCAGATCCGGTCGGGCGCGTGCTCCGTCGAAGGTTTGGCCTGTGGCGTGGGCGGGGGGTCTTTGGGTGCCAACGTGAGCTCCGCTCGTGTTGAGGGGGTGACCGTCGAGATGACCGTGCCAGCGGGGCTTGGGGGTGGTGATCCGGGTCTGTCCGTGCGACTCGGTCAGGTCGTCTCGGCTCAGGACCGGGTCGAGTGCCACGACGACGTCCTTGATGAGCCCGTCGATTCTTGCTGGCGGTGGTTTTTCACGGGTACGGTACTCGCTCAGTCAGCCAAGGGAGAGATCGACCTGTTCGGGGCTGGTCCTGGCGCATGAGGGCGGGCTCCCCGACCGTGGCGGTCGGGGTCGGGCAGCGCACGTGATCGCGGACAGGAGTCGTGTTGCTGACAGGTTCGCCTGGTCTGTGCCCTCTTTGCGGCCCGCCGTGGTTTCGGGAGTACGGGGCCGTCACGGATGCCGCATCCGCGACCCTGGTCGCGATCTCGTCCGCCAGCGCCCGGCGGCGACGGCCACGCCGGGCGCCGTGCCGTGCGGCGCGGAGGGCCCGGCGGAACCTCGCCAGGCCCTTGCGCCACGTCAACGTGCCTCATGCCCGGGGCCCTTGCGAAGCCGACTGGCTGGCCGGCCAGGACGCGGGTGCCGCGGGGCCCAGTGTGAGCCGGTCCCAGGAACCGACGTCGCGTTGGAGCTGCCGGTCGTGGGTGGCGAGCACCACCGCCGCCTCGGTGGCGTCGAGCCCCTCGGTGAGCTCGTCGACGAGGGCGATCGAGAGGTGGTTCGTCGGCTCGTCGAGCAACGGCACGTGTGGGCGGGACGCCAGTGCCAGGGCGAGGTCGAGCCTGCGCTGTTGTCCCATGGACAGCTCACGCAACGGCTTGTCGGCGTCCGCGGACGAGAGCAGCCCCAGGGAGCTCAGGGAGACCGCTTGGTCCTTCCTGAGAACGCCCTTGCTGACGAGTCTGCCCAGGTGGGCGGCGAACACGTCGCGAGCGCGTCGCGCACCCGCCTGCGGTGACTCCTGCGTCAGCAACCGCACCCGGGCGGCGCCCACGGCGCGCACGCTGCCGCTGGTTGGTTCGATCCGTCCTATGAGTACCGACAGGAGTGTCGACTTACCCGCCCCGTTGCCCCCGGTGACCACCAGCCGTGAACCGGATTCGAGGGCGACCGTGACCGATTGGTCCAAACGTCCCGTGTGGCTTCGTCGGCCCTGAGCAGGGTTACTTTGGGCCTCGCCGACAGATCGGGCATCCGGAACCGCAGCGGGGGCGGTGGCATGGTGACCGCGTGTGCCTCCAGGTCATCGCGCCGACGGTGGACGGAACGGACGAGCCCGGGTGCGCGGGTCGCCCGCTGGTGTTTGCCGGTGCCCTTGTCCGGGCGCCAGCCGCTGACGAGTCGGTTCTGCGCCTCGGAGAGATCCTGGGTGAGGCGGGTGTGCTCGGCCTGCTGCTGCTCGTACTCGGCCGCCCAGCGTTCGCGCTCGGCACGCCGCCCCTCCTGGTAACCGGTGAATCCCCCACCGTGGACCCGGGGCCTGCCGTCACGGCTCGGGGCGAGGTCGAGCATCGTCGTGGCCACGTCCGAGAGCAGGGCTCGGTCGTGGCTGACGAGCACCACGCCGTTCCCGTGGCCCCGCAGCCGGTCGGTCAGGAGGTCGAGCCCGGCGGCGTCGAGGTGGTTCGTGGGCTCGTCCAGGAGGAGGGACTCGTGTGAGGCGCCCAGCAGGCAGGCCAGGCGGACGCGGTAGCAGACCGATCAGCGAAACGGACATGAAGTCAGATTTCGGCTGAGGTTGGAGGGAGTTCCCGCCGGACCCGAGGTCCTGGGCCGAGCGTTCCGGTCGAAGCCGTCGGGTCGCGGAAGGCGCGGCGCCGGGAACCTCGTCGTGGATCCGGGCCTCGCGGGGTAGGAGGCGCTCTCAGCTCCGGTCGGTGGCGTACAGGTACAGCAGCGCGTTCATCGAGGTGCCGCTCACCAGTGTGCGCGCTCGCACCAGTTCGGGGACCCGCTCCAGTGCCACCCACTCCACGCGTTCGGACTCCCAGGTGTCCTCTGGTTCGCCGATGCGCTCGGCCCGGTCGGCGAGGAACACGTGGTGTTCGCTGTCCATCAGCCCGCTGGAGGGCTGGGTGTACAGCAGCGGGCGCAGCGCTCCCGTGCGCCATCCGGTCTCCTCCCGCACCTCGCGTGCGGCCGCGTCCTGGGGGCTTTCCTGCGGGTGCACGCCGCCCATGGGGATTTCGTATCCCCAGGTGTCGGTGATGAACCGGTGGCGCCACAGCAGCAGCACGCGTCCCCGGCCGTCGCGCACCACGGCTCCGGCGCCGGGTGGGCGGCGGATGAGGCGGTGGTCGAACCGGTCTCCGTCGGGGAGTTCGACGTCGGCGGTCCGCACGTCGACCCACGGGTCGGCGTAGAGGGTCTTCTCGGAGTGCACGGTCCAGCGCACGGGCGGCTCCCGGGGTGGAAGGGGTCGGGGTCACAAGGTTGGCATGGCCTCGGCCTCTGGTGTGCCCGTTGCCGGGGCCGTGCGCCGGTGGCTCAGCCCCTGGACCCGCGGTGCCGTTGGTAATGGCGTGCGGCGCGGGCCCGGTTGCCGCAGTTCGTCGAGCACCACTCGCGCCGGGGGTGGTTCTTCGTGAAGTACAGGACGCATCCGGGGGCCAGGCAGGCGCGCAGGCGCAGCCGGTCGGGGTGCGCGAACAGGTCGACCGCCTCCTCGGCGAGGGCCGAGACCGTGGCTGCCGTGGCCTGCCCGTCGGTGCGGGTGCGGTGGGAGGGTGGTTCGCCGCTCCTCCAGGCCAGTGCCGACCACCGTGGTACGGCGGCGGCGATCCTGTTGACCTCGGTGACGGCGGTGGCCAGCTCGTGTACGGGGGAGGCCGCGGCCGTCCTGGGGTCGCCGGTGGCTTCGGCCGCGAGCCGTCGCAGGGCGTCGCGGAGTCTGGACAGGCGCTGTGCCAGGTGGCCGGTGTCCGCGGCGGTCAGGGTGTACGGGTCCTCCTCGGTCAGCAGGTCGGTACGCGGGGCGATGGCACACAGCCAGGCCTGGGTGGTGGTTGTCGCGCTGAGCGCGTCGTGGAGGCCGTCCCGGTCGGCCCAGATGGTGTTCATCAGTTCCACGGGCAGCGGTTCGTTCAGCAGGGGCGCGCGTGTCCGCATACCTCGGCACACCTCGTTTCTCACGCTTGCAACCTACTCCATCCGTTGACAGGGGGTGGCGGGCATGCAAGAGTTCTAATGCTTGTAATGGATTTCAAGCGTTATAAGGAGTGTGGGGGCGTTCATGAGGACCTCGCCCCGTTGCCTTCGTCGCCGTGAAGTGGACCGAGAACGCCACCCGAAAGGCCCGACCGTCATGTCCCAGACCCGCCCGCCGCTGCCGCCCTTCACCCTCGACACCGCCATCGCCAAGGTCCAGGCGGCCGAGGACGCCTGGAACACCCGCGACCCGCACCGTGTCAGCCTCGCCTATTCCGAGGACTCGGTGTGGCGCAACCGCGACGTGTTCCTCACCGGCCGTGCTCGGATCGTGGAGTTCCTGACCGCGAAGTGGCGGCGCGAACTCGACTACGTGCTGCGTAAGAGCCTGTGGAGCTTCCACGACAACCGCATCGCGGTCCGGTTCCAGTACGAATGGCACGACGCCGGCGGCCAGTGGTACCGCAGCTACGGCAACGAGCTGTGGGAGTTCGACGAAAACGGTCTGATGTGCCGCCGCGAGGCCAGCATCAACGACGTCACCATCGCCGAGGCCGAGCGCCGCTACTTCGGCCCCCGCCCGGACGGCGAACGCGTGCGGGGGCACGACATCGCGCTCCGGTGACCGCCACCGCGCCGTGCGTCAGTCCTGGCGTGCCTGTCGGCGTGCGGCGTTGGCGGCGAAGGCCTCGCGCAGGTAGGGGCTCAGCCCCTCGGCGTGGGTGTCGATGGTGGCGGTGAAGCGCTCGTCGTCCACGTACATCCGCCCCAGGCCCTGGTGGATCTGGGGAGTGCAGACGTAGAACCAGCGGCTGATGTGGGCGCGGTGCCGCTCGGCCAGGTCCATGGCCCTGGTGCCGTCGGCTGCGGCCCCCTCGGCCATGGCCCGGGCCAGGTCCTGGTAGATCTCCTCGCTCTCGGCGTTGACGCGCTCCCAGTCGTCCTTGGTGTAGGAGCTCACCCTGCGCTGGGACTGGGCGTAGGCCTCGGTGTGGCCCCAGCGCTGGCGGGCCTCCTCGCTGTGGGCGTCCACGTCGAAGTCGCCGAAGAGTTCGAGGCGTTCGGCGTGGCTCAGGTTCAGGTTCATGGACTCGGCCTCCATCACTCGTTCGAGTGCCTGTGCCATCCGGCGCAGGCGTTCGATGCGTTCGGTCACCAGTCGGTGCTGGCGGGCCCGGTGGGTGCGGGTGTGGGCGGTGGGGTCGTCAAGTAGCGCGGCGATCTGGTCCAGTCCGAAGCCCAGTTCGCGGTAGGTCAGGATCTGGCGGAGCCGTTCCAGGTCGTGGTCGCTGTAGCTGCGGTAGCCCGCCGGGGTACGCTCGGCCGGGACGAGCAGTCCGATCTGGTCGTAGTGGTGCAGGGTCCGCACGGTCTGTCCGCTCATCCGGGCGACCTCGCCGACGGTGTGTCCCATCTGTTCGGTGCTTCCTCACTGGTGGTGACGTGCGCGCGAAGTTAGGGCCTGACGTCGCGTCAGGGTCAATGTGCTTTTCCCGGCGGGGCGGCCCCGGGGCGACCACCCTTTTCTACTCGCCGGTAACATTGGGGTATGAGCCTTGACCACACCCTTGAGGGCTTCCAGTTCGACCGGGACACCCGTGTCGAGAAGCGGGCCGACGGCGAGTTCGCAGCCACCCTCACCAACGCCTGGACCACCTTCACCTCCCACCCCAACGGCGGATACGTCCTGGGCGCCGCCCTCAACGCGCTGCGTCAGGGCCTGAGCCAGCCCGACCCCCTGGCCGTCTCTGTGTTCTTCCTGCGCCCCGCCGCCCCGGGCGAGGCCACCGCGCGCACCGAGGTGGTACGTGAGGGGCGCCGCACCGCCACCGGGCAGGTCGTCCTGGAACAGGGCGGCAAGGAGATCGTGCGCGCCACCGCCACCTACGGCGACCTGACACCCGATCCCGCGGCGCGCGTGCTGACCCTGGACGAGCCCCCGAACCTGCCCTCCCCCGAGGACTGCTTCATCCCGCCCGAGTTCGATCGCCCCGAGGGCCTGGGCATCGCCCACAGCGTGGAGTACCGCTACCCCCAGCGCCCGGGCTGGCTGGAGGGCAGGAAGGACGGTCGCCCGCACACCGAGTTCTGGATGCGCTTCGCCGACGGCCGCGAGCCCGACACGCACTCCCTGGCCTCGATGGTGGACTTCGCTCCCCCGGCGGTGCTGGAGATCGGCGAGTTCGCCACCATCACCGTCGAGCTGAGCGTGCACGTGCGCGCCCGTCCCGCCCCCGGGTGGCTGGCCTGCCGGGTGTTCACCAAGCACGTGTCGGGCGGCCTGCACGAGGAGGACATGGAGATCTGGGACGGCACGGGCACCCTGGTGGCCCAGTGCCGCCAGCTGGCCATGCTGCTCTGAGCACTCCGCGCGCTCTGGGCGGGGCCGCCGTCCGCTCCGACGGTGGCCCCGCCCCGCGTGCGGTGCTGGTCAGACCACCGCGCGAAAGTGCGTGGTCAGGCGGTGGTCCTCGCCCAGGACGTGGAAGGCCACCCCCGGGGGCTGGTCGCGGTTGGCGGTCCACTCGCCCTCCCAGGGCATGCGCAGCGTCCAAGTCACCCCGGGCGCCAGCAGCAGCGGCCGTCCGGCGAAGGTGGTCGCCCCGCCGGTGTGGGCGTGCCCGACCAGGATCCCCGCCACCTTGGGGTGGGCCTGGAGCAGCCCGGCCAGATCGTCGGCGTTGTCCAGGCGCATGGAGTCGGGCAGCGGGTGGTGCACCCGCACGGGCGGGTGGTGCAGGGCCAGCAGTGCGGGGCGCTCGTCGGGCAGGGAGCCCAGGGTCTCGTTGATCCACATCAGGGTGGCCGCCTCCAGGTGGCCGCCGTCCTGGCCGGGGATCGTGGAGTCGCAGGCCAGCACGGTCGCGCCGGCCACCTCGTGTACCCGGTTGAACGGTTTCCCGGAGGGCTCCTCCCCCAGCATCGCCTCCCGCATCGCCTCGCGGTCGTCGTGGTTGCCGGGGCAGACCAGTACCGGGAAGGGCAGGTCCAGCAGTTGGGCGGCTTCCTGGTACTCCTTCTGGGCGGCGTGGTCGGCGATGTCGCCGGTGACCAGCAGCGCGTCCGGTGCCTGGGCGAGTCCGCGCAGGTAGTCCACGGTCCGTGTGGCGCGCTCGGTGGTGTGCGCGGTTCCGTCCAGGTGCAGGTCGCTGACATGGGCGAGCAGAAGCGTCATGGTCGTCCTCGTGGTCGGGTGGGTTCGGGACCTCGAAGGGGTACGGGTCAGCGCGGATCCGCCGTTCCCGTCGAGGTACGTCGAAGGCTAATCCGCGCACACGGCGTGCGACAGGCGTGTGCGCGGTCGTCCCCACGGGGAGCTGGACGGCCGTCGGCGGTCCTCAGCCGATACGCGTCATAGTGGAGTCGTAGCCGCCTCCGCCCGGGTAGGTCCACGGGGCCGTTAACGCACGTGTCACTGGCCGCAAACGAGGAACATCACCGTGGCCGCTCCCTCACCGGTCGATGGTGAGCGCGTCCAGGGCGGCGGCCTTGTCAGCTTCAGTGGGCAGGGCGTATCGGCGGGTGGTGTTGATGTCGGCGTGCCCCATCAGCTCGGCGACGGTCACCAGGTCCACCGGCTCCTTCGCGAGGTCGCCGCGGCCGCGCACCAGGTCGGTGCCGAAGGAGTGCCGTAGCACGTGCGGGCCGAAGGGTTCGCCGTCGTCAGCCGGTCCGATCCCGGCCGCCGCGCCCAGCTCGCACACCACCGCGTTCGCCGTCCGGGTCGACAGGGCCCCGCCGTCGCGGTTGCGGATGAGCGGCCCGGCGGCAGGGCGGCCGAGTGCGTCCAGCAGCACCTCCAGGGAACCGCGCACCTCGGCGTGCAGGGGGACGGTGCGGTCCTTGCCGCCGAACTTCCCCTTGCCGCGGACCCGCACGGTGCCCTTGCGTGCGGACAGGCGGATGTCGGCCACGTCCAGGGCGACGATCTCGGCGATGCGCAGGCCCGCGTAGTAGGCCAGGTGGCAGATCACCCGGTCCCGGGGCGAGGCGTCGCGGGCCACGGTGCGCAGGAACCGCAGTTTGGCGCGGGCATCGAGCGCGCGGGGAGCTCTGGGGCGGGCCAGGTGCTCGCGGACCACGTCCGGGCGGCCCGAGCCGCGCAGGGAGAAGAAGGCGTCGATGGCGGCGAGGCGGTTGTTGATGGTGGCCGCCGACAGGCGACCACCAGAGCGGGTTCGGGTGTTCTTCAGGGTGCGGCGGTAGTCGCGCACCGCCCAGTCCCTCGCGTTCGGGTCGGTGAGGGGGGGGCGCCGTCCAGGGCACCGGCCTCCTTCGCGTTGGCGAGCCAGGCCAGGAAGTGGGCGGCGTTGCGTCGGTACTTGTCGCGGGTGGCCGCCTCCAGGTCGGTGGAGGCGGCCAGCTTCTCACTGAAGGCGCGGTGTTCGTCCGCCAGGTCGTCAGGCAGGGTGAGGGTTCGGCGCGGCCGACCGGTGCGTGTGTTTCCAGAAGTAGGACACCCGTCACGAACCTCGACCAAGTTGTGTGCAGCCTGCGCCTACAGCAGCTCGTTTGATTGTGCGGGAATATTCGCACTATTATTGTGCGGTAATAGTCGAACGATCGTGGAGGTGCTGGCGGTGGCTGCGATACGGACCTACGTTCACCCTGAGACCGAGGAGATCTCGCTGCCGCGCGTGCTATTCGCGCTGAGCGAGCCGCTGCGCTTGGAGATGGTCCGCAAACTCGCCCAGGAGGGCGAGGTGGACAGCATCGACCTGGGCCCCGACCTGCCCAGGTCGACCCTGACCCACCACACCAGCCTGCTGCGCGAGTCCGGCGTCGCCTTCGTGCGGGCCGAGGGGCGCAAGTGCATGATCAGCCTGCGTACCGCGGATCTGGAGGCCCGCTTCCCCGGCCTGGTGAACACCGTCCTGGCCGGATACGAGCCCGAGCCATCCGACGAACACGACGAGAAGGCCCACAGCGAGGGCGCAGAGCAGGGGGCCGACCAGTGATCCGCCGACTGTGGCCACTGGTGGCCGCCACCGTCTCGCTCGGCATCGACGCCTACGTGCTGGCCGGCGTCCTGCCCCAGATCGCGGGCTCGCTCACGGTGTCGGTGGCCGCCATCGGCCTGGGCGTCACCGCCTTCACTGGCGCCTACGCTTTCGCCGGGCCGCTGCTGTCGGGGCCGCTCGTCGCCGGTTCCACCAAGCGCGCCCTGGCCGTCGCACTGGCCCTGTTCAACCTCGGCAACCTCGTCACCGCGCTGGCCCCCGGCATCGCGGTGTTCCTGGCATCACGTGTGGTGGCCGGCCTCGGCGCCGGGATCCTGACCGCGGTGGCGACCGCCACGGCCGCCGCGATGGTCGCCGACCACGAGCGCGGACGCGCCATGGCGCTGGTGACCTTCGGACTGTCGACCGGGACCGTGGCGGGCGTGCCGGTGGGCATGCTCATCGGCCAGTGGGCGGGATGGCGCTGGACCATGGGGCTGGTCGTGGCGATCGGCGCCGTCAGCATGGCCGCGGTCCTGGCCCGACGGGCACCGTACCCGTCCATCGCGGTGGTCAGGGTCGGTGAGAACCTCCGCCTCCTCAGATCTCCCGCGATCGCCACCGGCGTGATCCTGGCTTTCCTGCTCGGGCTGGCGAGTCTGGGCCTGTACACCTACCTGGTCCCCATGGCGCAGGCGCGCGACCTGGCCCCGTGGGCGTTCACGCTCGTGTGGCTGTGGGGCCTCGGCGGTGTCGCCGCCTCGGCCCTGATCGGCAAGCCCTTGGACGCCTGGGGGCCCAAGCGGCTGTTCCCCGCGGTCGTGGCGGTTCTGGCCCTGGCGTTGGGCGCTCTGTCGCTCCTGGACCAGGCCGCCGTGTGGGTCGTCGCGGTCGCCCTGTGGGGAGCCGCGGGGTGGGCGAGCGTGCCCGTCCTCCAGCACCTGCTCGTCCACGGGCGTCAGCGGCAGGCCATGGCCCTCATCGCCTTCCAGATGGCCGCCATGTACCTGGGTTCGGCGGCCGGTGCGGCCCTGGGCGGCCGGCTGCTGGATCAGGGCACGTCCGCCGGAGCGCTTCCCGGATGGGCGGGCGGAGCCGCGTTCGTGGCGCTCGTACTCGCCGTGGCCATCACGCGTGGCAGGGCGATGCGGTCGACAGAACGGACCGAGGCCAGTCTCAGCCGGTCCTGAGACCGCAGAGGTCGCCGACGGGATCGACCGGCCTCGCCTCCCGCAGATGCCTGACCTGTCAGATCCGCGACGGGCGGCGCTGGCACCGGGCGATCACGCGGGGGCGGGGCCTGCCGGCCTCGCCCCCGTGCCGATGTCCAGACGCGACCCCAGGTCCAGGTTGACCTCGCCGTAGGGGCGCACGTGGCTCCAGAACAGCGGGGTCAGCCCGCGCCGGTCGGCGCCAGTGAGCCGGTCCGCCCATGCGGGTTCGGCCAGCACGTCCTGGAGCATGAGGGTGTTGACGTAGACCAGGGACGCCTGGAGGATCCGCAGGCACAGCGCGGCCATCTCCACCTCCTCGCGCCGGTTGGTGGAGATCTCCCCGCCCTTGCCGTAGTAGATGACCGCGTTCGCGGCGTTCCAGGACTCCACCACGTTGAGCCCCTCCTCGATCTCGCGCTGCAACTCGCGCTCGCGCAGATAACGGGCCACGAAGCAGGTGCGTCGAGCGCGCCCGATCTCCAGCATCGCCTGGTAGGCCGGATGCGAGGCGGCACGGGTGAAGCGCGACAGGATCGCCTCGGTCGAGGCGGTCCCCGAGCAGATCGCGGTGGCGTACTTGATGACCTGGTCGTAGTTGTTCTCGATCACGTCCCAGCGGATCGGCCGCGTCGTCGCCGGGCCCAGGTTCGGATAGGCGTCCGGCTCGCCGACGTTGGGCCGGTACAGCCGGACGTGGTTGATCTGCTTGATGCACGGCAGCAGGTCCACGTTCAGCAACCGCGTGATGCCGAACCCGATCTCCGACTGACCATGCGAGTCGACGTGGTTGCCCTCCACCTTCATCGTCGTGCCGTGGCGGATAGCGCCCTCCACCATCGCCGCGACCTTCGAGGCCGAGGCCCGCAGCGTCTGGGAGTGCACGACCACCGACCCGCGTTCGACGTGCCAGTACACCAGGATCCCGCGGCCCCCGTAGCGGGAGTGCCACTCGGTGAACAGGTTCTGGTCCCAGGCCCGGAAGTGGGTGGAGTCGGAGGCCACCGCCGTGGAAGAGGCGCCCCACAGACCCGTGTCGCGGGCGGCGAAGGTGGCGTTGGCGATCTCCACGGCGATCTGCCGGGCCGACTCGGGGGTGAGGTAGCGGCGCCGAACGTAGCGGATGTCCTCCTCGGTGTGGCCGTGCGTGCCGCCCGCCACGGCGCGGATCCCGGTGTTGGTGCCGTAGCCGTAGATGGCCAGCATCAAACGCTCGGCCAGCACCTCGACGGGCATGCTCCCGCCGCCGGCCACCGAGGTGACCTGTCTCAGGCAGCCGGTGCGCAGGATCGCCTCCTTGAGCATGTCGATCAGCGGCACACCGTCCCACCTGCGCCGGACCTCGCCCTTGAGCCGGCGCAGGTGGCGCGGCTCGGGGGAGGCCTCCGGCGCGGTGAACCGGATCGCCCCCGCCTTGCGCGCGGCGACCTGGACCCACTCCAGGCCGGGCAGGGCGGCGTCGAGCTCGCCGAGCTCGGCCTCCATCTCCTCGCGCAGCGCGCGGGTGAAGGCCTTGGGGGCGCGGGGTTTGCGCAGCTCGGTGTAGTGCTCGGCGCGGCGCGCCTCGAAGTCGGCGGGCAGGTCCTCATCGGGGTTGCGCCACCGCCCGGCCCCCACCACCCACACCTCCTTGCAGCGCAGCTGCTCGCGCAACGCCTGGAAGGTGGCGACCTCCTAGACCGTGCGCACGGTGCGGCTCCGGCCGCGCTTGTCGTCGCGGCGCACCACCTCGGCCCACTGGCCCGAGGTGCCCCGGTGTTCGGGGATGTGCTCGCCCAGCGGGTAGTAGGTGGTGTTGCCCGCCTTGGCGTAGCGCTCCACCAGGTCCAGGGCCTCGATGACCGGCCGGTGCGCGGAGTTGTTGGACCGGAACTCCAGCACGCCCAGCAGCTCGATCAGGCCGCGCCGATAGTGGTTGGTGTAGGAGGCCTTGAGCGTGGTCTGCACCGTGCGCCGGTACACCGGCCCCTTGGTCCGGTACTCGTGCACCAGCTCCTTGAGCGTCTGCTCGCCGCCGGTCACCGCGGGGAACACCACCTCGCGCACCTGTCCGCCCGGGTCGGCCACGGAGGCCTCGGCGATGTGGAACAGGATGTTCTCCTTGCCGGTGACCCGCTTGAAGGCGTTGATCAGCTCGTTGGTGACCTTGCGCTCGGCGCGCGCGCCGATGCGGTGCACGGTGGCGGTCAGCAGGTCCACCAGGGAGTCGGTGACCTCCCGCTCCCGTTCGGCCAGCAGCGCCGACAGCAGGGTCACGGCCGACTCCGGGGAGCGGCGGCGCAGGTGGGAGGGCGACTCCACCACCGCCCGCTGCCGCCAGGAGGCCAGCACCTTCGGCGCCACGTCGGCGAACAGGGTCGGCGGCAGGCCGATGGAGCGGATCGCGTTCAGCTTGCGGATCTCCCGCAGCATCGACTCCAGGCTGATGTTGCCCGGCATCGCCTTGGCCAGGGACAGCACCGATCTGCTTGCGGTGGTACTCGATGGTGCGCCCGGACCACTCGTAGAAGGCGAGGTCGGCGGCGGGCACCTTCACCTGGCGGGCGACGAAGCCGACGACCTCGTCGGCGAACTCGGCCCGGCCGCGGGGGAAGCGGCCGCGCCGTGTGTAGTACTTCAGCAGCAGCGCGAACCCCAGCTTCGTCGCGCCACGCTTGCCCGCCACCGGTTCCAGTTCGTCGTCGAGCACGGTCCAGTGCTCGACCAGTTCATCCATGCCCACCGACTGTCGTCCCATGGGGGTGCAGCGTGGTGGAGGCACGTTAGAACAGGACGATCAGGGCGAGTCCATCTCGTTTGCGGCTGGTGCCACGTTCGTTAACGGCACCCGAACTCGCCCCGGTAGAAGGCGGGTGAGCCCTTCTCCCCCGCCCAGATGGTGAGGACGTCTCCCTCCAGCGCGTAGACGTAGTCGAAGGTGTTGCCCTGGCTGTCGTAGAAGCGCGACCGCAGGTCCTCGCCCGGCTCCTCGGCGCCGAAGGGGCGCTCCCTGCCGATGATCTCCGTCCCCACCACGTCCTGGCCGTACTGGCGCAGCCTGACGTCCTGGATGAGGAAGAACCCGCCCTCCATCCAGCGGTAGGTGACGGTGCCCTCGGCGCCGCCGGTGATCTTCCAGCTACCGATCAGGCGGTCCAGGGCGGCCATGCGAGGCGTCCACGTAGCGCCGCAGCACGTCGCGCTCCTCCGGCCCGCTCTCGGTGGGCGCTGCCCGGTCCAGCAGCTCGTCCGGGTAGGGCTGGAGCCAGACGACCTCGGTGAACGGTGAGGATCCCGGTTCCCGGGACAGGGGCCTGGTGCGGCGTGCGGAGAGCGCGTCCAGGCAGGTGTTGGTGGCGATCTTGTACAGCCAGGCCCGGAAAGTGGAGTGCCCCCGGAAGGAGGCGCGGTTGCGCCAGGCCTTGAGCAGCGTCTCCTGCACCATGTCCTCGGCCTCGGTGAAGGAGCCCAGGACGCGGTAGCAGTGCACGCGCAACTCGTGGCGGTGGCGCTCGGCCAGCGCGGAGAAGGAGGCCTCGTCCGTGGGAGCCGGTTCGCCGTCCGCTGTGGTGTTTCCCGTCGCGCTCTCGTCCGCCACGTGCCGCCCCTCCCTTTTCGCCTCGCGCCGTCGGGGCCGATCCTAGGGCGCCGGCGGGCTCTGGACCGGGCTTTGCGCGCCGGCGGCGCGTGCTCGGATCCGGCGTGCGGCGCGGCCCCGCCAGAGCACACCCTGCCTGGGTGAGAGCAGGTAGGCCAGGGCGAACGCCGCGGCCTGGGCGAGCACGATCAGCCCGCCGGTGGACACGTTCAGGTAGAAACTGGCGAAGACCCCCACCACGGCGGCGACGACCGCGACCGACGCCGAGATCACCAGCATCCGCTCGAAGCGGTCGGTGAGCAGGTAGGCGGTCGCGCCGGGGATGATGACCATGGCCACCACCAGGATGATCCCCACCGCCTGTAGCGCCACCACCACGGTGACTGACAACAGGCCCAGCAGCAGGGTCTCCAGCAGGCGCGGGTTGATGCCCATCGCGTGCGCGTGGACCGGGTCGAAGGCGTACAGGGTCAGGTCGCGGTGCTTGTACCAGACCACGGCCAGTACGAGTCCGGCCAGTGCCAGCACCTGCCAGATGGCGGCGTTGGAGACTCCCAGCACGTTGCCGAACAGGATGTGTCCCAGGTCGGTCTGGCTGGGTATGCGCGAGATCAGTACCAGGCCCAGGGCGAACATGGCGGTGAAGACCACTCCGATGACGGCGTCCTCCTTGACCCGGGAGGTGCGGTTGACCACTCCGATCAGGGCGACCGAGCCGGCGCCGAATACCAGAGCGCCCGCGGCGAAGGGCAGCCCCAACAGGTAGGACAGCACCACTCCGGGCAGGACGGCGTGGGAGACGGCGTCTCCCATCAGCGACCAGCCCACCAGGGTCATCCAGCAGGACAGGACGGCGCACGCCACTCCGGCGACCACGCTGACCAGCAGGGCCCGTTGAACGAACTCGAACCGCATGGGCACGGCGAACCACTCCACGACCGTCATCAGCGTGTCCATGCCGTTGCCTCCTCGTCGGTGTGGACGCCGAAGGCCTCCATGAGGGTCTGCGGGTGCAGGATCTCCTCGGGGTCGCCGTGTGCGATGACGCGGCGCTGTAGGAGTACCGCCTCGTCGCATAGGAAGGGCACCTGGGCCAGGTCGTGGGTGGACACCAGCAGGGTGTGGCCCTCCCGGCGCAGTTGGAGGAGTAGTTCGGTGATGTGGCCCTCGGAGCGTTTGTCGACCCCGGCGAAGGGTTCGTCGAGCAGCAGCACGTCGGCGCCCTGGGCGATGGCGCGGGCGAGGAAGGCGCGTTTGCGTTGGCCTCCGGAGAGCGCGCCGATCTGGCGGTCGGCCAGGTCGCTCAGGTGGGTGCGGTCCAGGGCGTGGGCGACGGCTTCCCGGTCGGAGGGGCGGGCCCTGCGGCGGCCTCCCATGTGTCCGTAGCGGCCCATCATCACCACGTCGCGCACGCGTACCGGGAAGGCCCAGTCGACCTGTTCGGACTGGGGTACGTAGCCGACCAGGCCTCGGCGGCGGGCGACGGTGCCGGTGCGGCCGAGGATGCGTACGCGGCCGTGGTCGGTGGGGACCAGGCCGAGCACGGTCTTGAACAGGGTGGACTTGCCCGATCCGTTGGTGCCGAGCAGGCCACAGATCCGGCCGGGGGCGATGGAGAGGCTGACTGCGTCCAGGGCCAGGACGTCGCCGTAGCGGACGGTGGCGTCGGTGACCTCGATGGCGGCGCTCACGCGGTTCCTCCCTTGAGTCCGGAGACGATGGCCTCGGCGTCGTGGCGGAGCAGGTCCAGGTAGGTGGGGACGGGGCCGCCCTCCTGGGACAGGGAGTCGACGTAGAGGGTCTGGCCCATCCGCGCACCGGTCTCGCGGGCCACCGAGCGCTGGGCGCTGTCGTTGACGGTGCTCTCGCAGAACACGGCGGGGACCCGGTTGTCGTGGACGAACTCGGTGACGGCGGCGGTCTGTTGGGGTGTGCTCTGGGATTCGGCGTTGACCGGCCACAGGTACATCTCGGTGAGGTCGGCGTCGCGTGCCAGGTAGGAGAAGGCGCCCTCGCAGGTGACCAGGGCCCGGGAGCTGTCGCCGACCTCGGCCAGTTCGGTCTCCAGGTAGTCGCCGACCTCGCTGATCTCGGTCTTGTAGGCCTGTGCGGCCTGGGCGTAGACGGCTTCGCCCCGGGGGTCGAGTTCGGTGAGGGCCTCACGGATGTTGTCGACGTACAGGTGGGCGTTGTCGGGGGACATCCAGGCGTGCGGGTTGGGTGCGCCCTCGTCTTCGCCCGAGGAGATGGGGATGGTCCGGACTCCGTCGCTGAGTACGGCGGTGGGGGCCTGCACGCGTTCGGTGAACTGGGTGAACCAGGCTTCCAGCCCGAGACCGTTCTCCAGGATCAGGTCGGCCTCCTGGCCGCGGACGAGGTCGTCGGGGGTGGGTTCGTAGCCGTGGATCTCGGCGCCGGGCCGGGTGAGGGAGGTGACCTCGACGCGGCCGTCGGCGACGTTGCGGGCCATGTCAGCGATGACGGTGAAGGTGGTCAGGACCAGGAGCCGCCCGTCCGGGCGGGTTTGACCAGCGGAGGTGGAACAGGCGGTCAGGGCCAGGGCAAGGGTGAGGAGGGCGGCGGGGACCCCCGCCGCCCAAGGGTTTACGGAGCCCTCACCTCTAAAGTTCGCCACGCCTAACTTTTTACCACAAGTGCGCCGAACTAAACGGCGTGACAGGGCCGGTCAGCCCCTACCCGCACAGGAGCGGCCTTGACAGGGAGCCCCTACCCACGGCCCCACCGGGTAGACGGAAGGGGTCTCCTCCACGACTCCCCACCGACGCCTCCCCCCTCCAGGCCGACCTGGCCGAGTCCCAGCCCCGCACGCCCCACTCAGCCAAGGCCGTCCAGGGCTTCTTGGGCGGCCGCGGCCCAGTGCGCCGCACCCGACCGCTCGGCCACGCGCAGGGCTTGGCGGTAGTGCTCTGCCGCCCGGTCCTGGTGCCCGAGTGCGCGGGCCAGCTCTCCCAGGTCCTGCGCGGCAGGCCCCAGGACCAACATGCCGCTGCCCGCACCGGCCAGCTCACCGCTCGCGGGCAGCAGCCGACGGTAGGCGCGCTCCATCGCGGAGCGGTCGCCGGCGGCGGTGGCGGTGCGGGCGGCCAGGCAGGTCAGGGCCTCCTGGAGCAGGCCGGGCGGCGCCTTCGGCGGGGGCTGGGCGGTGCCCGGGTCGGCCAGCGCGCGGGCCCAGGGCGCGTAGGGACCCCAGTCCTGCTGGAGGTCCACCCGTGCGGGTCCGGCGTTTCGCACGTGCAGGCACAGCAGGGCCAGGGGGAGGATGCCCTGCTCCACACCCGGCATCCCGCTGCCGGCCAGGTGCGTACTCGCTGTGCGGTAGGCGGCCTCAGCCTCGGCCGGACGTCCCGCCACGGCCAGCCGCAACGCGTCGTACCACCGGGTGAACACACCGACGAGCGGGATCTCGTGCCGTGCGCCCAGCTGGTCGGCGGCCATCGCATGGGCGTCGGCGGCGGGGAAGTCGGCGAGCGCGCAGTGGGCCTGGACGAGGACGAGGTGGCCGAGCACCTCGAAGGTCACCAGGTCGTGCCGCTCGGCCAGCTCGACCAGTTCGGTGCCGAGCGCCGCACGCCGCCGGGCCAGCCCCGCGCGTTCGAAGGACTGCATGAAGCGGGCGTTGAGAGCCAGGGCGAGCAGTGCCGGGTCCCCCAGCCCGCGGGCGATCTCCTCGGCCTGGTGGGCGGCGCGGCGGCCCCGCGTGCCGGAGGTCTCCCGCAGTTCCAGGGCGATGGTGCCCAACAGGCGGCCGCGGTGTCGCCGATGCTGTCCGGGCAGGGCCTCCAGAGTGCGCTCGGCCGCCTCAGCGATCTGGTGGGCCAGTGCCTCGTCGTCGTTGCGAGTCCAGATGGCGGGCACGTCGAAGGCGGTGATGACCTGCGCCGTCAGGTCCGCCTCGCCCAGTTCCTCGGCCTCGGTGACCGCTTGGGCGCGGTACTGGCGTGCCTCCTCCAGCCGTCCGGTCACGGCCAGCGCGCGCACCATGCCCGTGACCGCCTCCAGACGACCCCGGACGTCGGCCCCGCCCGAGCGGTCGTGTGCGGTGACGGCCTCCCGCCACAGCCGGGACTCCTCGTGCGGGGCGAACCGCTCTTGTGCCTGAAGGGCCGCCCGACGTGCGTGGTGTGCGGCCCTGGCAGCCGTGACGCGGGTGCCCGCCCGGCCGAAGTGGTGGGCGAGTGAGGCGCAGCGGTCGGGATGGAGCGCTTCGATCGCCTCGGCGACGGCCGTGTGCCAGCGTGCCCGGCGGGGGTGGGAGATGTCCTCATAGAGGGTGTCGCGCACCAGCACGTGCGCGAACCGCAGCGAGCGGGCCTCGTCCTGGTTCACCGGGTCGGCCTGTTCGGTGAGGAAGCCCGCGCGTAGGGCCGTGTCCAGGGCGTCGAGCAGTTCTTCCTCGTTCGGTGACAGGGCGGCCAGGACATCGGTGTCCACGTCGCGGCCGATCACGGACGCCACGCGCAGCAGGCGCTGGGCCGGGGGTGCCAGCGTGGCCATGCGGTGGCGGATGATGTCGCGGACCCCGGCGGGGACCGCGTCGAGTGCGGCGCTTCCTTCAAGGTCCAGGAGGCGGGCCAGTTCGCGGGCGAAGAAGGGGTTGCCGCCGCTGCGCCGGTGGATCGTGCGCAGGGCCCCGGCGTCGACGTCGTGGTCGAGCAGGGCCCGTACGAGTTCGCCTGTCGCGGTCTCGGGCAGGCCGCCCAGGTAGATCCGGGCCGGTTCACGGGGGGCTAGGTGGGCCAGGGCCGTGGCCAGGGGCGGGTCGATCTCACCGGTGCGGTGGGTCCCGACCATCAGCACCGGCCCAGGGAGGGGTTCGCCGGCCAGGGCGGTGACCAGTTCCAGGGTCTCCCGCCCGGCGCGGTGCAGGTCGTCGAAGACCAGCAGGACGGGGCTCCGCTGCGCTGCGGCGGCCAGGAGCCGGACGGCCTCGCGCAGGGCGCGGAATCGGGCCGCGGCCGGGTCCGCCGAGGCGTTGGGGACGTCACGGTCGGCCCCTGTGCTGTTGGTGCCCGCGGTGTTGGGATGTGCGCTGAGGTCCGTGGCCGGTGCCGGGGCCACGGGTGTGCCGGGGCTGCGGAGGTCCTCAGCCCGCGGGGCGACGGCGCGGTTCAGCGTCGTGGCGATCTGCGTCCAGGGCCAGGCGGCGGGCGCCCCCTCGTGTTCGGGGCCACGGCCCCAGGCCGTGGTCCATCCTTGTGCGGCCAGCCGTTGTGTGAGGGTGTGTGCCAGAGCCGTCTTGCCGGCCCCGGCGTCGCCGGAGACCAACGCCACCCGGGCCGGGGCGTTCGGTGCGGCGGACGCGGCTGCCTGCTCCAGTAGCCCCAGTTCCTGTGCGCGGCCGGCGAGGGGGCGCGGGAGGGGTTCGTGGGGCGGGGCCCGCGTCGTCGCGGGTGGGTGGGGGCGCGCGGTGGCGGGGGCATGTGGGGTCAGGTGCGGTGCCTGGGCCAGGATGTCGGCTTCCAGCTGCCGCAGTTCCGGGCCGGGGTCCACACCCAGCTCCTCCGCCAGGGTCCCGCGTGCCCGGTGCAGCGCTGTGAGGGCCTCGCCCTGGCGGCCGGAGCGGTACAGGGCCAGCGCCAGTTGCCGCCAGGTGCCCTCCCGGAGAGGGTGGGCCAGTGCGTGTGATCGCAGCTCGGGCACTGTCTCCGCCGCCCGGCCCAGTTCCAGGAGCGCCTCGGCCCGTCGTTCCACGGCCAGCAGACGCAGCCCCTCCAACCGGTCACCCTCACTGAACGCCCACGGGTAGGAGGTGAACTCGGCGTAGGCGGGGCCTCGCCACAGTGCGAGGGCCTCCTCCAGTTCTGTCAGTGCCTGGCCGGGCCGGCTTTGGTCGAGTAGCCGCCCGCCGTGCGTCACGGCTTCCTCGAAGCGCCGGGCGTCGACCGCTTGCGGACCGGTCCGCAGCGCGTAGCCCGGTGGTGCGGTCACCAGCAGCCGGGCGGGCTCCCGTGGGGGGCGGTCCGGTTCCAGGGAGCGGCGCAGCGCGAAGACGAAGGTGCGCACCGCCGCCACGGCGCCGTCCGGGGGGTCCCGCCACAGGTCCTCGACGAGTCGGTCGACGGGTACGGCGTGGCCCCCCGCGGTCAGGAGCCGGGCCAGGACCGCGCGGTGGCGCGGTCCTTTGAGGGCGAGCGGCCCGTGCGCGTCGAAGGCCCCCAGCGGGCCCAGCACACGGAAGCTCACCGTCGCGTCCCTGTTCTGCCCCGTCATGCCAGCCAATATATCGGGCCGTGCGTCCCGGACACGGCCTTTGGAGCCCGTGCTCATCAGCTGCTCATCGGCTGCTCATCCGTTCCCGTCAGGCTCGTGCACGACCGAGCTCGTCGGGGATCGCCCCGGGGAGCCTTCGTGAGCGTTCGAGAGGAACCACCGTGGAACCGAGGATTCAGGGATTCGACTACCAGCGCGTCCCCGTGGCCGAGGATGTGGCGCTGAACGTCGCCGTTGGCGGGTCGGGCAGCCCTGTGGTGCTGCTGCACGGCTTTCCCCAGACTCATCTGATGTGGCGGCACGTGGCGGCCGACCTGGCCGCCGACCACACCGTTATCTGCCCGGACCTGCGCGGCTACGGCGACAGCGACAAGCCCGCCGACACCGACGGGCGGGCCTACTCCAAGCGCACCATGGCCGCCGACGTCGTCGCCCTGGCCCGGGCCCTGGGACATGAGGGTTTCGCCCTGGCGGGCCATGACCGGGGCGCCCTGGTCGCCGTCCGGGCCGGACTGGACCACCCGGAGTCGATCACCCACCTGGCCTCGCTCGACGTACTGCCGACCCTGGACATGTGGGACGTGTTGCGCGGGGCCTCGGCCGCCGTGGGCTTCCACCTCTACCTGATGGCCCAGCCTCCCGGCTTGCCCGAGCAGCTGATCGGTGCCAGCCCGGACGCGTTCTTCGGCCACTTCCTGGACATGTGGGCCAGCGCCCCCGAGGCGATTCCGGCACGGGTGCGTGCGGCCTACCTGCGGGCCTCCCGCGAGGCCGTGCCCTCCATCGTCGCCGACTACCGGGCCTCGGCCGGTGTCGACATCGAGCACGACGAGGCCGACCGTGCGGCGGGGAACCGGCTGCGCATGCCGGTGTCGGTGCTTCAGCAGGACTGGGGTGCGGCCCTGGGCTATGACGCCGCCGCGGTGTGGCGGGCGTGGGCATCCGACCTGGACCACAGCACGGTTTCCTGCGGTCATTTCATGGCGGAGGAGGACCCGGCGGAGGTGGTCAGGGCACTGCGCGACCTCCTGGTCAGGTAGGGGTCGTGTCAGCCGTGCGCGTGGCCGGGCCTTAGGGCGTCAGTGGATGATCGAGACGATCTGGCAGGCGGCCTCGGCGAGCCTTCGGTCGCCGGTGAGCGTGCCCCGCCCCACCGCGGTCCTGGGTTCGACGCCGCGGGCGTACAGCAGCCAGGCGGTCTCGGGGTCCAACCGCACTCTTGCGGCCGGTTCCCCTTCGGGGGCGTATGCCAGGGGCCAGCCCTGGCTCGTGCGGGTGGTGGTCCACGCCCCGCCTGAGGGCCCTCCACCTCCACAACGACACGGGTGCCCTCCGGTGCTGGTGTGGTGCTCAGCGTGTGGGGCAGGGCGCGCATGAACGTGTCCAGGACCAGGGCGGCCGGGCTGATACGCGAGGTGGCTCGCACCCATTCCTGGTTGTTCTGAGGGTGAGGAGTGCCGCGTGCTCGGCATCGAAGTGGGGGCGGGCGTCGATCGGCGGGCGCTCAGCTGTCCAGGTAGCGCAGTACCGCCAGCACCCTGCGGCTGTAGCCGGAGGTGTGGGTCAGCCGCAGCTTGTCGAAGATCGCGTTGGTGTGTTTTTCCACCGCGCTCAGCGACACGTACAGCCGCTCGGCGATGGAGGGGTTGCTCAGTCCCTGCGCCATGTGCTCCAGCACGGCGCGCTCGCGCGGGGTGAGCCGGGCCAGCGGGTCGGTGTGGGTGGTGCGTGCCAGCAGCTGGCGCACCACCTCGGGGTCGAAGGCCGCACCGCCATCGCGCACCCGCTCCAGGGCCTCCAGGAACTCCCCCACCTCCGAGACCCGGTCCTTGAGCAGGTAGCCGACTCCGCTGGAGGCACCGGCCAGTAGCTCGGCGGCGTAGCGCTGCTCCACGTACTGCGACAGCACCAGCACCGCCACCTCCTCGTGTTCGGCGCGGATGCGCAGCGCCGCACGCAGTCCCTCGTCGGTGTGGGTCGGTGGCATGCGCACGTCCACCACGGCGGCGTCGGGCCCGCGCTCGGCCACTTCGGCCAGCAGTGCGCCGGCGTCGCCCACCGCCGCCACCACCTCGTGGCCCTCCTCCTCCAACAACCGCACCAGGCCCTCCCGCAGGAGGACCGAGTCGTCAGCGATCACCAGGCGCATGGGAGCTCCGTATCCGTGTGGTGGTCAGCGGCAGGGCGGCGCGCACCGTGGTCGGGCCGCCGGCAGGGCTGTGTACCGACAGTGTGCCGTCCAGGGCGCGCACTCGTCTGGCCAGGCCGGTCAGCCCGCTTCCGTCGGGATCGGCCCCGCCCCGCCCGTCGTCGAGGACCCGCAGGTCCAGAGCGGCGCCCTCGTCGCTCAGGTGCACGATCACCGAGTCGGCCCCCGCGTGCTTGACGGCGTTGGTGATGGCCTCGCGCGCCACGAAGTAGACCACCGTGGCCAGCTCGTGCGGCGGCGGGACGCGCAGGTGCGAGCGCACCTCCACCGGCAGCGGGCTGCGTTCGGCTACCTCGGTCAGCGCCGACTCCAGCCCGAGCGTGTCCAGCGCGGTGGGATAGACCCGCCAGGCCACGTCCCGCAGCTCGTCCAGCAGTACCCGTGTCTCGGTGTGCGCCTGGCGGACCAGCCGTGCCGCTCGCTCGGGATCCTGGCCGCGCTGGGCCCGCCCCAGCAGCATGGCTAGTGCCACCACCCGCTGCTGGACCCCGTCGTGCAGGTCGCGTTCGATGCGGCGCCGCTCCTCATCCACCGCTCGCACGATCCCCGACCGGGTGTGGGTCAGCTCGTCGATGCGCCGGTGGAGCAGGTCCTCGCGGTCGGGGCCCAGCATACGGCGGGCCAGTGCCCGCTCCGCTGCGGTGACCAGGGCCGCCGCGGCCCACACCAGCAACAGCATGAGCAGCCCGAAGAGCGCGCCCAGGGACGTGGTGGAGGCATAGAACCGCACCCCTGGCATGATGATCGTGACCTGGGAGGCGTTACCGGTCACCACCTCCCAGGCCACACCGCCGACGAACAGGGCCAGCATCCATCCCAGGGCGAGGAGCAAACACGCGGTGGCCAGCGCCAGCGGCAGGCGCGCCAGCAGGTAGATCGCGCGCGGCGCGGTCCCGGGACGGGGATGGACGGCGCACCCGGCCCATCGGGCCAGCCGGGCCAGTTCGAGGTCGCACAGGCGTTGCGTCCACCGGCCCACGAGTCGCCGTGCGCGGTGGTGGCGGGAGGTGCGGGGCAGGGTGAGCAGCAGGACACAGACCGAGGCCGGGGCCCAGAACAGGATGAGCGAGGCGGTGAACACGCCTTGGACGCTTCCGACGAGCTCGCGCCCACCACGCTGTGGGGACGCCAGTACCATCCGGGCCCAGGCGCGTACGCCGTGTGTCTCGTCCATGGCCTGCCCCGCACCTTCCCCTTCCGTTCAGGCGTCCCGGCGCTGAAGCACCAGGGCGCCCACCGTCAGGCTCGCTACCGCCCAGCACACCAGTACCAGCCCTCCGGCCGCCGGGGAGAGCGAGTCCTGGGACTGTCCCATGACGAACGTGCTGTCGATGAAGGACACTCCTGAGGCGAACGGCAGCCGGTCGGCCAGGTACACACCGGCCTCGTTGCCCAGCAGCAGGAGCATCACCGGCAGTCCCAGGATCAGCATGAACACCGTGGTCAGGGCGGCCGCCGACGACCGCAGGGCCGTGCCCGCGCCCAGGGTGAGCGCCGCCACCAGGGCCAGGTACACCGACTGGCGCACCACGTCCGCGACGGCCTCTCCCGGATTCAGGGTGCCGTACCCCTCGATGAGCGGGTGCAGCATCACCAGGTGCGACAAGAGGGTTCCGGCCGTGGCCAGCACCAGTCCCACGACGAAAACGAACACGGTCAGGGACAGGGTCTTGGCGGCCAGCATCCGTACCCGCGCCGGTACCGCTTGCAGGGTGGGGTGGATGGAACGAGAGGAGTACTCAGAGGTGATCACCGGAAGGGCGATGGCGATGACGGCGAACTGCACCACCCACATGGTCGCGTAGGCCGACATCTCCGAGGCGGGCACATCGGTGGAGGGGACGAAGCCGTTCTGCATGTTGCCGATGGTCGCCACCGCCCCCATGGGTGCCACGGCGACCATCAGGGCCAGAGCGGCAGCCGTCCCCCACCAGGTGGAGCGCACCGAGCGGAGCTTGACCCACTCCGCGGAGGTGGCCGCGGCCAGATCGGACAGGGCCAGCGCGGGGCCGGGGCCGCGGTCGGCCGCGGTGGCGGACGGCTGGGCCGTCTTGACGGGTGCGGAGGTCGACACTGTCAGTTCCTGCTCTCGGTGGTGTACTGCACGCTGTCGGCGGTCAGCTCTCGGTAGGCCTGCTCCAGGGAGGCGTCGCGGGTGCTCAGCTCGTGCAGGGCCACCCCCGCGCGGTGGGCCAGTTCCCCGACCCGCTCGATGGGTACTCCGGTGATCACCAGTTCGCCCGGGCTGGAGTGCTCCACCTCGGCGCCCTCGCTCTCCAGCGCGGTGACCAGGTCCTCGGGGTGGGGAGCGCGTACCAGCACGGCCGTCCAGGCGCTGTTGCCCAGTACCTCGGTCAGGGGCGCGTCGGTGATGAGCCGTCCTTGGCCGATCACCACCAGGTGGTCGGCGGTCAGCTGCATCTCGCTCATCAGGTGGCTGGAGACGAACACGGTGCGCCCCTCCCCGGCCAGGGAGCGCATCAGGTCGCGGATCCAGCGCACGCCGTCGGGGTCCAGGCCGTTGACCGGTTCGTCGAAGATCAACATGCCCGGGTCGCCCAGCAGCGCGGCGGCGATGCCCAGGCGCTGGCTCATGCCCAGGGAGAAGGTGCCCGCGCGTTCGTGCGCTACCTCGGCCAGCCCCACGGCCCCCAGTACCTCCTCCGCACGGCGGTCGGGGATGCGGTGGGTCCGGGCCAGCGACAGCAGGTGGGCGCGGGCGCTGCGGCTCGGGTGTACGGCGCGGGCGTCCAGGACGGCGCCCACGTGGTGCAGCGGCCGGTCCAGGTCCCGGTAGGTGCGCCCCTCGACCAGGGCCTGGCCGGAGGTGGGCTGGTCCAGGCCCAGCACCATCCGCATCGTCGTGGTCTTGCCGGCGCCGTTGGGGCCGAGGAAACCCGTCACCCTGCCGGGGCGCACCTCCAGATCCAGGGAGTCCACGGCGAGGGTCTCTCCGTAGCGTTTGGTCAGTCCTCGCATGGTGATCATGGTCGGTCCCGTCGTCTCATCGGAAAAAGGCGGCGGTGCTCACGCTAGGGAGCGGGCCCGGACCAGGCCATGAGGTGGACCGTTCGGCCGGGTGCGGTGCGCACCCGGCCGGGGGTGGGGTCGTCCTCAGGGCGTGCTCCGTCCGGGAGCGTTGGTTTTCCGGTCCGGGCCGCGGGGGACAGTGCTGATTCTGCTCTGTTCGCCACTTTCACGCATCAGGTGGGCCGTTTCGTGCCCGCCGGCACGCGCGCGCGGATAGCCTCGACCCGTTCCCTGTTGCAGGAGGTGCTCGGTGTCCCACACCTGGACCGCGGTCGACTTCGAGACCGCCAACCACGACCGTGGCAGCGCGTGCGCGGTCGGGCTGGTGCGGGTGCGTGACGGCGCGGTCGTGGACCGGTACACCACCCTGATTCGACCGCCCCGGCAGGCGGGCTTCTTCTCCCGCCGCAACACCGCCGTGCACGGCATCACCGCGGCCGACGTCGCGGACGCCCCTTCCTGGCCCGAGGTGCACACGCACATCGTGGAGTTCGCCGACGGCGATCCGCTGGTGGCGCACAACGCCGCCTTCGACATGGGTGTACTGCGCCAGGCCTGTGAGCACACCGGGATGTCCCACCCGGCGTGGGAGTACGCGTGCACGCTGGCGCTGTCGCGGCGTACCTGGGCTGAGCTGCCCGACCACAAGCTGCCGACCGTGTGCGCCCACATCGGCCACCGGGTGGTGCACCACCACCGGGCCGACGCCGACGCCGAGGCCGCCGCGCACATCATGATCGCCGCCATGGCCCGGTACGGCAGCTCCTCACTGGCCGACCTGGCCCGTGCCGCCCGGCTGGAGCTGCGCCGGATGCAGGCCGCCGTCGGGCACCGGGGCCCGGCGCCCGTGCCCCCTGCGGCCTCGGCGGTGTCCGCTCCCGCTCCGGAGGAGGACCGTTTCAGCCGGTGGCAGCGGGTCGCCCAGGCTCCGCTGCCCGAGCCCTCCCCCGACGCCGACCCCCACGGGCCGCTGTACGGGCGCACCGTGTGCGTCTCGGGCGACCTGGAGTCCATGGACAAGCCCGAGGTGTGGCGGCGCGTGGCCGAGGCGGGTGGCCGCCCCGCCAAGAACGTCACCAAGAAGACCGACGTGCTCGTGGTCGGCGGTCATGACGGCGCCGGCAAGACCGCCAAGCACCTGCGGGCCGAGGCCTACCGCGAGCGCGGCCAGCGCATCGACTTCGTCAGGGAGGCCGACCTGTTCGCCCTGCTGGGGATGACCACCGGTTCCTGAACGAGCTTGGTCACACCGGTGGCCGCCCGCGCCCCGGTGCGGACGCGGGCGGCCACCGTGTCGGTCAGGCCCCGTGTTGTTCGGTGTTGGGAAAGCGCAGGATGGCGCAGGTCTCGGAGGTGGTGTGGCCGTGGTCGAGCATTTCGTTGAACTCCGCGCCGGAGGCCAGCGCCGAGCGCAGCATCAGTGCGCTGGCCGGGGCCCGAAACGCCGCGTCCGGATCGTCGAGGTTCGCCGGGTCGTCGGCGATCAGGATCGGTTCGTGGGGCGAACCCCACAGCTCGGGCTCACCGTCGCGCTCCGCGCCCAGTAGCAGGGTCTGCACCCGTGCCTCCGACAGCATCGGCAGGGTGGCCTTGGCGCCGTCCACCGCCTGGTCGTTGGCGAGTTTTTGCTGGAAGTCGGCCAGGATGTCGTCGTGGCCGTCGATGACGAAATCGCGTAGTGCCTCCACCGCGGCTTCGTGCAGGCGCTCCTCCGCGTCGGGGCCGCCCCGCCCGCCGGGCACCAGCCGGATCGGTGTGCTCAGCTTGCGCTCGCCCAGGTTGTCGCGCAGGAAGGCGATGGCCTCCTCGTCGCCGCCGACGAAGATGACCTTGGCGTCCACCTCGGCGACCGCGTCGCGTACGTGCTGGGCGATCCTGCTGGCGTTCTCCCGCCATGTCTCGCGGGGGAAGTGCTTGCCGTCGAACCGGCCGTTGTAGCCGCTGAGGACGCCGGGCCCGCCGCGGCCCATCGGGTCGATGTTGCGCAGGTCGGCGCCGGAGAACTCCTGTTCCGAGGCCGGTTCGGTGGAGGGTTTGGCCGTGTAGGCGAACACCTTGGCGTTGACCCGGTCCAGTGCCACCAGGACGTAGGGAAGGTAGCGTCCCCGGTCCACGGTCAGGGGAAGGGGGTCGGGAACCGGCATCAGCAGGGCGCGGCTCTCCCGGGGCGGCTCTGAGAGGGTGTACGCGCCCAGCAGCCGTCCCTCGGAGGCGAACAGGGACTGGCCGTGGTTGCCGAAGGCTCGGGACGAGCTTTCCTTCACCGCTTCCTCGAGTACGTCCAGGGTGGCCTTGTCCGCGTCCAGCGAGGACAGCTCCTTGCGTAGGTGGCGCCAGCGCAGTTCGATCTCCTTGCTGGCGTCGGTCTTGTCGCGGCTGGTGTCCAGGTGTACCGAGGCCACTGGAGTGCCACTCTCATACAGAGGTCGCAGAAAACCCAGGTCCATGTATCCGCGGGGCGTGTGTCCCCGCCCCGCTCACCTCCTTCTCGGGGTCGGTCTGCGGGCCATCCTCGGGCCAATATTGCTCATGCCGGGTGTGCCACGTCGACCCGGACACGCTCCTTGCCCAAGGATTTCCTGGCCTTGGGGATCCCCCTACCCAGCGGACCGGTGAACAGTGGTGGACCGACCGGAGACGACCCCCGAGTGTCGGGTGCGGTAGGGGGCCGCGTTCCTAACGTCGGTGGTGCGAGGAAGAAGGGAGAGCACCATGCTGGACCGCCTCAACCAGGCGCTGGAGAAGGTGGAGGAGGATCCTGCTGCGCCGGTGGACGTGGCGGAGATGGCGCGCATCGCGCTCACCTCCGAGCACCACCTGCGCCGCCTGTTCTCGGCGTTGGCGGGGATGCCCTTGTCGGAGTACGTGCGGCGGCGCAGGCTCACGCTCGCGGGCACCGAGGTGCTCCGGGGCGGTGACGGCCTGCTCGACATCGCGGTCCGTCACGGTTACGGGTCGGCGGAGGCCTTCGCCCGGGCGTTTCGTGCCATGCACGGCGTTGGCCCGGGTGAGGCCCGCAGGACCGGCGCGGTGCTCAACTCCCAGCCGCGGATGACGTTTCGCCTGACCGTTGAAGGAAGCACCACCATGCGTTACCGGATCGTGGAGAAGGAGGCCTTTCGTATCGTGGGGCCCAGGGCCAGGGTGCCGCTGGTGTACGAGGGGGAGAACCCGGCCATCACCGAGTTCGTCCGGGGCCTGGGCGAGGGTGTTCACCGGAAGCTGGCGGAGCTGTCCGACCAGGAGCCGCGCGGTGTCCTGTCGGTGAGCGCGAACATCGACCTGCCCAGTGAGGAGGGCAGCGAACTGGACTACTACCAGGCGGCGGCCACCTCCTCGCCCGCCCCGGAGGGGATGGAGGTTCTCCAGGTGCTCGCGGGCACCTGGGTGGTCTTTCCCTTCTCCGGCCCTTCGGGGAGTTTTCCGGAGTCCCTGCAGTGGATGTGGGCGGACGCGTTCGCGCAGTGGTTCCCCTCCCACCCCTCCTATCGGACCAAGGAGGGCCCCTCGATCCTGAGGGTGGAGTACGGGGAGGACCCCACCGCCGCCGAGGGTGAGCTGTGGCTGCCCATCGAGCGCGCCTGAGGCGTTGTCCTTCGCCCCGTGTGCCCACGCGGGTCCCCGGTCTTGTCCGGGGCCGCGCACACGGGGCCTCAGCGAGCGCCGGCCCTAGACGCGGGCGCGGCAGCGGTCCAGGAACCGGCGCAGTACCTCGTTGAACCGCTCGGGCCGCTCCAGGTTGGGCATGTGCCCTGCGCCCTCGATGATCTCCACGAGCGAGTCGGGTACCAGCACGTGCATGGACTCGGTGAAGTCGGGTGGGGTGAACTTGTCGTGCTGGCCTCCCACCAGGAGGGTCGGAGCGGACACCCGGCGCAGCAGGGGTACGTAGTCCTGGCGCTTGGCACGGCCCAGCAGCGCGGCCGCCGCGCCCTCGGGCGGGGCCGCGTACATCATGGCGCGCACGTGGTCGGCCACGGCGGGCATCTGCCGCACGTTGTCGGCGCTCATCATGCCCACGAGCATCTCGTCGGCGTAGCCCCGCATGCCCTCGGCGCGCAACCGTTCCGCCAGAGCCACGCGGGCGGCCCTGCCCTGCTCGGTCTCGGCGCGGGGGTTGGTGGCGGCCAGGGTCAGGGAGTCGATCCGGTCGGGAAAGAGCCGGTACAGCTCGAGTGCGATCTGGCCGCCCATCGACAGCCCCACCGCGCTCACCACGTCCAGCCCCAGGTGGTCCAGGAGCGCGGCCAGGTCGCGGGCGAAGGCGTCCAGGTTGGTGGTGCCGGGCACGACGGTGCTGCGTCCGTATCCGCGCAGGTCGGGGACGACCACCCGGTATCCGCGTCCGGCCAGTGCCCTGACCTGTGGTTCCCACATGGTGCGGTCGAAGGGGTGGCCGTGGATGAAGAGAACGGGGTAGCCGGCTCCCCGGTCGGTGTAGGTGACGTTGATCCCGCGCACGGAGGCGATGCCCGGGCCGTCACTGTTCGCGGTGTTCGTCGTCTGGTGTGCCACAAGAGACGATGCTAGTCACGCGTGCAAGGGTGTGCTTCCACCGGGAGGAGGAACAACGGCTGGGCGGGCGGGCCGCAGGCGGTCCCTCATCGCCTGCGGCCCGAGTGCACCGTGACCCGCCGTCCTCGGGCACGGTACGGCGGGGCGGACGAGGGCCCGCCCCGCTGCGCCGGAGCGTTCACACCCGACGACGGGGAAGACGCACGGAAGTGCCGTCGGGTTCGCCCTCCGCGCTCTGGAGTTGCCGGGCCTCCTTCAGCGGGTCCCCGCCGTGGCCCGCCCGGTGCGGGTCCAGCCCAGGATCAGGGCCGCCACCAGGTAGGGGGTGGCGAACAGCGCGAACGCGGTGCCGTGTCCGGTCGCCGCGAACACCCCCGCGTACAGCAGGTAGGAGGCCGTGGTGAGCGCGTCGGTGCCCAGCTCGGCCAGTGAGGTGACCGTGGCCCGGCTGGGTCCGGTGATGCGGTCCTGGAGCCGGGCGTCGGCAACCACACCGGCCATCTGGCACACACCGAAGCCCGCGCCGAGCAGCACCCATCCCGGCGGGGTGCCGAGCAGCGCGCCGACGGCGATGGCGGGTGCGGCCAGGCCCAGCAGGAGGGCGAAGGTGCGCGCGGACAGCCGGGAGGCGGGTCCGGCGAGCAGGCCTGCGGCGCTGACGCACACCCACACCACCAGCACCACGATGGGCACGTTGGCGGCGGGGACTCCGGCCTCGGCGGCCAGCAGGGGGAGGTACTCCTCCAGCATCATCCAGAACGAGGCGACCACGACCATCAGCACGATCGCGCCGCGCGCCCGGCGGTTGGAGCGGGCCTCGCGCAGCCCTGCGCGCAGGACGGACCGGTAGTCGGCGACCTCCTCAGGTTCGGCGTCACCGGTGCGGCCGCTGGCGGACACGGTGACGCGGTGCTCGGGCAGGGCCAGCGCGGCCAGGGCGCACAGCACGCAGGCGGCGACGCTGCCCGTGCCGATCGCGGCGTAGCCCCCGTGGGCCATGACGGGGATCGCCAGCAGGGTGGCGGCTCCGACGGCGGCCACGTCCAGGGCGCGGACCACACCCATGACCTGGGCGTAGCGGTCGGTGGCGCCCCGGTGGCCGAGCTCGGTGTAGACGAGCGCCTCAAGGGCTCCGGAGGCCAGGGCCCCGCCCGCGCCCCACAGGACGAAGCCCGCCGCGAAGGTCCAGTAGCCGGGCCAGAGCAGCCACAGCGAGAATCCGGCGGCGGCCAGGAGCGGTGCCGCGGCCAGCAGACAGCGGCGGGGCACCACGTCCGCCCAGGCCCCGGCGGGCACGGACGTGACGACGGAGGTCAGGGACCAGATCACGAAGAGTGAGCTGATCTGGGTGACGGACAGCCCGGTCGCCTCGAACAGAATCGTGTACAGCGGGTAGAGGAGGATGAGCTCCCCCAGTGCCGCGTAGGCGTACAGGGGCCGGGTCAGGCGGGATACGCGCGCGTGGGGCGCGCGCGGGGGCAGGGTGGTCATGAGGGTCTTTCGGTCGAGCGGAAGAGGACACCGGAATGGGGGCTGTCCGGTGGCCCCCGTGCTCGGACCGAGGACCGGCTGAGAGCTTAATGTCGCTGGAACATGTCTTCAGGATAGGAGCGGGAGCTGCGTTCCGCCAAGGGGCGGGCAAGCCGGGCCCTGCGGCGGTACCAGGCAAGGAACAGGGCCACGGCCAGGAGCAGTTCGGCCAGGTCACCGCCGTAGTACATCCACTGGGCGGCCTCACCCGCCAATGCTGTGTGCGTGGCTCCCGGCGGCCAGGTGTCGGGGTGGGCGTAGAGGAGCTTGGCCAGGAGCGAGTGCGCCGCCACGGCCAGGAACAGGACCGTGAGGCGGGTGGCCGTGCCGGGGCGGCGCGGCGCGGGGTCGGGGCCGGCGATGGACCAGGCGAACAGGTAGCCGGCGGCGAAGTAGTGCAGGTGGACCGCGCCGTGCACCGTTGGGTGGGTCTGCGTCGCCGTGTGCACGGGGGTGAGGTGAACCAGGTAGAGGCCGCCGGTGTCGAGCAGCAGGGCGGTGACCGGATGGCTCAGGACGTGCAGTGCTCGGTTGCGCATCAGGCGGGCCACTGGACGGCGCCGCGTGGTCGGCAGGGCGCGCAGGGCCAGGGTGACCGGTGCGGCCATGACCAGTGCCAGGGGTGCGTACATGCCGATGAGCAGGTGCTGGAGCATGTGGAGGCGCGGATCGTGGTGGGAGGTGTGCGCCAGGGAGAGCAGGAGGGCGGCGCCCAGCAGCACCACCCCCAGGGTGAAGGAGGCGGTGCGCAGGCCGTTCCAGCCGCGCGGTGCGCACCGTGCCCTGCGTGCCGCGGCGGTGTAGGCGGCCAGGGCGACGGTGAGCAGGACCAGGACCAGTGCCGTCCCCCAGACGGTGGCGGTGGATGCGGCACCCCCGTGGGCGAGGTGGGACGGGATCATCGCGGTGTGGTCCGGTTGCCGGTGTTCGGAGCGCGGCGGGCCCACCAGGCCGTGGCCGTTCCGGCGGTCAGCAGTAGCACGGCCGCGCCGTTCCACACCAGGTCGTAGGGCAAAAGGTCGACGCCGTAGCGGATCTGGTGCAGTCGCAGCACCTTGTGGTCGATGATGCCGTCGAAGAGCTGGAAACCGCCCAGGCCCAACAGCAGTCCCGCCCAGGCGGCACGCCGGTGCAGGGCACGGTGGCGGCACAGGTCGGCGAGGAGGAAGAAGCCCGCGACCAGCGCGATGAGCTCACCAGCGTGCAGCAGCCCGTCGGAGAGCAGCCCCACGGTCGGGGTGGAGCGGTCGTAGAAGTGGTGCCAGGCCAGGATCTGGTGGAAGACGATCTCGTCGACCGCGGCCATCAGGCCGATCCCCATCACGGCCGTGGCCGCCAGCGACCGGCCGAACCGCGTGCTGTGCCCTTCTCCCCCTCTGCCGGCTGTCACGGTGGCCCCCTTGTGTCTGGGAGGTTCTGGTCTCGGGTGGGTGTTCGGGCGCGGCTGAAGGCGTGTTCGCCCAGGCGACCCGGGACCGGCCACGCGCCCAGGGGCCACGGTGCCATCAGTGCTTCGCCGGTCAGGTGTGCCGCGCCGGTCAGGGCCGGTATGGCGGGTCAGGAGCCGTGCAGCTCACGGGCCCAGGCCTGGAGGCCGGCCGCGAATCCCTCCCGCTGGCTCGGGGAGAGCTGTTCGAAGGTCCGCAGTAGTGGCGCGGCCCGCCTGGCCATGAACGTGCGCATGAGGTCGCGGTGCTCCTCGGCCGGGGACACGGTCAGCCCCGCACGTGGGGCCCGGGCCGTTCCAAGGGGGCGCAGCGCGCCGCTGCTCCTTGCCGGGCACCTGCCGGCCGACCGTTCGGCCATGGTCCTGCGACGGAGCGCGATCAACAGGTTTCCCACACCTCCGGCGTGTTGCGAGCCTGACCTGCGCCGCAACAGCCGGTTACCTGCTAGTCACCCATATGGGGCCAACGTTCACCACGCGGTGGTTGGGACGTTCCGCCTTCCGTGGCCGGATAGAGCACGGTCCCCGCCCGGCCCGCAACGGGTCCGGGCGCCTCCCCACCTTTCAGGAGACCGTGAATGCCGGGAACCCCCCACACCCCCGCCCCCGTTCCCATCCCCACCGACTCAGCCGCGAGCACCACCCGGCGCCAGGTCCTGGTCAGCGGCGCGGCCACTCTGGGCGCCGTCGCACTGGGCACCGCCTGGAGCCCGCGGGCCCACGCGGACACCACCGCTCGACCGGGCCGCATCGTCGAGCCCTTCACCCTGGGCGTCGCCTCCGGGGACCCCTTCCACAGCAGTGTCGTGCTCTGGACCCGCCTGGCCCCCGACCCCCTGGCCGAGGACGGTCTCGGTGGCATGCCCGACCAGCGGGTGGAGGTCGAGTGGCAGGTGTCGGAGGAGGAGGGCTTCGGCCGTATCACCACCTCGGGGACCGTGGAGACGGGCCCCGAGGCCGCTCACTCGGTGCACGTGGAGGTTGAGGGGCTGCGCCCCAGGGCCGAGTACTTCTACCGGTTCCGCGTGGGAAACGAGATCAGCCCGGTCGGCCGTACCAAGACCACTGTGCCTCCCGGAATGCGGCTGGACCGGTTCGCCTTCGCCTTCGCCAGCTGCCAGAGCTACCCCAGCGGCCATTACACCGCCCAGGCGCATCTGGCCGATGAGGACCTGGACCTGGTCGCGTTCCTGGGCGACTACATCTACGAATCAGGCGGTCAGGGAAGCATCGGTCGGGGACACGTGCCCCAGAGGGAGGTGCGCTCCCTGACCGAGTACCGGATCCGGCACGCCCAGTACAAGAGCGACACCAACCTACAGGCCGCGCACGCCGCGTTCCCGTGGGCGGTGGTCTTCGACGACCACGAACTGGAGAACAACTGGGCCGACGACGAGTCCGACGGTGAGGACATTCCCAGCGAGGAGTTCCTCCACCGGCGCGCCCAGGCACTGAAGGCCTACTACGAGCACATGCCGCTGCGCCGCGCCCAGCTGCCCAACGGCCCGGACATGCAGCTCTACCGCAGGCTGACCTTCGGCGACCTGATGGACATGCACCTGCTCGACACCCGCCAGTACCGTGACCGGCAGGCACCCGAGGAGCGCGAGGACCCCTCCCGCACCCTGCTCGGTGCCAGTCAGAAGCAGTGGCTGTCGGAGGGGCTGTCCTCCTCACGCTCCCGCTGGAACGTGCTGGCCCAGCAGGTGTTCTTCTCCCAGCGCGACTTCGCTGACGGTGAGGCGACCAACTTCAGCGACGATGCCTGGGACAACTACCTCGTCGAGCGCAACGAGGTCCGTGACCAGCTGGCGCGGGTGCGCAACGGTGTGGTGATCACCGGTGACGTGCACGCCAACTACGTGAGTGACATCAAGGCCGACTTCGACGACCCGGCGTCGGAGACGGTGGCCACCGAGCTGGTGGGCACGTCCTTCACCAGCGGTGGCGACGGTGCGGATCAGTACCCGGGTGACGCGGTGCAGCTTCAGGAGAACCCGCACATCAGGTTCGTCAACCGCAGGCGGGGCTATGTGCGCAACGTCCTCACGCCCACCGAGTGGACGGCCGACTACCGGACCGTGGACTACGTGAGGGAGCCGGGCGCCCCCGTCAGCGACCGGGCGCGGTTCGTCGTCGACGATGGTGTCGCGGGCGTGCGCACCCAGGGGTGAGGCATCCCTGGCCGTGGTATTCCGGTTCGGGGCCCGGAGGCGGCGCCCCCCGTGTCAGGCCCCGGACCGGGCCGGCCTCCGTGCGGAGGCGGTGTTCTCCCGAAGGTTCCTACCGGTCGGGACACGCGCGGCTCCAGGACCCACTCCCGGCACCGTTCAGAAACGGTCCGGGCTGATCCACAGGGCCTCGGCCGCCACCAGGCCCAGGGACTGCGAGCGCTCCGGGGAGCCGTCGTCGGGGAACACGGTGATCTGCATCGACCCGGCGAAGGGCTGGCGCTCGACCACCTCCACGCGCATCCCGATGCCGATATCGATGTCGGACAGGTAGCGCAGCAGGTCGGGGTCGATGTCGTTGACGCGCACTATCACCCCGCTGACGCCCTTGTCGGCGTCCGAGAGCAGCACGCTCTCGCGCTGGACGAGGTGGCCCTCGCGGGTGGGGATGGGGTCGCCGTGCGGGTCGACAACGGGATCGCCCAGGTGGGTGGCGACGCGGTCGACGAACTTGTCCGAGACCACGTGTTCGAGGATCTCGGCCTCGTCGTGCACCTCGTCCCAGGAGTAGCCCAACTCGGCGACCAGGTAGGTCTCCAGCAGCCGGTGGCGGCGCAGCACCGACAGTGCCGCCCTGGTGCCGGACTCGGTGAGGGTGACCGCGCCGTAGCGCCGGTGCTCCACCAGACCCAGTTCGCTGAGTTTGCGGAGCATGCCCGACACCGATGAGTTGGACACTGACAGGCGCTCGGCCATACCGGAGATGGTCACCGGTCCGGTGCCGCGTTCCTGGAGGTCGTAGATGACCTTCACGTAGTCCTCAACCGACGTGGACGGTCGTGTCGGTGCGTTGTCCATGACCGTAACCGTATCGCGGACCGCTCATCGGCCACCATTTGTGCACCGTGCCTGTGGACGGCCCCGGCCGTTTCGTCCATCCCCGATTTGGTCTGCGCGGAAGCTTTTGGTCGAATCAGAACGTGGAAAAAGACAGCGCATCCCCCAACCAAGGCTCCCATCGCCTGCAACGTTGGCGGTCCGTAACCGAACTGCCTCTGGTCGCCGCGGCTCTGGTCTTCGTGGGCGCCTACGCCTGGCCGATCCTCGACCCGGACCTGTCACAGAGCTGGCGGTGGTTCTGCGAGGTACTCATCGTGGCCGTGTGGGTGGTCTTCGCCGCCGACTACGTCACACGCCTGTACCTGGCACCGGACCGGTGGACGTTCGTCCGCGAGAACCTGCTGGACCTGTTGATCGTGGTGCTGCCGATGCTGCGCCCCCTACAGCTGGTCCGGCTCCTGACCGTGGTGTCGCTTCTGCACCGGCACATGTCGTCGTCCCTGCGCGGGCACGTGCTCCTGTACACCGCCGGTATCACCGTCATCATGCTCGCCATGGCATCACTGAGCGTGCTGAAGGCGGAACAGGGCGTTCCCGACGCCAACATCACCACACTGGCCGACGCGTTCTGGTGGTCACTGGTGACGGTGTCCACCGTCGGCTACGGGGACCTGTACCCGGTCACCGCGACCGGCCGTCTGATCGCCGCCTTCCTCTTCGTCATGGGTATCGGCCTGCTCGGTGTCATCACCGGCACGCTGTCCACCTGGTTCGTCCAGCGCGTCCAGGACGACTCCGATACGCGTGAGCAGGCCGCGGAGGAGGACACGCAGCAGCAGTTGCGCGAGCTCACCGAGCAGGTCCGCGCGCTCAGGGACGAACTCGGCCACACCGCCGGAGTCGCCGAGCCGGTGCCGTCGGAACGGCCGGAGCCGGCGCCCTGAACGGCCGGAGGGCCCCAGGGCTTCACGGCGCTCCAGTATCCGGAGGCATGAGCGGGCCCCATCCCCCGAGCGCGCGCGGATCGTCCCCCTACGACCGGCCCCGAATGCCCGACCGCTACGGCGAGCACCGCCACGGGGCCGGGTTCGTCCTCACCGCGCTGTGTGAGTGCGCCCCCGTACGGGATCTGTTCTGCGGGTACGGGCAGGAGTACGCGCGCCGTCGGCGTTGCCGAGCCCGGCGGTGGTGTGCAGCTGCACCAGTGCCGGGCGCTCGCGTGCCAGTGCCCAGCCGGTGGCCATGCCCACGGCCGCCCCCTCGTGCAGCGCCAGGACGAAGTCGATGTCCTCGGGCAGGTCCGCGAGAAAGGGCACCTCGGTGGAGCCGGGGTTGGCGAAGAGCGTGGTCAACCCCAGTTCGCGCATGAGGTCCAGGGTCCGTTCGCGGACCGTGGGGCCGGTCTGGTCGGGCACGTCTTCCCTTCCGGTGGTGCTGGCGGTGCGCACGGTATGTCCCTGAGCGGTGCGGCTCTCACTGGTACAGCGCGGTCAGGTCTGCCTCGGTGTCGATGAGCCCGTCTTGGAGCATGAGGTCGGCCAGGACTCCGACGGACTCCTCGTCGACCTCCCCGGGCCAGCGGGGCAGGCGGACCTGGTCCAGCAGGGCCTCGTCGATCTCGGTGTAGGTGGGGACGATCCTGCGGACCTCGTCGGGGTTGGCCTGGGCGTAGGCCAGGGACTCGCGCAGGGCGGCCTCGATGTCGGCGATCAGTTCGGGGTCCCGGGCGAGCATCTCCTCGGAGGTGAAGTAGGCCGCCACGGTGAGTCCGGGGTGGGTGTCGACGAAGTTGGAGGCGATCTCGCGGTGCCCGGCCTCGATAGCCATGGTGGTGAAGGGCTCGACCAGTCAGACTGCGTCCACGTGTTCGTCCTCCAGGGCGGGTGCCATGTCGGGCAGGGCCATCTCGACGAACTCGATGCTGGAAGGGTCACCGCCGTCATCCCGGACGGACTGGCGGACGGTGGTGTCCCCGATGTTGAGGAGGTTGTTGGCGGCGACCGTCATGCCCTCCAGGTCGGCGGGGGTCTGGAGGGGGCTGTCGTCCAGGACGAACACCGCGCTGAAGTCGGCGCCCTGCTCGCCGTTGGTTGCCACCCCGTTGGTGAAGATCTTCAGGGGCAGGTCCTGGTCGCGGGCGACCAGGACGGAGACGACGTTGCCGAAGGCGAACTCGAAGTTGCCGCTGACCACGCCGGGGATGGCGGCGGCCCCGCCGGATCCGGGCTGGATCTCCAGGTCGACGCCGCGGTCGGTGAAGAACCCCTGCTCGACCCCCAGATGGAGTGGGGCCACGTCCACGATGGGGATCGCACCGGCGGTCACCTGTCGTAACCCCTCCCGTCCTCGGTGCTCTCCTGGGTGCCGCCGCAGGCCGTGGCCAGGATGAGCACGGTTGTGCCGGTGAGGGCCGTCCACTGTCGACGCATCTGCGGCTCCTGAGTCAGTCGGCGGTCGGGAAGGGGGGCGCCGACCCCGGTCCGGCAGATCGGGGCGGGGCGTCCGAGCCCCGGCGCCACAGCGAGCTGCGCAGGGCGCGGACACCGCCGGCCTCGGTGGCATAGGTCAGGTGCACCAGGTCCGGGGCGAGCAGCCTGCCCACCATGTCGCTGACCCGTACCCGGTCACGTCTCGGTGCGCTCTCCCCCGGGCTGCCGGGCTCGGAGAGGCCGTCCATGGTGGCCAGCTCGACCAGCATCGACTCCCGGTCCCAGCGCCTGCCCGATTTTCCGACTTCGGTGAACTCGGCGTCCAACAGCTCCCCGGCGAGCCCGCGTGAGGCCCGCACAGGAGACTCCAGGAGCCGTAACTCCCCATCGGTCACCCGCTGGACCGCCTCACCGGCCCCGTCCTCGCTCACACCCATGCCTGCTCCCTCGCACGGTTGTCCGGTACAAGCTGGTCAAAGTGCACGGATTGTTAACACGCCGCCGGTTCCGCTCCTCCACGGCGCCTCACTAGCCTGTGGGAGTTTCGTCCACCCCCGCTACCCCCAGGAGACACACATGGCAGAGGACCCCGGCATCTCCCGACGCGGCGTCATCGGCGGACTGAGCGCCGCGGGCGCCCTCGCCCTGGCGGGCTGGCCCGGTACGGCGACCGCGTCCTCGGCCCGTGACGCCCTCATCACCGTCATGGGCACCTCCGACCTCCACGGCCACTGCCTGAACTGGGACTACTTCAAGAACGCGGAGTTCGAGGACTCCGAGGGCAACCACATCGGCATCGCCAAGGCCGCCAGCCTGGTCAAGGAGGTCCGTGCCGAGCGCGGACGCAACAACACCCTGCTCTTCGACTCCGGAGACACCCTCCAGGGCGCCCCGCTGGCCACCTACTACAACGTCGTCGAACCGATCACCGAGACCGGTCGGACCCACCCGATGGCGCGCGCGATGAACGCCGTCGGATACGACGCCGTGGCTCTGGGAAACCACGAGTTCAACTACGGCCTGGAACACCTGGACACCTGGATCGACCAGATGCAGGCCCCGGCGCTGGCCGCCAACGCCGTCCACCACGGCACGGACAAGCCCGCCTACCGCCCCTACGTGCTCAAGCGCATGAAGGTGGACTGCCTCGACAAGCCCGGCACCCAGCCCCTGGTGGTCGGCGTACTGGGGCTGACCAACCCCGGGTCCGTCATCTGGGACCGCCACCACGTCGAGGGGCGGCTGGAGTTCGAGGACCTGGTGGCCAGTGCCCGCCACTGGGTACCCGTCATGCGCAGCGAGGGCGCGGACCTGGTGATCGTCAGCGCCCACTCCGGTGACAGCGGCACCTCCTCCTACGGAGACGACATCCCCGTCGAGAACGCCTCGGCGATGGTCGCCGAGGAGGTGCCCGGCATCGACGCCATCCTGTTCGGCCACTCCCACCAGGACGTCTCCGAGCGCTTCGTCACCAACAAGGCCACCGGCGAGCAGGTCCTGATGACCATGCCCTCGTACTGGGGGCGGCGGCTGTCGGTGATGGACCTGGCGCTGCGCCGGGAGAAGGGCCGCTGGCGGGTCACCTCCAAGAGCGCGGTCACGCTGAACAGCAACACTGTGGAGGAGGACCCCGAGATCGTGGAACTGGTGGCCGACCAGCACGCCACCGCGGTGGAGTACGTCAACCAGGTGGTGGCGACCTCGGTGGAGGAGCTGAGCGCGGCCGAAGCCTGCTGGCGCGACACCGCGATCGTGGACTACATCCAGCACGTACAGATCCAGACGGTCCGCGAGGCGATCCAGGACACCGCCGAGGCGGACCTGCCCGTGCTGTCGATCGCGGCGCCCTTCAGCCGCTCGGCGGTCTTCCCCGCCGGGGACGTGTCGATCCGCGACATCGCCGGTCTGTACGTGTACGACAACACCCTGCTGGCCAGCGTGGTCACCGGCGCCCAGTTGCGAGAGTACCTGGAGTACTCCGCGCGCTACTTTCACCGGGTGCCCGCCTCCGGCACGGTCGTCCCGGGCGATCTGACCAACGCCGACGGCGTTCCCGACTACAACTTCGACCAGATCGCCGGACTGGAGTACGACATCGACGTGTCCCGGCCCGTGGGTGAGCGGATCGCCTCGCTGACCGTGGAGGGGGCGCAGGTCCTCGACGGCCAGCGGTTCGTGTTGGCGGTCAACAACTACCGCCAGTCGGGCGGGGGCGGGTTCCCGCACATCACCGGCGCCCCGGTGGTCTACAACGAGCAACTGGAGGTCAGGCAGGCGCTGATCGATTACGCCACGGCCACCGGCACCATCGATCCGGCCGACTTCCACGTGGTCAACTGGCGCCTGGTCCGCGAGGGCGCGCCCGTGTTCGGGTAAGGCCGCGCGATGCCGGTAGGAAGGCACCGGATCTTCCCGGTGCCTCCAGCGGTGGCGGCCCGCCCCTTCCCGGCCGCCACCGTGAACACCTCGGTCCTCAGCCGTCGGCCGCCCGCGGTCCGGTGCCGCGCACCGACTCCTCAGCGCTCTCCCCTGAGCTGCGGAGTGGCGCGGCAACAGCCAGGTCGCCGAGCACATGGGGGTGGCGGTCACCGACTTCCAGGCCCCCGCGCCCTGAACCAGGAGGGGCCGACCACCGGAAGCATCCTCGCTCAGCGCACAGGCCTGACCCCGGGGTCGTCCTCGCGAATGACCGACCGCCTGGAGGCGGCGGGGTGCGTCCGCCGCTTCCCTGACCCCGGCGACCGCCGACGGACGCTCGTCGAGGCGGCCTCCGGGGGCCTGGAGCGGACCGAGTCCTACTACGCCGGGCTGACCAGGCGGACCAGGGAGGACCTGGCGGGGTTCGACGCTCGGGAACTGAGCATCCTTCTCCGGTTCATCCAGGCCGCACGCGCCAGCGCATCCGCCGAGGTCGACGACCTGCGAAGCGCTGGGAACCTCGGCGGGTGAACCGGCCTTCGAGCTCCACCGGGCCGGCTTCGACGAAGACCATCGTGCGGGCTCAAGAGGCCGGACACGTCTCCCCCGTCCTGGCGCCGGCCGACGTCCACTCCATGGTGACCTCCCTGGCCATGACCTGGTCGCCGGTCAGCTTTGCCTACACCGCGACGGCGGCCGACTCCGAAAGCGACCACGAGCGCCGCCGCGCCAGCCTCGCCACCGCCGTCCGCCACGCCTTCGCACCGTGACCGCGCCGGCGCGGTCCTCGGGGAGTTCGAAGCCGCTGTGGCCGGGCGGGAAAACCTGTGGCGCCGAACACACGAAGATGGTCCCCTGAGGACATGCCGAGCTTCGATGACCCCGCCTTCTTCGGGGAGCACTGGTCAGAGCACTACGACGACAGGGCCAACCCGGACCCGGCCCCGGCAGTGGACTTCCTCCAGCCCCTCGCCGCAGGAGGGCGGGCACTGGAACTGGCCAGCGGTACGGGGCGGATCATCCTGCCCCTGGCCGCACGGGGCGTGGACGTGGAAGGTGTCGAGGGATCGGCCGCCATGGTCGAGCGGATGCGCGCCCTCCCGGGCGGCGCGGACGTCCCGGTGGTGGTGGGCGACATGGCCGAAGTCCCCGTCGAGGGCCCCTACGACCTGGTATTCCTGGTCTTCAACACGCTCTTCAACCTGCCGGACCAGGAACGGCAGACGGACTGCTTCGGCAACGTCGCGCGAGTCCTGGGACCCGGCGGCCGGTTCGTGCTGGAGTGCTTCGTTCCAGGGCGCAAGGAGTTGGAGAGCGACTCCTGGGTGGAGGTCTCCCATCTCACCGAGGACTCCGTCACCCTGAGCACGTACAAGAACGACCCGGTCGCCCAGCGCTACGCGAAGCAGATCCTGACGTTCACGCCCGATGAGGGGATGAGGAGCATGCTCCCGGTGGCGCTGCGCTACTGCTGGCCCGCCGAGTTGGACCTGATGGCCCGTTTGGCGGGTCTGGAACTGGAGTCGCGTCACGCCGACTGGCGGGGCCGCCCGTTCGACTCCTCCAGCTCCAGCCACGTCTCGGTCTACCGGCTCCCTGAACAGGAGTAGCCACTCCGTTCAGGCCGTGTGCGTGTTCTCCTCGCACGCGGCCGGGACGGGGCGCAGGTGGTCCAGCTCGTGTGGCGCGATCGGGAAGGGGGACTCCTCGGGCAGCATCCGGGTCGCGGCCGCGGTGTCCCCCTCCTGGACCAGCGTGCGCACCCGGTGCGCGAGCGGGGTGACATCGCTGATGGAGACGATCCACTCGTCGGTGTAGCGACGCACGGCCTCACCCGTCAGCCCCAGCTGTAGGGAGCGGCGTTCCAGCGGCCTCAGGTGCAGGTCGCGTTCGGGGTCCCACTGCACGCGGGCCGGTGCCTGACGCAACCGCCTACGCCAGGTGTCCCGGTCGGGGTGCACGGCGGGCGTGTAGTGCGACAGGCATGCGTTGCGCAGCGCCCACTCGAACCCCTCATGGGTGATCTCCACCGCCAGCACGGTCTCCTGGTCCTTCTTGCGTGCCCATCCGCAGCGGTACATCATCCACAGGAACGACGGCTTGATCCAGGTCATGCGATCGCGCTTCCAGGCGGAGGGGAAGCGGCCCTCGCGGGCGGCGGGCAGCCCGAGGGAGGGGGCGTAGGCCTGGTAGACGGTGACCGTGGTGTCGGTGCGGCGCGCGCGGATCTGGTGTCGGGGGAGGTTCATGGGCCTCAGCGTGTTGGCCGGGGCCCGGCCACGGCAAGCGGTTTTCCCGTCCTCTTGGGCGGTCAGCGGCCGTGGGCGGGCACGGCGGCCTTGAGGAGCATCTCCTCGTACTCCTCCTCCGGGTCGGAGTCCAGCACGATCGCGCCGCCCGCGCCGATGGTCAGCTCGTCCCCGGCCAGTACGGCGGTGCGGATGACGATGCTCAGGTCGGCCGTGCCGGAGGAGGACACGTAGCCCAGCGCGCCGGAGTAGACCCCGCGCGCGGAAGGCTCCAGCCGGTCCAGGATCTCCATGGTGCGTTCCTTGGGCGCTCCGGTCATCGACCCGCCGGGAAAGCAGGCGCGCACCGCGTCCACCGCCGACACCTGCGGGCGCAGCCTGCCGCGCACGGTGGAGACGAGTTGGTGCACGGTGGCGTAGGACTCGGTGTACATGAACGCGGGCACCTCGACGCTGCCGACCTCGCACACCCGGCCCAGGTCGTTGCGCAACAGGTCGACGATCATGAGGTTCTCGGCGCGTGTCTTGGCGCCGGTGCGCAGCTCCTCGGCGACGCGTGCGTCGACGGCCGGGTCGGGGTGGCGGGGCGCGGTGCCCTTGATGGGGCGGCTTTCGGCGGTGTGGCCGCCGTCCACGCGCAGGAACCGTTCGGGCGAGGCGCTGAGCACGCTCATCGCACCCAAGCGCAGCAGAGCGGCGTAGGGCGCGGGGCTGGCGGCACGCATACGGCGGTAGGCGTCCAGATCGCCGCCCGTGTGGGGCAGGCGCATCCGGTTGGTCAGGCAGATCTCGTAGCTCTCCCCGGCGGTGAGCTGGGCCAGGCACTCCTTGACGTCGCCGACGTAGTCCTCGCGCGGGCGCTCCAGCAGAGGGGCCAGCTCGGTGGTCGGTGCGGAAGGGGTGGGCGGGCCCAGGGACGGCGGGTCGGTGAGGGCGGCCAGGGCCTCCTCCAGCCAGGCGCCGCCGTCGGGGCGGTCGTCGGCGCACACCACGTAGGTGCGGTTCTGGTGGTGGTCGACGGCCACGAACCGGTCGCAGCGCAGCCACACGGCGTCGGGGTGGGGTGAGGTGTGCGCGTTGGCGGCGCCGCAGTCGGCCTTGAGTTCGTAGCCGAGGTAGCCCACGTATCCGCCGGTGAATTCGAAGGGTAGTTCGCTGGGCGTGGGGCGCGGGGTGCGGCGGTCCAACGCGTCGAACACCGTGCCGGGCTCGGTGTGTTCGGTGCCGTCCGCGGCGCGGACGTGGACGGGTCCGCCGACGCGGTAGGTGAGGACCTCGCCGGTGGCGGAGCCCAGGAAGGAGAAGCGTGCGGGCCCTTCGGGGCGGGAGCTGTCCAGCCAGAACGCGTACTCGGAGTTGCCGTACAGGCGGGCGAAGGCGGCTTCGGTGTCCACGGCCAGGGGGAGTTCACGTGTGCGGGGGAAGGTGTGACCGGACGTGTGCCCGGGGCGCTCTCGGGGAGGTCGGTGCGCTTTCGCCGGGAGGGTCGGGGCGTTTGCGTGTGCGTGCGGGACGGACGTTCCTCGCCTTGGTGAGTCGCCTGCCCACCCGTTGTGCGTGGTTCTCCCCGTCTCGAGGGCCTCGGTCGATGGGTCCACCGGCGCAGAGGGCCGGCTCCCGTCCCCGAAGGTGTGCGCGCGGGCCAGCTCCAGGAAGTTGGCGACCAGTTCCGCGCCGAACTCGCTGGCCACCGACTCGGGGTGGAACTGCACCCCCCAGCGGGGCAGGTCGCGGTGCTCCAGCCCCATGACCACCTCGTCCTCGGACCAGGCGGTCACGGCCAGCGGCCCGTGCGGGGGCGCGGGGACGGCCAGGGAGTGGTAGCGCACGGCGGTGAAGTCCTGCGCCAGGCCTGTGAACAGGCCCGTTCCGGTGTGCCGGATCCGGGTCAGGTGTCCGTGGCGGGGCTGGGGGGCCGAGACCACGTCCGCCCCTGCCAGGTGGGCGATGGCCTGGTGGCCCAGGCACACGCCCAACACCGGCAGGAGGGTGTGGTCCAGGAGTTCGTGGACGCGACCCAGGTCGCGCGGGTGCTGGGGGCGGCCCGGTCCGGGTGAGACGACCACGGCGTCCACGGTCGCCGGGTCGAGGGCGTCCCAGCGGGGGTCGTCGTTGGTGAGCACCGTGGGCGTGCGGCCCAGGACGCGTGCCAGGAGCTGGAAGAGGTTGTACGTGTATGAGTCGTGGTTGTCCACGAGGAGGACGCGCATCCCGCCCCTTTCGTCCGGATCGCGAAACTCCAGGTTACGGCGGTCCGAGCGAGGGCGGTTGTCCACAGGTGCGAAGTGCCTCTGGAGAAGGAGCCCCGATCGGGGTACATAAGAAGAAGGTGGAAGAGCGATTTCCTTGTGAGGAGTGGAGATGACCTACGTGATGGCCACGGTCGTGATCCTCATCATGGTGGCGCTGGGCGTCTTCGTGGTCGTCACGATCGCGTCCATGGCGGGTCCGGATCGCGATGGCCGCACCCGTCCAGGCCAGCGTTCCTCCTCCACCGCGCCCGGACCGCAGGCCGTGGACGCGGCGGAGGAGGAACTGCGTCTCAGATACGCGCGGGGCGAGATCGGCCGTGAGGAGTTCCTCCAGGGGAAAATCGACCTGGAGCGCTGAACCCTCAGCCCCGCATCTCCTCCAGGGTCTTGCCCTTGGTCTCGCTGACGAACCGCCACACGAAGAAGAACGACAACAGCGCGAAGAACGCGTACAGCATGTACGTACCGCTCAGGCTCCAGTCACGCAGGCTCGGGAAGCTCACGGTGATCAGCCAGTTGGTGAGCCACTGGGTCGCGGTGGCCACAGCCATCGCGGCAGCACGGATGCGCAGCGGGAACATCTCCCCCAGCAGCACCCACACGACCACACCCCACGACAGCGCGAAGAAGAGCACGAACAGGCTGGCCGCGGTCAGCGCCACCGCGCCCCACACGAACGGCAGCGTCACCTCCTCGCCCTCCACGAACGCGTGGTTGAAGGCGTAGGCGGCCAGTGCCAGCGACACCGTCATACCCGCCGAGCCCACCAGCAGCAGCGGCTTGCGGCCGACCCGGTCCACCAGCAGGATCGCCACGAACGTACCCACGATGTTCACGATGGAGGTGAACAGGCTCAGCAGCAGCGAGTTGGCCTCGGCCACGCCCACCGACTGCCACAGCGAATTGGAGTAGTAGAAGATGACGTTGATGCCCACCAGTTGCTGGAAGGCTGAGATGGCCATACCGATCCACACGATCGGCAGCAGACCGTAGCGGCCGGTCAGGTCGCTCAGCTTCGGTTTGACCTCCGAGCCCAGAGCTTCGCGGATCTCGCCGATGCGGTGGTCCATCCATTCGGGGCCTCCGCCCTCCACTTCGGCGAGGATGCGGCGGGCCCGGACCACCTGCCCCACACGGACCAGGTAGCGGGGCGACTCGGGGATGAGCAGGCTCAGGCCCACATAGACCATCGCGGGCAGGACCTCGATGCCCAGCATCCACTGCCAGCCCTGGACCGGTCCCAGCATGTTGCTCGCGCTGCCGTCGGCCATCTGGGCGATACCGAAGTTGACCAGCTGTGAGGAGGCGATACCCAGCACGATCGCCAACTGCTGCAACGACGCCAACCGGCCGCGGTAGGGAGCTGGCGACACCTCGGCGATGTAGGTCGGGGCGATGACCGAGGCCAGGCCGATGGCGACACCGCCCAGGATCCGCCAGGCTGTCAGGTCCCACACCCCGAAGGGCAGGGCCGAACCGATGGCGCTGATCGCGAACAGCACACCGGCGATCTGCATGGTGCGGATACGGCCGACCCGGTCGGCCAGGGCACCCGCTGACGCGGCGCCTACCACACAGCCAAGGAGTGCGGAGGCGACCGTGAAGCCGAGCGTGGCCGGTCCCACGCCGAAGCGCTCCTGGATGGCCGGTACCGCGCCGTTGATGACGGAGCTGTCGTAGCCGAACAGGAAACCGCCCATCGCCGCCGCGGCGGCGATCATCGTCACGTGAACGATGTTGCTTTCACCCTCGGGGATCTTCTCGTCCCCGGGCTGGCTGGCTCCGCTCACATCCGTTTCCTTCCCCGTGACACAACAGTTGTCGCCCCAGGGTGGACACGCCGATGCACGAGGGTCACGGACAAAACGCCCACAGGCCAAAAGATGTCCAGTTTTTGGCACACGGTCTGTATTGGAAACGTTGCTCTCTGTTCTCACGGGTCGAGCAAGGAGGTGAGCGAACTCCCCGGCACGCCCTCGGGACCGGACAGATCCTCAGCCGCCGAAACCGCGAGGTGACCGACCGCCACGGATCCGGTGGGCGAGCGGTTCGAGCGCGTACGATCTGGTCGGTGTCGCCCATGGGGCAGCGAAGGAAGGTGGGACCTCTTGATCGTGCTATTCGACCTGTTCGGCGTCCTGGCGTGCCATCAGTCAGAGGAGGGCAAGGACCGGCTGGTCCGGGTCGCCGACGCACCCGCCCCGGCCTTTTGGGAGGCGTACTGGGCACAGCGCCCCTCCTACGACCGTGCGGACACCACCGCCTCCGAGTACTGGCATCGCGTGGGCGAGGCCTTGGGCGTTCGTTTCGGAGATCAGCGGATCGCCGAGCTCGTCGAGGCCGACATCGCCAGTTGGAGCGCGGTCGACGACACCATGGTCGCCCTGGTCGAGGAGCTCACGGCGTCCGGACTGCGGACCGCGCTGCTGTCCAACCTCCCCGAGGAGCTGGCCGTTCACTACGAGGCGCACCATTCATGGCTGCGCAACTTCCGGGTACGCGCCTTCTCCTGCCGGATCGGCCGCGTCAAGCCCGAACCGGAGGCCTACCTGTGGTGTCAGGAAGCCCTGCGGGCCAAACCGGAGCACATCCTCTTCGTTGACGACCGTCAGGCGAACGTCGAGGGGGCCAGGGCGGTGGGCATGCACGGGCACCGGTTCACCGGCGTCGCCCGGCTGCGTGAGAACCTCGCCCGCTTGGACGCCAACGCGTCAGCGTGAGGTGGCGGCCCCGCCGGGGCCGCCCGCGCCGCTCACCGGCACGGAGTCAGACCGTCACGTTCGGTACTGAAACGCCAGCGAAACGCAACAACCGCTCCGTACAAGACTTCCCCCGCGTTTTTGGCTTCTTCCATGGCTGTGCCGTATCCGTTCGGGGGCCCAGCATCGTCTCCGTGACCACATTCCTCCCCCTGGCCGAGAAGGCCCTGCGCCGTGAGAAACCCGCCCGCGACGAGCTCCTCGAGGTTCTGTGCGGCTCTGACGACGACTTGATGGACCTGGTCGCCGCCGCTTTCCGGGTCCGGCTGCGCTACTTCGAGCGTCGCGTCAAGCTCAACTACCTCGTGAACCTCAAGAGCGGCATGTGCCCGGAGGACTGTTTCTACTGCTCCCAGCGCCTGGGCTCCGAGGCCGAGATCGTCAGGTACACCTGGCTCAAGCCCGACCAGACCCGCCAGGCCGTCTCCCACGGGGTGAGGGCGGGCGCCACCCGGGTCTGCCTGGTGGCCAGCGGGCGCGGTCCCACCGACCGCGACGTGGAACGCCTCGCCCCCACCATCGAGGGCATCAAGACCGAGCACCCGGGAGTGGAGGTGTGGCCTGCCTGGGCCTGCTCGCCGAGGGCCAGGCCGACAGGCTGCGCGAGTCCGGGACCGACGCCTACAACCACAACCTCAACACCTCGAAGGAGCGCTACGCCGACATCTGCACCACCCACGAGTTCTCCGACAGGGTGGAGACCGTGGCCAGGGCCAAGCACACAGGTCTCTCCCCCTGCTCGGGGCTGATCGCGGGGTTGGGTGAGAGCGACGACGACCTGGTCGACGCCCTGTTCGCGCTGCACGAGCTGGCGCCGGACTCGGTGCCGGTCAACTTCCTCATGCCCTTCGAGGGCACCCCGCTGGAGGGCACCTGGGAGCTGACCCCGCAGCGGTGCCTGCGCATCCTGGCCGCGACCCGGTTCGTGTTCCCCGACGTGGAGGTCCGTCTGGCGGGCGGCCGCGAGATCCATCTGCGCTCCCTACAGCCGCTGGCGCTGCACATCGCCAACTCGGTGTTCCTGGGGGACTACCTCACCAGCGAGGGACAGGCGGGCGGGGCCGATCTGGAGATGATCGCCGACGCCGGGTTCACCGTGCAGGGCGCGGGTGAGCCCACCCTGCCCCGCGAGCGCCACGACCTGCTCAGGCCGCGTCAGCGGGGTGTGGGGACCGCTCTTCCACCCAACGCCTGACACCGACGCGGCCCGGGTTCGTGGGGCGGCGAGGAGGGCCGTCCGGTTCAGGGCCGCGGTACGGCCTGCTCGCTGCCGTGCCAGATGGGGATCTGCTGGTAGTTCTGCGCCATCTCGGTGGCCAGAACATCCTCCTGACGGTCGCGCACGCACTTGGCCAGGGTGAACGTGGAGGTGATGACGTAGAGCAGGCCCAGGCCGAGGAAGGCCCGGATCCACAGGTCGACGGGGAGGTAGATGACTCCCGCGCCCACCCCGACCGCCGAAACTCCGAAGGACAGGGCGGACTGGAGGTAGAACTGCGGGCTGGAACGGGGCTGAGGGGCGTAGGTGCTCATGGCGTCCATGCTGCCGCTCACCCCGCTCCCGTGCCTGAGTACGGCTACTCACCGTTGCCGGGGCAGCCTCCTCACCGCTTCGCCGCGTCCCCCGGTCGGGGCCGTGTTCTGCCGTACCCCGGCGATCTCCTCGGCGGTGGGGGTCATCGGCCGGTCGGGGCGGAAGGGGGACAGGTCCACGCCCGGGTCCTCCCCCATCGCCAACCGTGCCGCGACCAGCCCTTGGTAGGGGCCGAAGGTCAGTCCGTCACCGCCCAGACCGGTTGCCACCACCACTCCGGGCAGCCGCTCCGTGTGCCCCAGCAGCTGCTGGCCGTCGTGTGTGCCTGGCCGAAAACCCACCCGGGTCTCCATCACCGTGGCGTCGTCCAGATCGGGCAGCACCTCAAGTGCGGTGGAGAGGTTGTGCAGCAGACCCGAGGCCGTCACCCGGCGGTCGAACCCGGCCTCAGGCTCCAGCGTGCCGCCGGTGACCACCCGGTCCGGGCCGAACGCCGACACGAAGTACCCACGTTCGCCAAAGCGCACCACCGGCCATGACCTGGTGTCGTGCCCCGGCAGAGCGAAGTGCGTCGTCTGCCCGCGCACCGGGTGCACGGGCAGGTCCACTCCGGTGGCCGCGAGCAGCCCCGCCGACCACGCGCCCGCCGCTACGACGACCACGGGTGCCTCCAGGTCCTCAGTGCCCACCCGCACGCCCGTGACCCGGTGGCCGTTCCACAGCAGACGGGAGTCGCCCTTGAAGTAGCGCAGGCCCCGCTCCTCCGCCGCGTTGAACAGCGCGGCCCGAGCCGCCGGGGCGTTCAGTCGGGCCATCCCCTCCACGAACACCCCGCCGTAGGGCGCGGGCACCAGCGGGAACCGCTCGCGCGGCTCGCCCGGGCCCAGCCGCTCCACCCCGCCCATCGTGGTGAACTCCGGGCGTTCTGACAGGGTGCGTAGCAGGTCGAACCCGGCGTCGTCCCCCTCCAGGTCCACGGACATGCCCCCGACCACCTCGTAGCCGGTGGTCTGCCCGTCCTGGGCCAGTTCGGCCATCAGCCGCGGATAGTGCTCAGCCGCGCGGGCTTTGAAGTCCCACACCGGCTCGGCATCCCACGGGAACGGCCACGGGTAGATGACCCCCAGCCCGGCAGCCGTGGCCTGCCCCAGGTGCGCGGCGTCCACCAGGGCGGTGGACACGCCCTTCTTGGCCAGGTGGAACGCCGCGCTCATGCCCACGATCCCGCCACCGACAACGATCACGTCCATGGCCCCACCCTGCCCGGGCGAACGTTCGCGAACAAGCTGGACAGCCCGCGTGCCGCGTCCGGGAAACGGGTACGGGAGCGCGATAGGTTGTGCTCTCCCGAAATCCCCGCAGCGAGCCCTGGAGGACGTGTACGTGGACGGATACACCTACTACGGGTTCGCCCTGATGCGCCGACCCAGCCCTGAACTGGCACGAGGCATCGTCACGCACATCCCACGCGCCGAGGTGGACCCGGTCCTGGCCGCACGCCAGTACACGATCTACCAGGAGGCCGTCGCCTCGGCCGGGTGGCGGGTGCACGAGGTCGCGGCGGCGCCCGAGCACCCCGACTCGGTGTTCGTGGAGGACACCGTGGTGGTGTGCGCAGACCTGGCGGTCCTGACCCGGCCCGGGGCCGAGGCCCGCCGCGGAGAGGTGGAGGGGGTCGAGCCGGTGGTGCGTGCGCTCGGGTTGCGGGTGGCGCGCATCGAGGCGCCCGCGACCCTGGACGGCGGCGACGTGCTCCAGGTGGGTTCCACCGTCTACGTGGGGGTAGGAGGGCGCACCAACGCCGAGGGCGCCGCCCAGCTCGAACAGCTGCTCAAACCACTGGGCCGGGAGGTCGAGCGGGTGGGGATGGGGGCGGCACTGCACCTGAAGTCGGCGGTGACCGCGATGCCGGACGGGTCGTTCGTGGGCCTGCACGACCTGGTGGAGGCCGATGTCCTGCCGCCGGTACACCGCGCCCCCGAGGAGCCGGGCGCGCACGTGTTGCCGTTGGGCGGGCGCGATGTCCTGGTCAGCGCGGCGGCGCACGAGACCATCCACCAGCTGACCGCCGACCGCTGGCGGGTGCTGCCGGTGGACATCTCCGAGTTCGAGAAGCTGGAGGCGTGCGTGACCTGTCTGAGTGTCCTGGTTCCGGACCAGGACACCACTGGCTGAGACTCCTCCATGCCGTGCCGGTCGGGGACTTCCTCCAGTGACCGGTGAGCGTCGCCGTCGGCCCTCGCGCGGGCGGTCTTGTACCTGTGGGCAGGTCCGGCGTCGAGGGCGACCACAGGTATGAGACCGACGGAGAGTGGATCCCACCCGTCACACCGGCACCGGAGGCCCTCTTCGTCTGCGTCAGGCGGGGTGGGTGTCACCCACCAACCTCAGTGGTCAGTACACCTAGTCAGGCCTGGAGAAGCGCCGCGCGGCCAGGAACAGGCACAGCGCTCCGAAGCAGGCCAACACCGAGAGTTCCTCCATGACCGACGGGCGGAGGTCCCACACCCTCAAACTCCCGAACAGGTGGTCGGGCGCGTCTGTGGGCAGGTGGGCGGCGAGGGTGCGGCGTGCCGCGTCCACCGCGTGGGTCAGAGGGTTGAGCGCGGTGGGCGCGGCCAGCCAGGGCGGTAGGCCGCTGAGCGGGAAGAAGGCTCCGGACAGGAATACCAGCGGCCCCAGGAGCAGACCTGTCGCCGCTTGGAAGGTCTGTGGACTGGGCAGGCAGACCGCCAGCAAAGCACCCAGGGAGGTCATGGCGAACGAGGCCAGCACCAGCACCGCTATGAGGGAGGCGAACAGCACGGGATCGTAGGGTACGCCGGCGGCCCCGGCGAAGACCAGCAGGATCCCGCCGTGGCAGGTGGCGGTGGTGGTACCGGCGAGCACCTTGCCGAGCAGCAGGGACTCGCGGCGCACGGGCGCCACGAGCATCTTCCTCAGGAAGCCGAACTCGCGGTCCCACAGGATCGAGGCGCCGGTGGCGAAGGCCGGGGGCTGAATCGCCATCACCAGGACACCGGGGAACAGGAAGGTCACGTAGCCGATGCCGGATCCGCCGTCGGGTACGACCGTGCCCAGTCCGATACCCAGGGCGGCCAGGATCAGCAACGGCTGCGCCAGTCCGGTCACCAGGCGCAGCCGCTCACGCAGGAAGGTGATGATCTCGCGTTGCCACACGGCGGCCGCCGCGCGCGCCTCGGCGTCCACCCGAGCGGCCACCGTCGTGCTCATGTGCGGTCCTCCCCCGTCTCGGCGGAGCGCAGGTCGCGCCCCGTGTAGTGCAGGAACACGTCGTCCAGACTCGGTTGGGACAGGGTCGCGGAAATGACCGCCCCGTCCAGGGCGGCCATGATCTCCGGCAGCGCGCGCGCACCGTCCGCCACCCGTACCACCAGGGCGTGGTCGACGACGGTCGGGGCCAGCCCGAGGGCGTCGGCGAGGCGTTCGGCGTCTCGGTCGGGGGCGGCGGTCACCAGGCGGACGCAGCCGTCGCCGATCCGGGAGCGGAGTTCGTCCGGGGTGCCCAGGGCCACCACCCGGCCGCGGTCCAGGATGGCCACTCGGTCGCAGTTGTCGGCATCGGCCAGTTGGTGGGTGGTCAGCAGCACGGTGGCACCGGACTCACGGCGCATACGGTGCACGTGCCGCCACACGTCGGCGCGGCTGCGCGGGTCGAGGCCGACCGTGGGCTCGTCCAGGAACAGGACGTCGGGGCGGTGCAGCAGGCCCCTGGCGATCTCCAACCGCCGCTTCATCCCGCCGGAGAGGGTGCGCACCAGGCTGCACCGCCGGTCGAGCAGGTCGGCCAGGGTCAGCATCGCGGTGACGCGTTCGCGTGCACGGCGACGCGGTACTCCGTAGAGGGCGGCGTGAACGCGCAGGTTCTCCTCGGCCGTGAGTTTGTCGTCCAGGGTGCTGTCTTGAAAGACCACGCCGATGGAGCGCCGGACCGCGACCGGGTTGGTGTGGACGTCCTGTCCGGCCACCCACAGGCTTCCGGTGGTGGGGCGGGTCAGTGCGCACAGCATCGCGATGGTGGTGGACTTTCCGGCTCCGTTGGGGCCCAGGAACCCGAAGATCTCCCCGGGGTGTACCAGCAGGTCCAGCCCTCGGACCGCCTCCACACCGGGGTAGGTCTTGACGAGGCCCTCGGCTCGGATCGCCGGAGGGCGTGGGGATCCGGTCCGGACTTCTTCTGTGTTTGGGAGCGTCACTCCGGGTGGGGCACCGGTGTGGATTCCTGTTTCCAATTCACTCCTCATGGGGGCAGAACGACACCAATGCCTGGTGGCCAGGTTGGCCTTCTCAGTGACGAAGCGGTTTTCAGCATGGGGGCGAGGGGATGAAGCTCGCGGCAAAGCTACCTGAGGTAGTTGGCCTCTAACAAACAGTTGCCAAAAGGAGTAGTCCAGGGTCGTGCAGGAAACGCCCCGCGACGCAGGAGCACTCGACACCACCGCTCTGGTCTCGCTCGGGACCGAGACCGAACTCATCTCCGAGCAGCTCAACGCCGGCTGCCTCCACACCTGCATCAGCGGATGGACCATCCGCTGTGACGGAGCCACCTTCTGACCGGCAGCGACTCAGGACGGCGCGCATCGAGGGGCCATGACCGCGGCTGAGGAGCCGCGCGCCGGCCGCGCGCCCTGCCCCGCCTCCGGGGCGGCCAACGCATGGCGGGGGCCGTCCCATCATCCATCCGGACGAGACCGACCGAGCACGAAGGAGACAGGGTGCGGGACCACGGCGCCACACCGGCGTGCACGCGGCAGGTGCGCGACAGGATCCGGGACGTGTGACCGCCGACCACGGGCCCTGGACGGACGTGGCCGTGCCAGGGCTCGACCTTCCTCCCCAAGGGTGGAAGATCTACGTTTCCGCACGGCCCTCCACCCTGTTGGACACGGTCGAACGGGTCCTGCCCCTACTACACGGTCGGCCCCGACTCCTTGGCGGGCCTGGTCTCCGGCGCGCTGGCCCGCTCCCTGCTCACCGGCGACGATCGCGCCCCGGGCGGTATGCCCAGCCCCACCAACCAGTACCGAGGGGCGGCGGGAGTGGGCATGGAACTGCTGCGCCATGACGACGCGGACTCGGGGGTCGAGACTGGCAGGAGTCTTTGATCGAGTGGTCTGTATTCTCCGGAGCTCCCGCCGTGATGATTACTGTGCGTAGTTACCGAGCGTTGCGCGGGGCTTTTTCGCGCCCTCTTGGACACAGCGAGTAAATACCCTGTCACTTCTTGCTTCGAAAGGGTATCAGTGCAGGCCATCGGGATAGAGGCCCCGGAGGACATGACCCACACACACCGGAGGTTCCTCATGCGCAAGCTCGCCTCGTCCCTGGCGCTGGCCGCCGCCGTCCTGGCCCTGGGCGCCGCGCCCGCCCACGCCCAGGACGACGACGACTTCGATGACATCATCGCCGTTCCTACGCTGACCGCCATCCCTGTGGTGGGGAACGTCGTCGAGGCGGTGACGGATGATGATGAGGATGAGGGCGGCTGGATCATCGACGTTGCCCCCCAGTAGTCCTGTACTGACCATGGAGGTTGGTAACACCCACCCCGCGTGACACACGCAAAGAGGGCCTTCGGTATCGGTGTGGATTGCGACATCTACCCGACTCACCAGAAGGCCCTCGATGCCCCACACTACCCACGCCAACGCCCGCCTGACCCCCGCCGGACGCCTGCTCCTGGCCCGCTGCGTGATCGACGAGGGCTGGCCGGTGCGGTCGTTGTGCCAGATCGCGGCGGTCAGCGCCAGGACCCGCTGGAGCACCCGGATGATCACCCCGCCCGGGGTGCGTCCGCCGTGGCGCTCCAGGTCCAGTCGGCCCTTGAAGGTCTGGTTGATCGACTCGATGACCTGGCGCAACGGCCGGAACAACCCTGATCCGGCCCGTGGGGGGCTCGCCCTTGCGGGCCGGACGCAGCAATGACAGGCCTGCTTCGGCCACAGAGCGTTCGAAGTCGCGCCCGTAGTAGTTCTTGTCCGCGATCAGCGTCTGTCCGGGGCGATCGGTGACCAGGCCGTGATCGGCCGCGAAGATCTCCAGCAGGGTGGTGCGCTCATCGGCCTTGGCGCCGGTCAGCGCGAAGGCGGTCGGGAGGCCGCTCAGGGTGCACACCAGGTGCAGGCGCAGCCCCCAGAAGTAGCGCGAGTGGGAGGCGCAGTACCCGTATTGGGCCCATCCACCGGCACACCGGTGTATGGGTGTGCCGGTGGATGGGCTGACCTGTGCGGATGTGAAACCGCGGTCCTTCGCCGTCTCTGACGAAGCCGCAGGCGCCGCTACACCTCCAACTGCTGCAGGGCGGCGTGCAGGCGCTGCATCTCGAATTCGGCAGTCAGCAGCGCAACGATGAGTTTGGGCACGGTTGAGGGTCAGTACCGGTGAGCACTCCGTACGAACGAGGGGAAGGTCCTGTTGTGGCGAAATTCGTAACCATCGGATACGGGGACCAAGACGGCTACGACCGCACCGATGCGGCGGTACGGGATGAGGCGCATGCGCATGACGCCCGCCTGCTTGAGGCCGGGGCTGTTCTGGGCATCGCCGGCTCACCTGTACAGGTGACCCACCACGATGGCACCGGCATGACGGTGGAGCGCGGCTCCTTCATGTCCTCGGCCCTCCCGGTGGCCGGGTTCGGGATCATCGAAGCCGCAACCATCGAGGAAGCCATCCAACTCGTGTCGAAGACCCCATGCGCAGTTGCACAGGGCGTGGTCGAGGTCTGGCCGTTGCAGGAATCGTCGTAGACCGTGGGGGCGACGCACTCTCATCGGCTAGTACTACATAGATAGTGCGGTGACTGAAAAGGTTCACCGGGTTCGTTGAGGCCTGACAGGGTGGCAGGTGAAAACTCGCCACACCCTCTGGGACGTCGGGGTGCGCGCAGGGCCGAGCGCCCACGAGGAAGCGGCCCCGCTCCGTGTCCGGGAATCCGATGTGTCCGCCCACCGGTGTGGGCGTGCCCCTTCGGTGGTCTGCGGGGCGTTCTGCCGCCCACCGCCGGACCGATCCTCCTCAACCCCGCTTTGTATCCAATCTTGTTATTCCCACCGATAAGGCCCGGCAGGACGTTCCTGCCGGGCCTTCCTCATGCGTGGGTCAGGTCGCCTACCGCCAGTTGGTTCGGCGGTGGATGTTCCTGCACAGCGACTGGCTGTCGGCGAGGAGGCACGCGCGGAAGACATGGGCACTGCTGCTGGTGGTGGGAGCTCCCTGAGTCCACACCACACTGCCGTTGGGCCCTCTCGACGAGACCTCATCCGGGTGGCGGTCGCCGTTGGTGTCGGCCTCGAAGAGGAGGGTGTAGTTCAGTTGCATGTTGTGTGCGCGTCCCAGGGCGTGAGGAACATTGGAGCAGGATCGTGCGCTAAGCGTTCTTCGCGCAGGTCAGCGAGGTGCAGCTTCGCGAGGCCCCATCCACGCCCGAATGGGGGCCTTCGCCATATCCAGACCTCACTTGGTGCGCACCGACACCCCAGCGCACCTCGTCACAGGAGGGCGGACAAACCGATATCGAGGAGGCCGTCGAACGAGTCGAGGTACGGGCCACCGAGCCCGAGGGCAGCGGCGGCGGGACTGGCGGCGGCAAGGGTCCCGACCAGGGCCAGGGTGAGGACGGTCAGCATCCGGCGGCCGGTACTCTTCATAGCGGACCCATCACTTTCAGTGTCTGTTTGTGACCTTCAATTACTGAGAGTATCCAGGGGAGGTGTCCACGAAACCGCCTCGCCGGAGGTCGAGAATCTGAAATCTGCGCAGGTCACGCGGGTGAGGTGCCTACTTCATGGCAGTCTCGGCCGCTACTTTGCGGCTCGCCGTAGCTTCGGGAGAACCGGGCCGACTACGCCCCCGCGTACCAACGGCGCCGGTGCCGCCGCTGGTACTGCCGCTTGACCTGGAACGCCCCCGCCGAGGTGGAGAACCCGGCTTGCCCGCGCTGCTACACCCGCCTCCAGTGAGGTCACGGCTCTATCGCCAAATCCTGTAGTAATCCTCCTCGGCCCCCGGATCCGGGACTGGCTCGGTGACGAACTGCTCGCCGCTCGCACCTGAGGGTTCAGCGGTGTCCGCCGGTCGGCCCGGTGCGCCCTCGCTACGGACGGAACCGGAACCGCAGCGGTGCACGCGCGCGTTGGTTGAGGTGTACCGACCGACGAGCACCCGGGAGCACGATGAACGCGGTCACGCTGATCCGCAGCCAGACCCTGACCGAAGCCGTGGAATACGCCTACGCCGCCACGGCCCAGCCGCCAGCGCGGGTGGTGTGGACCGCGGGGGCGTGTCCACTCGACGCCGGGGGCGTGACCGTCGCCGTGGGCGACTACGCAGGCCAGGCCGAGCAGGTCATGCGAAACCTGCGCACCGCACTGAACGATGCCGGGGCCGACCTCACCGACATCGTCAAGACCACGGTGTACGTCGCCTCCACGCGCCAGGAGGACCTGGTCCAGGCGTGGAAGGTGGTGCGCTCCCACATGGGCGGTCACGACGCGCCCGGCACCTTGCTCGGGGTGACCGTGCTCGGCTACGAGAACCAGCTGGTCGAGGTGGAGGCGGTCGCAGTCACGTCCGCGGCCGTCTGACCGTCTTTGTCGGCGGCGGACGCCCGCCGGTGGGCGTCCGTGTGCGTGCAGGACAGGAACCGTCCTCCACTTCTGGCAGGCTTCGGGTATGAGAGCGGCCTCCGCGCGACTGCTGCGCCTGTTGTCCCTTCTACAGACACGCAAGGACTGGCCGGGCGGCGAACTCGCCGAACGACTCCAGGTGAGCTCGCGCACGGTACGCCGTGACGTGGACCGGTTGCGCGAGCTGGGCTATCCCATCCAGGCGACTCTGGGCACCGGGGGCGGCTACCAGCTCGGCCCGGGCGCCTCCCTGCCGCCGCTGCTGCTGGACGACGATGAGGCCGTGGCGGTCGCCGTGGGGTTGCGCACCGCCGCCCAGGGCGGAGTGTCGGGGATCGAGGAGACCTCGGTTCGTGCCCTGACCAAACTCCTACAGGTACTGCCCTCGCGGCTGCGCCGCAGGGTGAAGGCCCTGGGCGCTTTCACCGTCCCCATGCCGGCCGGCGGGCCCACGGTCGACGCCGACACGCTGGCCCTGGTGGCCGCCACCTGCCGGGACAGCGAGCGGCTGCGCTTTGACTACGAGAGCCAAGACGGCAACGCCTCGCGCCGGATCGTCGAGCCCCACCGGTTGGTCTCGCGGGGGCGGCGCTGGTACCTGGTGGCCTGGGACACCGGCCGTGACGACTGGCGCACCTTCCGGGTGGATCGGATGCGCCCGCTCGCCCCGACCGGTCCGCGCGTGCCCCCGCGCGACCCGCCCGAACAGGGCGTGGTCGCCTACCTGGAGGAGCGGATGAACGTGCACATGTGGCCCGTGCAGGCGCGGATCAGGTTGTTCGTCCCGGCGGAGGAGGCCAAGCGCACGGCAGGGGGCCACGGGTGGATCGAGCCGGTGGACGAGCACTCGTGTGTGCTGGTGTGCGCCGGGAACTCGCTGCTGCACATGGCCTGCTACCTGGGCATGCTCGACATGGACATGGAGGTGCAGGAACCCGAGGAGCTGCGCGGGCACATGGCCCGTCTGGCGACCAGGTTCCATCGCGCGGCGGTCCCCGGCTGACACAGGTCCAGAGCCTGTCGACCTCGGTCAGATCGATATCGATGGAGTAGGGGAACTCGACCTTGAGCCGCTCATGGTGGATCCCGGTGGGGACTTGACGTCCTCCTCGGGGTGGGCCCCGGGGATTCCCACGACCTCGCGGCCATGGGCGCGGTGCGCCTCGCGGTGTCCGCTGGTTCCTGTTTCGCCGGCC
>NZ_JBWDTQ010000018.1:0-215951 GCF_056312425.1 Nocardiopsis sp. TRM 82005
TTGGTCGTCACACACCGATCCTCGACGCCCTTCGTCGTGCCCGCAGCAGGTTCAGGGATTTCCCATCAACGATCTAGTAGTACTTTGTCGGGTTCGGCGTCCCGGCCCGCCCGTCGCGAAGGAGGACAAACGATGAGACATCGCAGGCAGAGAGCTCAACATGATGCCGGAACCCAGCAGTCGGTCGGGATCATCGGATGCGGAAGCATGGGAGCGCGCCACGCCGAGGCCTTCATCGCGACCAGCCACCTGGAGCCGCGCGTACGCATCACCCGCGTCTGCGACCGGGACCTCGCCCGGGCGCACCGGGTCGCTGAACTGTTCGCGCGGGCCGGCCTGCCCCGCCCCTCGGCCACGGAACGGGACGAGGACCTGTTCACCGACGAGAGCCTGGACTCCGTCGACGTCGTACTGCCCACGGCAGCACACCACGACGTCTGCGTTCGGGCCCTGCGCGCGGGAAAACACGTCCTGGTGGAGAAACCACTGGCGCTCGACACGGAACAGGCCGCGGCGATGACCGACGCCGCCGCGGAGAGCGGCCGAGTGCTGTCCGTGGCGGAGAACTACCGGCGCCTGGGCGCCAACCGCGCCCTTCGCGGCCTGCTGGACCGCTCGGGCGAGATCGTCTCGATGTCCACCGACATCGTTTGTTCACGGCTGTACGACGCACAGCACAACGGCGCGGACTGGTACGACGATCCCGACACCGCCGGGTCCTACCTCGCCCACGAGATGGGCGCCCACGAGACGGACCTCACACGGTTCCTCCTGGGGGAGGTCGAATCCGTCTACTGTCTCCCCCGCTTCTCGCCGCACGAGCCCTCACACGATCCGCGACGAGCCGCCGGGCTGTTCGCGTTGTTGAGGTGCTCATCCGGAGCGGTCGCGCATCTGAGCCTGCGGTCGTCCGACCACGAGCCGCCGAACGGAACCAGGAAGATCGTCCTGGAAGAGGGCCACGTCACCAGCCAGGCATGGGAGGTGTGGGACGGCTGGCACCACGGCCACGACGGTGTGCGCACCACGACGGACGAGGCCATGGCCGCCCGCGCCGGTGCCGCGAGGAACGGCGCCGACGTGTCCGATCCCGCTCTCGGACACGAACCGGCCCGGCCGTTCTTCTCCAGGAACGACGTACTGCGCAGTGGGACCGCCTCCGCCGTCCACGAGTTCGCCCACGCCGTCGCGGGCACACGCGGCCCCGAGATCGACGGTGTGGACGGGGCGCGCACTCTCGCCGTGTGCGAGGCCCTGATCCTCTCCGCCCGCACCGGAGTCTCCGTCTCACCTGCCGACCTCCTCCCCCGCCCGAAGGCGAAGGGTCCCGGCCAGGCATGAGGCCGCCGGTCGCCTGGAGGCCGGACGGGAGGGGCCGCCTCCCGCTCTTCCTGGAGGTGGCCCCGGTCGTTACAGGATCCGTCGGGATCCCGGGACGGCGCGGACCGCGACGGCTAGGAGCCAGCAGGCAGGGACGGCGATGGCGCCCATCACAGCGAACTTGGCGATCGCGGGTGCGTCCCAGCCGCTCAGTGCCAGGCCGAGGCCGACCAGCACCACCGGATGCAGGAAGTACACGGCGAAGGCGTTCTCGGACAGGAACCGGGTGAAGCGGTTGCCACGGCCCAGGAAGCGGCGGAAGAACACCAGCAGCGCGAGCACCATGCCCGTCGCGAAGCAGGTCTCCACCATGATCTGCGCCAGCGCCTGCCAGGTGCCCGGGACCAGAGCGGCCTCCCCCGAAACGGCCATGACCACCGGCAGGCCCAGCAGCCCCGCCGCGGCCAGGACGGCGCCGAACCATCCGGCGGCGCTGGGCAGACGGGTGAGCCAGTTGCCCCGGTAGGCCAACACACCCACGGTGAACAGGGCGAGGTACTGGGGCAGGTAGCCGGGGCTGGGCAGCCCCACGAAGGGCCAATACGGCGCGGGGGCCAGGTAGCGCCAGGCGAAGGTGACCAGGGTCAGGCCCGCGGTGGAGACGAGGACCGGTCCCACCCAGCTCAGCGGAGCGGTGTCGGAGGGCCGTACGGCGGCCTCCAGCGCGCTTCCGGCTCGTGCGGCGCGGCGCTCACGCAGGCCCCGGACCATCACGTAGGTCAGGCTGAAGACCAGGAGCACCTCCACGAACCACATCGGCCCCGGGTCGAAGCTGACCAGGTAGAACAGCCAGTAGGGCAGCTCGGTACCCTCGGCCGCGGCCGCTCCGGCCACGGCCGGATACATGTGGGCCGTGGCCAGTGGGCGCACCATTAGCACGAACAACAGCAGGGGCACGCCCAGGCGCACCAGGCGTTCGCGGACCAGGCCCCTGCCGCCTCTGCGGTCGGCCGCTCCGGGTACGAAGTAGCCCGCGAGCAGGAAGAACAAGCCCATGAAGTAGGTCTGGTTGACGATGACGAACAGGTCGAGCAGCCCGCCGGAGGGGTCCTGGGCGGGTTCGGTGTAGAACCAGACCGGGATGTTGCCGTAGGTGACCGCCACGTGGTGCAGGACGACCAGGACGGTCAGCGCGCCCCGCAGGTTGTCGACGTGGTGCAGACGCCTTCGGGACGGTGGTGCGTCGGCGTCCGGGCTCGGGTGTGGTGTGGCCTGCTGTGCCATGGTGCCCTCGTCACGTGGGGGTGGGACCGGTCAGTCGGCGCGGGTCGCGCGCACGAGCAGTTCACCCAGCTCGCGCGCGTGCGCCATGAGGTCGTGGCCGGGGTGGGCGTGCCAGTAGGCGAACATGGTGTCGACCGCCGACTGCTGGGTCACCGCCATCACCCGCACGTCGAAGTCGCGGAACTCGCCGCTCTCCTGCCCGCCCCGGTAGAGCCCCTCCAGGGCCTCGTAGAGGGCCTCGGACTCAGCTGCTCCGTAGCGCGGCGAGCCGTCGGCCTTGCGCGCGTGGGTGAAGATCTGCGCCAGCGTGACCATGCGCTCGGGGTTGTTCAGCGCGTACTCGGCCACGCCGCGCACATGGGCGCGCAGCATGCCGGTGGCGCTTTGCTGCTCCAGGATCGCGGGGACGACTGACTCGGTGATCTCGGTGTAGACGTCCGTCACCACCTGGTCCATCAGCTCGTCCTTTCCGGCGAAGTGGTAGGAGATCACGCCCTTGCTGATCCCGGCCGTGCGCGCGATCCGTGCCAGGGAGGCGCTGGGGTAGCCCGCCTCGGCGATGGTGCCGATCGCCGCCGTGATGATCTGCGACCTGCGGGCCTCCTCGATGAAGGACCGCCCCTGACCGTCTGTCTCATTTTTTGACCGCATGGCCAGAATCTAGCACGCACGGTCAGAAATCCATGGGGGATGACCCTGGGCCGTCCCTGGTCAGCCACCCATCCGCCCCAGGGGGCGGGTGGGCCCGTAGCCCTCTCGCGCGCTGTTCCGGGGCCGATCCCCGGTTTCGGTGCCCACGCCACCGGCTGTGAGGGGACAAAGGGAACCCTGGAGTTCTCGGGACGCCGGGCTGACGTGCCTCATCCGGCGGGGCGGGAGAAGCGTGGGTTCCCACGCCGTCGCCGAGGAGCCGTCATGACCAGGCAGAAATCCTTCAAGCAGCGTGTGCGCGCACGGATGGACTTCCCTGTCAAGTCAGCGTGTTGAGTCCTGAGCCCCTCGGAGGCATCCCGATGGGTGGCATACGGAGCGTCTAGGGGGTTGAGGAACCTCGGAACAGGATCCGGCGCTAAGGCTGCCTGTGGACACCGGCCCCGGCCTCGCTCACATCCGGTAGGAGCTGGGCGTCACGCCGACGGTCGGGTGAGTTTGGCGGCCACGGCGTCGAGGACCCAGTCCAGGCCGACCGCGAAGGATGCCTCGGCGTCCACGTCCGTGCCGTCGTACACGGCCTTGGCCAGCGTCGGGAAGCGGCCCGTGGCCAACATTCTCGTCACATGCGGGCCGGAGGCGCGCTGCCAGTCGCGCTTGGACAGGCCCGTGGCGCGCTCGGCCCGCAGGTCCGCTATCTCGCGCCTGATCGCGCCGGTGAAGTAGGCGCTGACAGTCTCCACGGAGCGCAGGACGGTGTCGAGGTCGGCGAGACCGTCGAGGGCGGCCAGCGTGGCCTCAGCCACGGCGAGGGCGTTGGGGCCCAGGGTCGGGCGCCCGCCGAGCAGGTCGGCCAGCCATTCGTGACGGAGAGCGGCCTGCCTGGTGCGGTGGGCGAGGATGCGCAGCGCCTCTCGCCAGTCACCGGGCCGCTCCTCGGGGAGGATTTCGGCGTGGACCTCGTCCACCATGAGGTCGAACAGCTCCTCCTTGGAGGAGATGTATCCGTACAGCCGCATCGGGCCGGCGTTCAACCGGGCGGCGACCTTGCGCAAGGACACCGCCTCCAGCCCGCCCTCGTCGGCCAGCGCGATGGCGGCGGCCACGATACGCTCCCGGTCGAGCGGCGAGGGGCGAGTCGGCGGCTCCGGCCGGTCCCATACAGTCATGGCTACACCGTACTGTTGCGATACATCGTCATGGATATACAGTGTATCGGCATGAGACACCGTATTGCCGTGATCGGGAGCGGCCCTGCCGGCCTTACCTTCGCCCGCGTCCTGCACCGCCATGATTACCCCGTCGCCGTCCTCGAACGCGATCCCGCCCCCGATGCCCGTCCCCCGGGCGGCATGCTGGATCTGCATGAAGGACTGGGCCAGCTCGCGCTGGACAAGGCGGGGCTGCTGGCGGAGTTCCAAGCGCTGTCTCGTCCCGAGGGGCAGGCCATGCGCATCCTGGATGCGGACGGGGCCGTCCTGCGCGACTGGCGACCCCGCCCGGGTGAGCGGGCCAATCCCGAGATCGACCGCGGGCAACTCCGTGACCTGCTGCTTGGACCTCTCGACGTGCAGTGGGGGCGGGGCGTGACGGAGGTAGTGCCGGGGACCCGGGATGGCGTACTGGTCCGTTTCGCGGACGGGCGACAGGAGACGTTCGCCCTCGTGATCGGCGCGGACGGCGCCTGGTCCCGAGTCCGCCCGGCGATCTCGTCCGCGACACCGCACTACACCGGCGTCACCTTGGTCGAGACCTCTCTGGACGACATCGACACCCGCCACCCCGACCTCGCCCAGCTGGTCGGCGACGGTTCCATGGCTGTGTACGGTGTGAACCGCGCCCTCGTCGCCCAGCGCAACAGCGGCGGCCATGTCAAGGTGTACGCCCAGTTCCGCGCGCCGCTGGACTGGCACACGAACCTGGACCGCAATATGGGCCTGAACCGGCGCGCGGGCCTGGACCTGGCCGACGTCGAGGCTGTGCGGTCCAGCCTGCTGGCTCTGTTCGACGGCTGGGCCGCTCCCGTCCTCGACCTCCTCCGCCACGGCACCGCTTTCGTCCACCGCCCCCTCTACGCCCTGCCCGTGTCCCACACCTGGGCCCACGTCCCCGGGGTGACGCTGCTGGGCGATGCCGCCCATCTGATGCCGCCATTGGGGGCGGGCGCGAACCTCGCAATGCTGGAAGGCGCCGAACTCGCCGAGACCATCGCCACCGGCCCTGGAGATCTGGACGAGGCCGTCCGCGCCTTCGAGGAACAGATGTGGGCACGGGCCGGCAGGTGGGCGGGAATCACGACGGCTGGTCTGGAACGCCTTGTGAGTCCGGACCCCACTGAAGCCCTCGCCCTCTTCGACGAAGTCCAGCCATCCTGACTGTCAAGCGCGAGAGCACCAGCGCTACTGCTCTCCACGGCTGCACGGGACAGCGGGCACTGCCGCGGTTTTCTCCGGCAGATCCACCGCCCTGGCGCGATCAGCTCCTCGTCGGCGTCGTCGAGGTGGAAGAAGCGGTCCAGGTGAGCGCGCGAGGACGTCAAGCCACGGTCGCCGCCACTGGTGCTCCACCCGCTGCGGCGACCGGGCCCGCGCCGCGCGCGCCTACGCCCGCCGCACCCGGCCTGAGGCGGACTGATGTGCACCCGGCCCGCATAGACCGACCCCTCCTCCGGATGTCCGCGAGCCGCGCATGCGCCAAGGGGCCGGACGGCCCTTCTGCTGTATCGGTGCCCTACAGCATGATGGTCGCCGTGAACACAGAGCCACGCGTCAACGTCTGGCAGCGGCTCCTCAACGATCCTCACAAGTCACGCGTACTGTTCCAACACGGCACCTGCGTCGTACTGACCGCTCCCCGGGGAGAGCTCGCGGAACAGGCCACCGAGCTCCTGGGGCAGTCCGGTCCCGCGCACGCGGCCTCTGAGGCAGGTGGCTTCGGGGTGATCCATCTGGACGGGGCCGACGGGTGGGTGGCCACCGGGCACCATCGGGACGTCCCCACATACGTCGCTCCTGGTGAGCCGCATGGTCGGTCGGAGATCGCCGTCGGGGTCCACGGGCGTTCCAAACGCCATCTGGACGGCACCGAGCTCCGCGTCGTTCATGTCGAGGACGAACGCGGCTCCGGTGCCCCCGACTGCCCGGCGACAGGACAGACGGCCCACGAGTAGCCGTCGGCCTGCCAGGGCCCCGCCCGAGTGCCTGGGAACACAAGGAGGGGAAGCGTCGTTCAGGGACGGGTCTTGGACAGGTCCTTGACGATGGTCCGTCCTGGGACGAAGCGGATGAACCGTGTGTCCTCGTCGAAGTCCCTGAAGTCGGCGGGCCAGGTGGATTCGTCCGCGCCGAGGTAGCGGCGGAGCTTGTGTCTGGCGCGTTCCTCGTCGTAGGGCACGACCTCGGCCTCACCGCGCATGATGACCTGGAGGAACTCCAGTCTCTCCAGGTCGCAGGTGTCCACGGTCAGGGCGGCCCTCGAATCCTTCTCCAGGAGCTGGGACAGCCGTGAGTAGGCGCCGGTGATCCACCACAGCGCGCCCTCCTCCCAAAGGAACCAGACCGGGCGCACCGTGGGAGCGCCGGAGGAGTCGGAGGTGGCCACCCTGGCGACCAGGGGCCGGTCCAGGAAGGCGTCGACGTCGAAGGGATACGTCTGCTGACCTGGGGTGCTGGGGGTATCGCTCACCCCATCAGGCTAGGTTGCGCGGGCCGACGGAGAAAGGCCGCTCCTGGGGCTGTGGAAAGCCAACCACTAGGGTGCGGTCCGCCTACCGGGACCAGCGAAGAGGTCATCACCTCCGCGCGCCCGAGTTGATCGCGCCCTGGATTCCGTCGAGCAAAGCCGCCAACCCGAACCGGAAGGTCTCCCATGCCTCCTGTTCCAGGTAGGGCTCGCTGTCGTTCTCGTTGTCGAAGGCGCCCTGCCCGGCCATGAGGGTCAGCACGGGAAAGCGCTCGGCGAAGTCGGGTGCGGCCTGCTCCAGCTGCGCCGAGCGCTCGTACCACCACTGGTCCTCGGGCACACCCGTGACCGCCTCGGCCCGGCGTGCCTCGGAGGCTGTCTGGGCGGGCCCGCGCACCAGGGTGAACAGGTTGCCGTAAGCGCTGCGGATCTGCGCGGCCCCCAGCCCGGCACGGTGCAGCACCGAAGCCAGTGACTCGAACAGGCGGTACTCGTTGGGCCCCAGCACCGGGCGGGCCTGGGAGACCTCCATCGTCCAGGGGTGTCGCAGGAGGAAGTCCCACAGCCTGGTGGCCCATGCGGTGGTGGCCGCGCGCCAGTCGGCTTCCTCCTCGGCCTCGGCGGCATCGGCCAGTTCTCCGAACACGTGGTCATACATCAGCTCGACGAGTTCGTTCTTGCTGGCCACGTAGGTGTACAGGGACATGGCGGTACGGCCCAGGCGCTGGCCCACCGCGCGCATGGACAGCGCCTGCATGCCCTCGGCGTCGGCGAGGACGACCGCGGCCTCCACCACCAGGTCCACGCTGAGCTCGGGCTTGGGCCCGGGCGCGGTGTGGGCGGGCCCGCCGCCGGGGGCGCGCCACAGCAGGGCCATGGAACGGCGGGCGTCACCCTGTCCGGCGTAGACAACCACTTGCATCTCCTTATGGGATAAACTAACGTTCGCAGACCATTACTTTACAGCATAATTCTTTCCGAGGAGCAGTGTGTCTTCCGAACCCGCCGCCGCGGACACCCACGACACCATCCAGGTCAAAGGGGCCAGGGAGAACAACCTCGCCGACGTCTGCGTGGACATCCCCAAGCGGAGGCTGAGCGTCTTCACGGGCCTGTCCGGATCGGGAAAGTCCTCGCTGGTCTTCGGCACGGTCGCCGCCGAGTCCCAGCGCCTCATCAACGAGACCTACACGACGTTCGTCCAGTCGTTCATGCCGAGCCTGGGGCGGCCCGACGTGGACAGCCTGCGCAACCTGAGCGCGGCCATCATCGTCGACCAGGAGCGCATGGGCGCCAACTCCCGCTCCACCGTCGGCACCGCGACCGACTCCTCCGCCATGCTGCGCATCGTCTTCAGCCGGGCGGGGACCCCGCGCCTGGAGCCCTCCAGCGCGTTCAGCTTCAACCACTCCGAAGGCATGTGTGGCGAGTGCGAGGGCCTGGGCCGCACCAACCAGATCGACCTGGAGGAGCTCTTCGACCGCGACCTGTCCCTGAACGAGGGCGCCATCACGATCCCCGGCTACGCGGTGGGCAACTGGTACTGGCAGGTCATGGCCCATTCCGGGCTGTTGGACCCGGACCAGAAGCTGCGTGACTACACGCCCGAGCAGTGGCAGACCTTCCTGCACCAGCCCGCCACACGGATCAAGTTGGAGAACAACTCCTTCTCCTACGAGGGCCTGCTGGTCAAGCTCAAGCGCACCTACCTGGCCAAGGACCGCGATTCCATGCAGCCCGGAATCCGCGCGTTCGCCGATCGGGCGGTCACCTACTCCACCTGCCCCGAGTGCGAGGGCACCCGCCTCAACGCCCAGGCCCGCTCGGTCAAGGTCGCCGGCCGCACCATCACCGAGTGTTCGTCCATGCAGATCAACGAGCTCGCCGAGTTCGTGCGCTCCCTGGACGAGCCCTCGGTCAAGCCCTTGTTGGACAACCTCGGCCACACCCTGGAATCCCTGGTGCAGGTGGGCCTGGGCTATCTGAGCCTGAACCGGGAGTCGGGCACCCTCTCGGGCGGGGAGGCCCAGCGGGTCAAGATGGTCCGCCACCTGGGCTCCAGCCTCAGCGACGTCACCTACGTCTTCGACGAGCCCACCGTGGGCATGCACCCGCACGACATCGAGCGGATGAACAGCCTGCTGCTGAGCCTGCGCGACAAGGGCAACACGGTGCTGGTCGTCGAGCACAAACCCGAGACCATCGCCATCGCCGACCACGTGGTGGACCTGGGGCCCGGAGCGGGCCCCTCGGGCGGCCGCATCACCTACACCGGGGACGTGGCCGGCCTGCGCACCTCGGGCACGCTCACCGGCGACCACCTGGACCACCGGGCCGCCCTGCGCGAGCGGGTACGCCAGCCCACCGGAACCATCCCCATCACCGGGGCCAGCACCCACAACCTCAAGGACGTGAGCGTGGACGTCCCCCTCGGCGTGCTCACGGTGGTCACCGGTGTGGCGGGCTCGGGCAAGAGCTCGCTCATCCACGGCGCCCTGCCCGGCCGTGAGGGCGTTGTGGTGGTCGACCAGTCGGCGATCCGGGGCTCACGCCGCTCCAACCCGGCCACCTACACCGGGCTGCTGGACGCCGTCCGCACCGCCTTCGCCCGCGCCAACAAGGTCAAGGCGTCGCTGTTCAGCGCCAACTCCGAGGGCGCCTGCCCCGAGTGCAAGGGCGCCGGGGTCATCTACACCGACCTGGCGATGATGGCCGGGGTCGCCACCACCTGCGAGCAGTGCCGGGGCAAGCGCTTCCGGGCCGAGGTACTCACCCACAAACTGCGCGGCAAGGACATCAGCCAGGTACTGGCGATGCCGGTGGTGGAGGCCCGGGAGTTCTTCACCACCGGTAACGCCCGCACCATCCTGGACCGGCTCCACGACGTGGGCCTGGGTTACCTGAGCCTGGGCCAGCCGCTGACCACCCTGTCGGGCGGCGAGCGCCAACGGCTCAAACTGGCGATCAGCATGGCCCAACAGGGCGCGGTGTACGTGCTGGACGAGCCGACCAGCGGCCTGCACCTGGCTGACGTGGACCGGCTGCTGGCGCTGCTGGACCGTCTGGTGGAGGACGGCAACACGGTGGTGGTCATCGAGCACCACCAGGCGGTGATGGCGCACGCCGACCACATCATCGACCTGGGTCCGGGCGCCGGACACGACGGCGGCCGCGTCGTCTTCGAGGGCAGCCCCGCCGCCCTGGTCGCCGACGGTGACACCCTCACCGCCCGCCACCTGCGCGCCTACCTGGGGCGCTGACGCTCCCCGCCGTGTCCGCGCGAACCTTCCCCGTGCCGGGCGGGGAAGGTTCGCGCGCTCCGTTCTCGGTTCCGGGGCGCAGGGTCGGCGGTACGGGTACGGATCAGGCGGTGATGTCCGCTCTGACGCCGGAGGTCTCACACAGGCCGCCCCAGCCGAGCAGGACACCGTCGGCGGCGGGTGCGAGGGGGCCGCAGTAACCCGAGAGTCCCTCGGACTGCAACCGGTAGGAGGTGCCGGCCTTGGGGTCCCACATGCTGAACTCCCCGGGGGCGGTGGCGAGCAGTCCCAGCCCGTCCACGTAGTCCATCCTCCCCGCGTCCAGGCCATGGGTCATCAGGGAGAAGGGAGGGCGGAAGCCGGTGTAGCCGGTCTCGTCGGCCAGGTCCGCCCGTCCCTGCTCATCCACCTCGTACAGTCTCGCGCTCTCGTCGCTCCGTACCGCCAGGAGGGTCTCACCGGCGGGGGAGGCCGCCAGCCCGATCTGGACGTTCAAATCCTCCCCCTCCTCCTCCAGTCCGGAGATCCTCCGTGCCGACGCGTGCGTGTCGCCCATGCCGAACGTGATCAGGAAGGTCCCCTGGGAGTGGCCTCCCACGGCCACCACCGCGTCGTCGAGGGCCTGCAAGCCGTACACCACGAAGCCGGTGTCCACCCCGTCCAGGGCAACGGTGTCCCAGGTGTCCTCCGCCAGCGAGTACACCAGGAAGCCCTCCTCCCCGCCCTGCTCGCTGCCCCCGCCGCCGAAGACCACGTGCCCGCCCACGGCCACCGCCCACGCCAGGGTCCTCGCCTCGGGTGCCGGTGCGATCGGCTCCCAGGAGTCCGTCCCGATGTCGTAGAGGGCTCCGTCACTGGCCAGGTGTGCTTCGGCATCGCCGGAGTGCGTCGGGGTGAACCCTCCCCAGACCAGCATCTGGTCCTTCACCAGGACGGCGCTGTGGCGGGTCCTGGGCTCCAGGTCCACCTCCGGCAGCCTCCGCCAGGAACCGGTCCCGGGTGAGTAGGCGGCACCGTCGGCGAAGGAGTCGTGCTGGGTCGCGCCGTGCCCGCCCCAGACGAGGAGTTCCTCCCCCGACCAGACGAGGCTGTGGTCCTGCCTGGAGTCGAGGGGACTCTGGGGAAGCTCGCCCACGGAGACGTCCACGTCCCACGGTTCGGGCTCTTCCACACCGCAGGAGACGGCCAGCAGGGAGAGGGCCAACAGGGGGATTACTGCTCTGGACAGGGGATTCACTCGACCACGCATTCCATGCCTTTTCGCCGCGGCGGAGGCGGTCCCCGCCCGGCACGCGCAGTGTACGGGCGGTCCCCGCCCCCGACCGATCCGGCGGCCTGGGGCACTCGGCGACCGCACGGCAGGACCTTTCCGGACCCGGACCACCGCGCCCTCACCTCACCGATCCTGGGCAGGGACAGCTTCCCTTGGCCGGCGGCCTTCCACCGGGCGTTGGCGGTGAACCGGACCGACTGGCGACTGTCCTTACGGGACTTGAATCGGGGCGCGCCCACGCGGGGCACTCGCCCTTCAGGGAGTCGAAGAAGTGCCGGTAGGCGGCCTCCAGGTCCCGCAACGACTGCTGGAGCACGACCGCGGACACCTCGCCCAGCCAGGACCGTGCCTCGGTCTTCTTCGCCTCGGTGATCAACTGCTTGGACAGCGATCGCGTCGTGGCATCCTCGACCAGGCCGAAACCCATACGATCTGGCCTCGAAGCGGACCTCCCACTCCGGTTCCATCGCATTCTTAACGCGGGCCTGCATGGCTCGGTCGCGAATAGTCGGGATTCCGAGCGGTCGTTGTTTCCCATTGCTCTTCGGGATGTGTACACGCCTGACCGGTCGGGCTTTCCAGGGTTCGGCCCAGCGGACTTGTGTTGCAAGGTTCCATCGTTCCTTCGGCGTTAGCGCCTTCTCCCTATCAACCCCGGCGGTCTTACGCCCAGTGTTCAACCGCGACACCCTTCGCACGCTCACCAGCGTGTTGGACTGGCTTCGCAGCATGAGCTTCTGAAGGTTCCTGACCTTCGGCCAGTCACCCTGCTCGGTCGCCTTGAAGATCCGTTGCCGTAGTCGTGCTGGCCCCAGTCGACCTGGTGCCGGCGTTGTGCGGCGTCCTCGGGTCCGTTCACCTTGCGGTGTCTAACTTGTCCTTCAGTTCCGGCTCCCATGCAATCTCCCTTGAAAGGTTCACCAGACCCACGTCTGCTCCCTTTCGGGCCGGGAATTCATCCCGTATCCGACGGTTTATACGCTTTCCCCCTTCCCCTTGCCCTTCGGCCGTCGGCCTTCGCTTCTCGGACCTTCCTGTCCAGCTGGGGAGTTCGTCCTTCCTTGCGGTCGGACTACCAGCCGTCTGGCTGGACCCCGACTGGGTTTCCACGTTCCACACCAATAAGATGCGGTCGAGGAGGGCGCCCCCTCTGCCCCGTGGCCAGCGGTGTTCTTGGACCCCAGGACCGAACCCAGGGTCTCGCCTGACGCCTTTCACGTCCGGACCATGTCCGCCACTTCGTGCTTGGCATCGTGCGGGCTACTCTGACGAGGCTTTGACGGAGGTTCACTTTCATTCGCCCTTCCGGCCTGTCCCTCGACCTGTCACACCAGATGCCTTGGTGCTTCTTGGGTCTTGAGCGCTCAGCTTCACAACCCGCCGTTACCAGCGGCGCATGTGAGCGTGGGATCTGACCTTGGACACTGGTCAGGGACAACCCCTTATGTGGTGGTTCGCCCACTTTTATGGTGCGACTTCGTGTCGCACGCGGAAGGAGTACCGGAGCTGCACACCCGCCTCCTAGCATTGGCCTATGACTCAGGGTGATGAGATGAGGACTGGTAGGCACTGTGTTCTCGTGCTGCACGCACACTTGGTTTTCGTGGCGAAGTACCGGCACCGAGTCTTCACCGCCCACTGGCAGGGCGGACAGCGCCAGTTCGTGCAACGGCCTCTGCCCGAGGTGGTGGAATCCTCCCTCGCCCCGGTTCTGGACTGGGCGCGTGAGCGCTTGGACGCCCCGCTGAGCGCCGCCGACCCGGCCTCGTGGGCGGCGGTCAGCTCCACGACGCTGCACCGCCGCTTCCTCACCGAGCTGGGTATGACCCCGCTGGCCTGGCTGCGCTCGGAGCGGGTTGCTGTTGGCCTGCCGCCTGATCGCGGTGGGGCATGGGGTCCGAGGCGATCTCGATCTCCCGTGCCAGCGGACTGGGCAGTATCGCCAACCTACGCGCGAGCGTGCGCGCCCGGACCGGGATCAGTCCCTCGCTCTACCGTGAACGGTTCGGACCGCGTCCTCTCGCAGGACGCCCGTCCTGAACCGGGCCGCTGCGCGCGCGAAAGCGTGCGGGGAAGGCGGTTCTGTCGGGGCCACCGGACGGCCGTTTATTGGGAGCGCTCCCAAGGGTCTAGGATCGAACATATGGAAACACGCGTACTCGGACGCACCAGTAAAAACGTAGGCGTCGTCGGTTTCGGAGCCTGGCAGATCGGAGCATCCTGGGGCGAGGTCAGCGAGACCGACGCCCTGGCCGCCCTGCACGCGGCCGCCGATGCCGGTGTCACCTTCTTCGACACCGCCGACGTCTACGGTGACGGCCGCAGCGAGCAGTTCGTCGGCCAGCTGCTCAAGGAACGCCCCGACATCACCGTGGCCACCAAGATGGGCCGCCGCGCCGACCAGGTCCCGGAGAACTACAGCCCCGACAACTTCCGTGCCTGGAACGACCGCTCCCGCGAGAACCTGGGCGTGGACACCATCGACCTCGTCCAGCTGCACTGCCCGCCAGCGCGGGTCATCGGCACCGACGCCGTCCTCGACGACCTGGACGCCATGGTCGACGAGGGCCGCATGCACGCCTACGGCGTCTCGGTGGAGACCTGCGATGAGGCCCTGGCCGCGATCGCCCGCCCCAACGTCGCCACCGTCCAGCTCATCCTCAACGCCTTCCGGCACAAGCCCCTGGAGCGGGTCCTGCCCGCGGCACGCGAGGCCGGCGTCGGCGTCATCGCGCGCGTCCCCCTGGCCAGTGGCCTGCTCTCGGGCAAGTTCACCGCCGAGACCGCCTTCGGCGAGGACGACCACCGCAACTTCAACCGCGAGGGGCAGGCCTTCGACAGGGGCGAGACCTTCTCCGGCGTGGACTACGCGACCGGCCTGAAGGCGGTCGAGCGTGTGCGCCAGCTGGTCCCCGAAGGCACCACCGTGGCCCAGTTCGCGCTGCGCTGGATCCTGGACCAGGAGGGCGTCAGCGTCGTCATCCCCGGCGCGCGCAACGCCGACCAGGCACACGGCAACGCGGCCGCCGCCGAGCTCCCCCCGCTGGACGCCGCCACGCACGCCCGGGTCCGCGAGATCTACGACGAGCTCATCCGCCCCCAGGTTCACCACCTGTGGTGATGACGTAGTCACAGACGGCGGCCGACCGTCGTGGCCAGTGCCTCCGGTCGGCCGCCGCGGGCCGGACTGGTCCCGGGGCGCCCTCGCTGGCGCCCCGGAAGCGTCGGATCCTTCTAGATGAGGCCCTGGGCGAGCATCGCGCCCGCCACCCGCTCGAACCCGGCCACGTTCGCTCCCAGCACGTAGTCACCCGGGGCACCGTAGCGCTCGGCCGCCTCCTCGCAACGGTCGTGGATGTCGGCCATCGTCTCGGCCAGCTCGGACTCGGCGTGCTCGAAGGACCACGACGTGCGACGCGCGTTCTGGCGCATCTCCAGCACGCTGGTGGCCACGCCCCCGGCGTTGGCCGCCTTGCCCGGCGCGAACAGTGCCTTCGCCTCGCGCAGCACCTTGACCGCCTCGGGCGTGGTGGGCATGTTCGCGCCCTCCGCCACAGCGGTCACCCCGTTGCGCACCAGGGTGCGTGCCGCCTCGGAGTCCAACTCGTTCTGGGTGGCCGAGGGCAGAGCCACGTCACAGGGCACATCCCACACACTGCCGCCCTCCACGTAGCGGGCGCCGACGCGCCGTTCGGCGTAGACGCTGATCCGCGCGCGCTCGACCTCCTTGATCTGCTTGATCAGGTCCAGGTCCAGGCCCTTGTCATCGACCACGTAGCCGCCGGAGTCGGAGCAGGCCACCACGGTGGCGTCCAGCTGCTGAGCCTTCTCGGCCGAGTAGATCGCCACGTTGCCCGATCCGGACACCACCACGCGCTGTCCGTCCAGCGACTTGCCCACGCGCTCCAGCATCCGCTGGGTGAAGAGCACGTTTCCGTAGCCGGTGGCCTCGGTGCGCACCCGCGAGCCGCCCCACTCCAGGCCCTTACCGGTGATCACTCCGGCCTCCCACCGGTTGGCCAGGCGCCGGTACTGACCGAACAGGTAGCCGATCTCGCGGCCGCCCACGCCGATGTCCCCGGCCGGGACGTCGGTGTGCTCGCCCAGGTGACGGTGCAGCTCGGTCATGAACGACTGGCAGAACCGCTCGATCTCGGTGTCCGAGCGCCCCTTGGGGTCGAAGTCGCTGCCGCCTTTGCCGCCGCCGATGTTCATACCGGTCAGCGCGTTCTTGAAGATCTGCTCAAAGCCCAGGAACTTGATCACGCCGAGGTTCACGCTGGGGTGGAAGCGCAGGCCGCCCTTGTAGGGGCCCAGCGCACTGTTGAACTCCACCCGAAAGCCCCGGTTGACGTGTACACGTCCCTGGTCGTCGCGCCAGGGCACCCGGAACATGAGCTGGCGCTCGGGCTCGCACAGGCGCTCCAGGATCCGCTGCTCGGCGTACTCGGGGTGCCTGGTCAGAGCGGGAGAGAGGTCGTCCAGGACCTCCAGGACCGCTTGCTGGAACTCCGGCTCGTCGGGGTTGCGACGAGCCACGTGCTCATAGGCCGACCGGACTCCGGGATGGTGGTCACGGCGCGCCTCGGAGGAGAAGGGCATGGGTGGCGTTCCTTTCGGCTCAGGTGGAACGGGCACCCCACACGCCGTTGTGTCGGGAACCTCGAAAAACACGCACACTGGCGCCATACGTCGGATGACCCGAGGCCCTGAGGTCCTGATGTCCTCATGCCTGCGGGTCGTGGCTGTGTTAGGAGTGTATTACCTCGATGTGAACATAAATCTTGCGGTACGGCGCACACCAGGCCGGCTCACACCCTGCCGGAACGAGGGTCTCCCCAGTTCACAGAGGACATATGCGAAGTTCGTGCGCGTTTGTCCGCTTTGAGGCTGTGTTTCGTCGGCGTTTCTGCCATATGAAACGCGCACACCAGCGCATCCCCACTCACGCGCCGGGAAAACCTGCGACGTGTCCGGCCCCGGTCCTGCTCACACCGAGGCGGCGAGACCGCGGCCAGGACTCATCCCGGTGCCCGCCCCCGGACGCGGGCCAGCTGTTCGCGCACGGCGCGCACCGCCGCACGCGCCGTGGCGGTGGGCGCGCGCTCGGTGGCGCGGACGAGGCGAGCAGGGTGAGAGTCCTTATCGCGCGTACGCGCCAGGGAGGCACGCATCAGCTCCAGCACCGCCGGATCGGCCCCCGTCTCCTCAGCGGGGGCGTCTGGAGTGGACTCGGGGACAGGCGCTTCGGGCCGCGGCACCGGCGCGGCGACAGCAGGTGGGGGCGGGTGCGGGTCCTCCCCGGGCACGGACCGGCACGTTCTGCCGCACACACGGCAGGTGCCGCCCGGGACGTTGCGCACGCCCGGGTGGTCGGGGCAGGTGCGCGGCACCGTGTCCTGGGCGTCGACCACGAACTCCACGGGCCGGGCGAACATGTCCCCACCCTCCCCGCCGGAGCTGTCCTCGTCCCGACGGGGCATGGGGATACCGCCCGGCCCCGGGAGCGAGGCACACCCCATGGGGCGGTGGACACCCGAGCCCATGCGCCCGTCGAGGAAGGCGCGTGCGTCCTCAGCGCTCCTGAGGCGGCGCATGAGCGCGGCGAACGGCTGGCGCAGAACACGGATGTCGTCCAGGAGCGCGACGAGCTCCCCCTGTTCCAGCTTCTGACCGATGAGCCGGTCCACGGCGTGGGCCAGCGCGGCCCGGTCCGGGCCGGGTTTGCGCAGTACCGCGTCAGGCACGTGGGCCAGCAACCCCAGGGCCCGGCCGCTCGGCTCCCTCCGCCCGCCACCGCCGTCGCCGAAGCCGTGTCCGTCCGGTGCCTCGCGCGCGGGCGCGCGGGCTGTGGTCGGGCTCCCAGGGGCGGACGGACAGGGATTGCTCGGGGAAAGGTGGATAGGGGAAAGGTCTGTAGGTCGTTGTGAGCTGGCACCGGGGTCAGGATGAACTCCCTTCTCCGCCCGCAGGCGCGGGCGGGACCGCTCGTTCAGCGGCTCCTCCCCCACGGTCGCCCGTACCCGGTTGATCTCCTCCAACTCCGGCAGCGAGAAGTCGCTGGCGGGGACCATCAGCTCCAGCACCAGTGGCAGGCGTTCTTTCCACCGGTGCCCCAGAACGATGTCGTCGTGGAAGAACTCCTGTGCCTGTGACGGCGACAGCCTACGGACCAGCCCTTTCCGCACGAGTTCATCGATCGCTCGCTTGACCGTGGACAGGCTCACGGTCCCACCACAGCGTTCGACGATCCTGCTCAGGTACAGAAAGCACCAGCGGCCGTCGGCGTCGACCGCGTCGGCGACGACCGTGGCGACGGCGTACGCACTGGTGCTGGGAAGAAGCCCGGCCTTGAGGGCGTCGACGATCCACAGGCTGGGCCTGAATCCGACACCGCGCATGGCTTTCCGGGGGCGCTTGCGGAGTGAGGGAAGGGCTGGATCGGGTGGCGCCGGGGCCTCGTGCACGTCTTCGACGCGCGACATGTTCGGTATCGCTGTCACGGCACGGACGGAAACGCTAGACTGCGGCATGCGCTGTCTTCCTGGGTCTGCAGGGAGATGGTGGACTGTCTTCCTGGGTCTGCAGGGAGATGGTGGGCCGCTTTCCTGATCGCACAGGTAAGTGCCCGAAACCCGGTTCGGTGTTGATAGCACCGGACCGGGTTTGTCTTTTCCGTTCTCACGTTAGCGGGACGAACACAGATGCGGGTGCGGTTGGGCAGAAAAACGCACCATTGTTTTCGCTGCTTTCACCAGGAAAAACGTGCGAAACCACCTTTGTCATCTCATACCCTCACCCCACCCTTCCGCGCGATCCGACGGAGAGCGATGATCCACTCCAATGGCGCCCACGACACGGCCGAGGAGAAGGGCCAGCCGCTCACCGGAGGCATGATGAACACCGTCTTCCGCCATGGTGACCGGGTCGTACGCACGTCCACCCCCGCCTCCCCCTGACGTCCACGCCCACCTGCGTCCCCTGGCCCAGGCCGGGTTCGACGGCGCACCCGTCCCGCTCCGGCTGCACGGCGACGGCCGCGAGGAACCCGGCTTCGACGAGGGCGGCGTGGCGCTGCCGCCCTTCCCCGACTGGGCGATGAACGAGCAGGTCCCGCGCTCGCCCCCGTCTCGGCGGCCGGGACACCGTGCGAAGGGCTCAACGTCCCAAGGCGGCGGCGCGTGCTCGCCGACACCTACGGGCTCTCCCCCGAGGTCCGCCGTGCCCTGCCCGGGGCGGTCGGGCAGTACACCGACGTCTCCCGGGCCTTCGTGGCAGGGCGGATCCCCTCTGGCGACGAGCTCTTCGTCCGCGACCTGGATCGGCTCGGCGGCTGGAAGCACTGGGACCGTCGCCAGAGCCGGCTGGCCGACCAGCGCCCGGTGTTCCTGGCCGCGCTGACCGGCCCCGAGGCCCGAACCGCCTCCGCCCCGGGCAGGGCCGCCTCAGACCTGGCTGCGGGCGATGGCCACCAGGTAGCGGCAGAGCTCACCGGTCGGGTTGCGGTACTCGCACGGCTCGGGCGGGCCCAGGTGCAGGCAGTCTCCCGTGCCCAGGACGTGCTCGACGCTTCCCTCCCGAAAGGCGAGTGTGCCCTCCAGCACCCAGATCTGGTGGTGGGCGAAGGTGTAGGCCTCCACCGGGAAGGCCACCCGCGCGCCCGGGGGCAGCTCGACCTCCACCAACTCGATCGGCCCCCCGGCCGTGGGCGAGACCCCACGCCGTCGGTACCCCGTCTCCGGATCGGTCCACACGGGCTGCTCGTGTGCGCGGGCCAGGCACCGGTCGCCCTGTTCGGCACGGGCGATCAGCTCCGAGAGGGTGACACCCAACGCGGCGGACAGGCGGCTCAACAGGACGGCGGTGGGCTGGGCGTCGCCGTTCTCGATCCGGCTGATCATGCCCCGGGAGACACCGGAACGCTCGGCCAGGGCGCCTCCGCTCAACCCGCGGGCCTGTCGCAGCTCTTGCAGGGCCATGGCGAGGGCAGGGCCCAGATCGTCGCTCATGTGCTCACTATAGGAGACATGAACGCATACTATGATTGACATGAGTTCGATGCCGACCCTCACCGTCCGCGACGCGACCCGGGCGGACGCCGAGGCGTGCGCGGCGATCTACGCGCCCTACGTCACCGACACCGCGATCACCTTCGAGTACGAGCCGCCCACCGCCGGGCAGATGGCCGACCGGATCGCCGCGGCCCAGGAGCGGCACGCATGGATCGTCCTCCAGAATCCGGAGGGGATCACGGGCTACGCCTACGGCGGCCCCTTCCGCTCCCGGGACGCCTACCGGTGGACATGCGAGGTCAGCGTCTACCTCCAGACCGGGATCCGCCGCACCGGCGCGGGCCGCACCCTCTACCAGGCGCTGCTGCCCCGTCTGGCCGAGCGCGGCATGCACACCGCCATCGCCTGCATGACCCTACCCAACGACGCCAGCCAGGGCCTGCACCGCTCCCTGGGCTTTGAGGACGTCGGCGTCATGAGGCGGGCGGGCCGCAAGTTCGACGCCTGGTACGACATCGCCTGGGCCCAGCACGACCTCTCCGCCCATGCCGGGCAGCCCTGATTCGCCGACCATTCCCGCGACCCGCGTCGCGGTGTCCGGCGACGCCGGCAGAGCGGACCAGGGTGTTACGGGACCCCACCCGTGCCACCCTCCAGCGCGAGCCGAACTCGTCTGAACCCGCCCAGGCGGCCCCCGCCAGACCCACGACCCGAAAAGGACCCATCGTGCAGGTCATCCACGTCACCAGCTTCGGCTACTTCCACGGCGAGGCTCCCGACGGCGCCCACCTGGTCGCTGACCTTCGCGACCACTTCCTCAACCCAGCCCCGCACCTACCGAACCTGGTCTTTCCCGATGACCGCGTGCGCGAGCACGTCCTGGCCACCCCGGGCATCAGCGCCCTGGTCGACGCCCTGGTCGCGGCCACCGACGCCCTCATCGCCGGTCCGGGCACCGAGGACGTGGTCCTGGCCGTGGGATGCACCGGCGGTGAGCACCGCGCTCCCACAGTGGCCCACGACGTGGCCGAGCGCCTGCGCGGCCACGGCCGCACCGTGGACCTGACCCACCGCGACCTGCCCGGCCACGCCGCCCACGAGTAGACGTACTGACCGCTGAGGTCGGCAACCCGTCCCCTACGTGAGCTGAGCGGCCCGAGCCAGCAGTGCGCCGAGGCTGTCACGGTCTTCCGGCACCAAGGGTGCGGGGGGACTACTCCGATCGCCGGGTCCGCCAGGGCCGCCCGGCGTTGGATCATGTTCCGTTGTTCCTCACGCCCGGTAGGGCGGGCAAGCCGTCAATGCTGGTGGCGTTGAGGGTGCGGTGGTACTCGTCGAAGTAGTCGGTGCCGCGGCGTTCGTGGTGACGGTCCAAGAGGTCGCGGTCGTCGCGCAGGTCCATGAGCGGGACCGAGAACCCGCAGGAATCAGAGATACGGCGCACGTCGACCACGATGATGGCGCGCTGGCCCTGAGTGCGCTCCTTGGGGAAATTGGACCGTAGTTCGTCGAACTCGGGGGCGGCGGGTGTGACGACGCGTCCGCGGCCGTGCAGACGGACGATCTTCGGCGGCCCGTCGAAGGCGCAGAACATCAACACGATGCGCCCGTTCTCACGCAGGTGCGCGATGGTCTCCGCACCCGATCCGGTGTAGTCGAGATAGGCGACCTGCTGCTCACCGAGGACGGCGAAGGTGCCGCTCATGCCCTTGGGGGAGACATTGACGTGACCGTCACCTGCCAGGGGCGCGCTGCCGACGAAGAGCACCGGCTGGTCGAGGAGGAAGCGCGCCAGCCGAGTGTCGATGGTGTCGTAGATCTTGCCCATGGAGGTGAGTCTGTCAGGCCGAGGGTTGTGTGTCACAAGAATTGTTCTGGCCTCCGAGCGGCGCGTATCCGTGTGCGGCGCCCTCGAGTAAGGACGAAGCAGGGCTCTTCCTGCCGCCCTCTGCCGGCCGGTCGTATGCTCGTCAGCGATCCCATGTCCCCACCAATCCCCGGGAGTCCCGACGTGTCCGCACCACCCGCGCGCCACCGCCCCACGGGTCTGGCCTTCGCAGTCGCCTCGGCGCTCGCCTTCGGTGGCTCGGGCGTGTTCGCCCGCCCTCTGCTGGACGCGGGGCTGGACTCCCTCCACGTCACCTGGCTGCGGGTGGCCGGGGCCGCGCTGCTGCTGCTTCCTGTGGCCCTGGCCCACTGGCGCACCGCCCGGCGCCGCCCGCTGCTGGTACTGGCCTACGGCGTCTTTCCCATGGCCGGTGTACAGGCCCTGTACTTCGCCGCCATCGCCCGCATCCCCGTTGGCATCGCCCTACTCATCGAGTTCCTGGGGCCGGTCCTGGTTCTGCTGTGGCTGCGCGTGGTGCACCGCACCCGCGTCTCCCCCGCCGCCGTGGTCGGAGTGGTCCTGGCGGTGGCCGGTGTGGGCCTGCTGCTGGAGGTGTGGGCGGGCATGCGCCTGGACGCGATCGGGGTGGCGCTGGCCTTGGGAGCGGCCGCCGCACAGGCTGCTTTCTTCCTGCTTTCCGACAGCATGGACGAGCACACCGACCCCCTGGCCGTGGTCGCTTTCGGCTCCCTGGTCGCCGCGGTACTGCTGGGCGTTCTCGCGCGACCCTGGACTCTGCCCTGGGGTGTGCTGGCCGAGCCGGTCGAGCTTGGCGGATTCGGCTTCCCCGGCTGGGCGGCGGCTCTGTGGCTGGGGCTGGTGTGTACCGCCCTGGCCTACTTCCTCGGGATCTCGGCGGTTCGGCGACTGTCCCCGCAGGTCGCCGGAGGGGTCGCCTACCTGGAGGTGGTGACCGCCATCGTGCTGGCTTGGGTGCTGCTGGGCGAGGCTCTCACCCTGGTGCAGGTCCTGGGTTCGGCCGTGGTCGTCGCGGGCGCCCTCATCGCTCAGACCGCCGTGCCCTCCGCGCCCGACCCGGGACCAGAGGCCGGGACCGGCCCCGCGGAGGCCCCGATCCCCACCGCGCCCTGAACCCCGCGCGGGGACGTGTCGAACAACGGGGCGGGCCCGGCGGGAGAGGGGTCTCCCGCCGGGCCCGCCCGGACGCGGTGTCGGATCAGGCGCTGCCGGTGGCCGCCTCGACCTCCGACATGAACTGCTCCGCGGCCTCGGCCGGGGTGATGTTGCCAAACGCCATCTCCTCGCTGACGCGCTTGGTGATCTCCACGACCTGGCCCGCACCGATCGGCGGCGGCGGGTTGCCGTCCACGATCGTGTCCTCGACCTCGGACAGGAACACCGCGCTGCGGGCGTCGGCCTCCGGCAGCGAGTCCAGGACGTGGGAGCGCACGTTGACGTTGGCGGGCAGACCGCGGTCGGCCAGGACCAGCTCGGCCGCCTCGTTGTTGTTGAGCAGGAAGTCCACGAAGAGGGCGGCCTCCTCCGGGTGATCGGTACCCGAGGAAATGGAGTAGAACATGGCCGGCTTGAAGTACATGCCGGTCCGCTCGTTCTCGGTCTCACCGGGGTAGCGCAGCAGTTCGATGTCACGGTCCGCGGAGGCCGAGATCCCGCCGAGCTGGTTGGTCCAGAAGTGGGCCATCGCGCCCTGGTTGGTGGCCAGCACCGACTGGTCGGGGCCGCCCGCCTCGATCTCCACGCTCTCGGAGGCACTGGGCTGGCCGCCGTTATCCAAGAGCTCCTCAGTCACCTCGAACCATTCCTGGAGCGTCTCCTGGGAGAAACCGAGGGAGCCGTCCTCGTCGTACAGGTTCTCTCCGTGCTGGCGGGCGAAGATCTGAAAGCCCGTCTCGTTGTAGGACATGCTCTGGACGCCGACCGTCTCACCGTCGGTGGCCTCGGTGATCTCGGCCGAGATCTCGATGTAGTCATCCCAGGTCCAGGAGGAGTCGTCGGGCATCTCCACACCCGCGTCCTCGAAGGCCTGCGAGTCGGCCAGGATCGCGTAGGCGTTCACACCTGTGGCGACACCGTAGGTCTGGCCGTCCAGGTCGCCGCTCTCGGCGACCAGCGGGTCGATGTCGGACAGGTCCAGCTGGTCGCTGACCTCGTTGAGGTCGAGCAGGGCGCCGCGGTCGCCGTACTCGCGCAGGTAGCGCTCCTCCTGGGTCATGATGTCGGGAGCGTCGTCGGCGGCGGTGCTGGTGGCCAGGCGGTCCCAGTAGCCGCCCCAGTCGGTGTAGTCCGCCACGATCTCGATGCCGGGGTTCTCGGCCTCGAACAGGTCGATGACCTGCTGGGTGGTGGAGTGGCGGTCGTCCGCGCCCCACCAGGAAAAGCGCAGTTCGACGGTGCCGTCATCGCTTTCGGAGTCACCGCATGCGGTGGCCGCCATGATGATGGCACCCGCTCCTGCGGCCACGGACAGGAGGGGGCTACGGCGACGGGCCTGGGGGCGCCCGTTGCCAGGGAGTGCGCGCATGTGTTCGTTTCCCTTCGACTACTTGATTCCGGTGGTGGCGATGCCCTTGACCAGGTATCGCTGTCCCGCGAGGAAGAACCCGAAGACCGGACCCAGGGCGACCACCGACATCGCGAACAGCGGACCCCAGGAGGTCTGCGAGGTGGAGTCGACGAAGGTGCGCAGGGCGACGGGCACGGTGTACATGTCCGGGCTGGTGAGGAAGATCAGCTGACTGAAGAAATCGTTCCACGTCCAGATGAAGGTGAAGATCGCGGTGGTGGCCAGGGCGGGCATGGACAGCGGCAGGATCAACTGGAGGAAGATCCGCACGTGGCCGCAGCCGTCGATGCGCGCCGCCTCGTCCAGGTCCCTGGGCAGCCCTCGGATGAACTGCACCATCAGGAAGATGAAGAACCCGTCCGTGGCCAGGAGCTTGGGCACGATCAGCGGCAGGAAGGTGTTCACCCAGCCCAGCTCGGAGAACAGGATGTACTGCGGCACGATCACGACGTGGATCGGCAGCATGATCGTGGCGAGCATGATGGCGAAGAGCAGCTTCTTGCCCCGGAACTCCAGCCGGGCGAAGGCGTAGGCCGCCATCGAGCAGCCCACGAGGTTGCCGATGATCGCCCCGCCCACCACGATCGCCGAGTTGAGCAGGTAGTGGTGGAAGGGGAACTGTAGAGCGTTCCAGCCCTCGGTGTAGTTGCCGGGGGTCAGGGAGTCCGGGATCAGGCCCGGGGCGCGGAAGATCTCCTCGGTCGGCTTGAAGGAGCTGGAGACCATCCACAGCAGCGGGTAGAGCATGGCGAGCCCGAACCCGATCAACCCGATGTGGATGAGCAGCCGTCGTACACGTTGGGCCCGCGAGCGCCTCTGCGAGGTCGCGGGGGCCTTAGTCTCAGTCGCCATAGAAGACCCAGTACTTGGATGCGAAGAAGTTCACCGCGGTGAACCCGCCGATGATCATCAGCAGCAGCCACGCCATCGCCGAGGCGTATCCCATGTCGAAGGCGCCGAAGCCGCGTTGGTAGAGGTAGAGCGTGTAGAAGAGTGTGGAGTCGGAGGGGCCTCCGGTACCGCCGCTGACGATGAACGCCTGAGTGAAGGTCTGGAAGGCGTTGATGATCTGCAACACCAGGTTGAAGAAGATGATCGGGGTGAGCATCGGCACGGTGATGTTCCAGAACTTGCGCGCCGGGCTCGCGCCGTCCACCGACGCGGCCTCGTAGTACATGAGGGGGATCTGCCGCAGGCCCGCCAGGAAGATCACCATGGGGGCGCCGAACGTCCACACGTTGAGCACGATCAGGGTGCCCAGCGCGTAGTCGGGGTGGGAGACCCAGCCCTCGCCCTGGATGCCGAAGAAGGCCAGGACCTGGTTGATCAGGCCGTTGGCGCCGAAGACCTGGCGCCACAGGATGGCGATGGCCACGCTGCCGCCGAGCAGGGAGGGCAGGTAGTACACCGACCGGTACAGGGGCAGTCCCCGCACTCCCCGGTCCAGGACCATCGCCAGGGCCAGGGCCATGGCCAGCTGGAGCGGTACCGAAACGAACACGTACACGAACGTGACCTTCAGCGCGCTGCGCAGCCGGTCGTCGGTGAGCATCCGTTCGTAGTTCTCCAGGCCGACCCAGCTGTAGTCGCCGATGAGGCTGTAGTCGGTGAAGGAGAAGTACAGGGAGGCCAGCAGGGGTCCCGCGGTGATGAACGCCAGGCCGAGGAACCACGGGGCCAGGAAGCCGTAGGCGGCGAGGTTCTCATTCCGCCTCTTGCCCGGAGCCGGGCCCTTGCCGACTCGCTTGCGCGGTTGGGCGGCAGGGTCGTCCGGGGTCTTTGGGGGCCGCCGTTGCAGGAGGGCGCTCACGGAGATCCACCCTCCTGTGGGGCGGCCGCCGCAGCGCTGGCGGACGCGTGTGGTCCTGGGGTCATGGAAACTGCCAATCTCGTTCGGAAGGGCGCGTATGCCTCTGTGTGCGAGAACACGGGATGAACTGCTGAAACCCGTTCTGGTAAGCGCTATCCACGTACTAAGATGTTCAGTTTCTAGCACCGGGTTACATGGGTGTCAACGGCAAGTTTCCCGAAAAGTGTGATCCACACCCCAGATCGTTACCCTTTCAGGGCGCCAAAGACGTCCCCCCGGCCCACCTCCCGCGCCCTTTTCCGCGACCGATATCACCTTAAGTGTTTTTTCAAACACGTGCGGTGCTGGATTTCAGAGTGGCTTCTTCTCGGCCGACGCCCTTGTCGTCCACTACGGAAAGCGTTTACCATGCCCTGTGTGAACCACACCACCCCACGCAGGTACGCGATTGTCGGCACCGGATCCCGCGCACGGATGTACACCCGGGCACTGACCGGAACCCACCGGGACCGGGGACGGCTGGTCGCCCTCTGCGACACCAACACCACCCGCATGGCCGTGCACAACCAGATCGTCACCGAGGCCGGGCTCACCCCTGTACCGACCTACTCCCCCGATGACTTCTCCCGCATGCTCAAGGAGGAGAGGGTCGACGAGGTCATCGTGTGCACCGTCGACCGCACCCACGCCGACTACGTCGTGGCCGCCCTGGACGCCGGGCTCAACGCCATCACCGAAAAGCCCATGACCGCCGACCTGGACGGGCTGCGGCGTATCAACGAGGCCCAGGCGCGCACCGGGGGACGGGTGACCGTCGGCTTCAACTACCGCTACAACCCCGTCCACCGCCAGCTGCGCGAACTCATCGCCTCCGGAGTCATCGGCGAGGTCGGATCGGTGCACTTCGAGTGGATGCTGGACCTGCGCCACGGTGCCGACTACTTCCGCCGCTGGCACCGCGACAAGACCCAGTCCGGCGGCCTGCTCGTGCACAAGGCCAGCCACCACTTCGACCTGGTCAACTGGTGGATCGGTGCCCGCCCCACCGACGTGTTCGCCTCGGGACGCCTGTTCTTCTACGGCGACGAGAACGGCCGCCGCCACGGCTTGGCCGCCGACTACGAGCGCGGCCACGGCGAGGCGGCCGCCGAGCACGACCCCTTCGCCCTGCACATGGACGACAGCCCCGACCTGAGCGCCCTCTACCTGGAGGCCGAGCACGAGGACGGCTACCGACGCGACCTCAACGTCTTCAGCCCCGGCATCACCATCGAGGACGACATGTCGGTACTGGTCGGCTACGACACCGGCGCACGGCTCACCTACCACCTGGTCGCCTATGCTCCCTGGGAGGGCTACCGAATCGCCATCACCGGTAGCAAGGGCCGCCTGGAACTGGACATGACCGAGTTCGAGTACACCTCGCCCCACCAGGACGAGGCCACGCCCGTGCGCGGCATGCCCGCCCCCAAGGAACACACCACCGCCCGGCTTTGGCTGCGCCGCCACTGGCAGCCGCCCGAGGAGATCGAGGTCGCGGTGGGCGAGGGCACCCACGGCGGCGGCGACCAACTCATGCTCGACTCCCTCTTCGGCGGCGGCGACGACGGCATCCGCCCCGACCACGCCGACGGCGGCAACGCCCTGCTCACCGGACTGGCCGCCAACGCCTCCATCGCCTCGGGCGTCCCGGTCCGCGTCACCGACCTGCTCGGAGACAACTGATGAGCGCGCCCGTGCCCGTACTGCTGGCCGGGGTCCACGGACACGGCCGCTCCCACCTGCGCGCCCTGCGCGAACTGGGTGAGAGCGGCCTGGTCCGTCTCGTGGGCCTGTGCGACCAGCGCCCCGCCGCCGACGGCGACGACCTGGAGGGGCACGGCCCGCTACCCTGCCACGCCGACCTGGGCGAGGCGATCGAGCGCACCGGCGCGCAGATCACCATCCTTTCCACACCCATCCACACCCACCTGCCCCTGGCCCGCACCGCGCTGAAGCACGGCTCCCACGTGCTGCTGGAAAAGCCCACCACCGCGACCCTGGCCGAGTTCGAACAGCTCAACGCGGCTGTGGACGCCTCCAGGCTGGCCTGCCAGGTGGGCTTCCAGAGCCTGGGCTCGGCCGCCGTGGAAGCCGTGCGCGCACTGATCCGTGACGGGGCGGTGGGCCGCGTGCGCGGCATCGGCGGATCGGGCACCTGGGTACGCACCTCGGCCTACTACGACCGCGCCCCCTGGGCCGGCCGGCGCCGCATGGAAGGGCGCGACGTGGTGGACGGTGCGCTGACCAACCCCTTCGCCCACGCCCTGGCCACAGCCCTGGCCGTGGCCGGAACCCAGGCGGACGCACCGGCCGGAGTGGACCTGGAGATGTTCCACGCCCATCCCATCGAGGCCGACGACACCTCGTGCGTGCGCGTGCGCACCGCCGACGGCCTGCCCATCACGCTGGCGGTGACCCTGTGCGCGCCCGAACACCTGCCGCCGCGCCTGGTGGTGCACGGCGAGCGCGGACGCATCGAGTTCGATTACACCCTGGACCGCCTCACCCTGCACCAGCCCGGTCAGGCCCCGGCCACCAGCACGTACCCGCGCACCCATCTGCTGGCCAACCTCGTCGCTCACGTGCGCGGGCAGGAACCGCTGCTGGTGCCGCCCCCGGCCACCCGCGCGTTCATGCACGTGCTCGAAGGGGTGCGCACCGCGCCCGCGCCCGTAGCGGTCCCGGACCACATGCAGCAGGTCCACGACACCGACGAGGGCGTGCGCCGGATCATCCCCGGTATCGACACCCTCATCCACCGCAGCGCCGAACACCTGGCGCTGTTCTCCGAACTCGACCCCGCCTGGCCTCCCGCCTCCCGGACGGGGTCGGCCGACGCGAAGGCCACACCTTGAACACGCTGACCCTGGACGGTGACGTCCTGGCCGTCCTCCAAGACGGAACCGACATCGAGCAGAGCCTGTCCCCGCGCCCCTATCTGCACCCGGTGCGCACCCGCTCGGGGACGGTGGTCACCGAGCAACGGCCCGCCGACCACCTGCACCACTTCGGGGCGAGCGTGGCCGTGCCCGACGTGTCGGGGATCAGCTTCTGGGGAGGACGCACCTTCACCCGGGACCAGGGATCGGTGCTGCTGGACAACCACGGCCGCCAACGGCACGTGTCCTGGCTGGAGCTGGCCGAGGACCGCCGCGTCGAACTGCTGTCGTGGACCGGCCCGGAAGGGGCCGAACTGCTGCGCGAGGAACGCACCGTGCGAGCCGCGGGCCTGGACGAGCGCACCTGGGTGCTGGATGTGCGAACGGAGCTGCGCAACACCTCAGGACGTGAGCTGAGCATCGGCAGCCCGGCCACCAACGGCCGTCCCGGCGCCGGGTACGGAGGCCTGTTCTGGCGCGCTCCCATCGCCGCCGCCCCACCCGCCGTCACCGGCGCCGACGGCCTGGTGGGCGAGAAGGCCCTGCACGGCTCGTGCGCCGAATGGCTGGCCATGGCCGGGGCGAACGAGGACGGCAAGGAGTGGACCCTGCTCTTCCTCCAGCCCGGAGAGCACGCCGACCCGTGGTTCCTGCGCTCAGAGGAGTATCCGGGAGTGGGACCCGCACTGGCCTGGGACACACGCCTGCCCCTGCCCGAGGGCGGGCGCCTGGAGCGGCGCTTGCGCGTGGCGGTGCGCGACGGGCACGTGGACGGCACCGAGGGCTTGAGGGCACTGGCCGGATCCGTGCGGGAGCTGCCCTGAGCGTCTGAGGGGAAGACGCTGGGCCAGCGCCGCGGAGCCATGTGAGGGGTCCTCTTGTGACGCGGGCCCGACGCAGAGCTCCACGCCGCCACGCGCCGCCGCCCGTCCCCGGCCCCGCGGACCAAAGGAACAGACGGACACAACGGGCCGGGACGGCACGGGGCCGGATGCTCCTGAGGCCTGACACCAACGTCAGACCCGCTTCGTCAGGCAGTACCAGTGCCCGGCCCGACCTGTGGAAAACCAGCCCCGGACCACCGGGGCACGGAAGGAAGACAACACCATGCGCGTTCTCGTCACCGGCGGCTCCGGACGGCTCGGCCGCAGCGTCGTGTCCGTCCTGGTCGACCGCGGACACCAGGTGACCTCCGTGGACACCGCCCCGGCCAGCCAGCCCGACGGCGTCGACGGCGTCACCGCCGATCTTTTGGATCCCGCGGCGCGGGAGGAGGCCTTCGCCCGCGCCCGCCCCGAGGCGGTCATCCACCTGGCCGGCATCGCCGTGCCCTTCGTCCGCCCCGATGTGGAAACCCTCCAGGTCAACACCGGGCTGGCCTGGGCGGTGCTCTCCGCCGCCGTCGCCCACGGCGCGCACTCGGCGGTGGCCGCCTCCAGTCCCACCGTCTACGGGTACAACACCCCCTCCTGGACCCCTCGTTACCTGCCGCTGGACGAGGACCACCCGGTCGCGCCCTGGCACGCCTACGGGCTGAGCAAGGCGATCATCGAGGACACCGTGCGCGCCCTGGCGCGTACCGCCGACACCTGTGTCCTGTCGTGCGTGCGCCCGGGATACGTGGTCGCCCCCGAGGAGTGGGAGGGCGCACCAACCCAGCTGGGCCACACCATGGCCGAACGGCTGGCAGACCCGGCGCTGGCCGCCACATCCCTGTTCAACTACGTCGACGCCCGCGACGCCGCCGAGCTGTTCGCACTGGTGGTGGAGAACCCCGGCAGGGTCAGCACAGGTCAGGTGTTCAACGCCATGGCCCCCGGCCCCCTGGCCACCGGGCCGGTCGACGCCCTACTGCCCGAATACCACCCCGCCACCGCCGCGGTGGCCGACGCCCTGGCCGACGGCCGCGCGGTGTTCTCCTCCGAAGCGGCCCGCACCGCTCTGGACTGGAACCCCGCACGGACCTGGCGTGAGCAGTTGCGTACCGAGAACGAGACCGGTGGACCCTCCGGGCCCCCTGGAAACCACCAGGGCTGACGAGGCGAGTGGGGCGTCTGAGTGTCCGTGAACGGGCTGAGGACTCCGCTAGGCTAGGAAAGAGTTTTCCCGTGGGCCGAAGCAGAAGAGGGAGCGGCGTGGAGTCCGGTTACGTGACCTTGGAACAGGTCGCCGAGCACGCCGGGGTGTCCTTGGCGACGGCGTCCAGGGTGATCAACGGCAGCACCCGGCAGGTGAGCCAGCGCCTGCGCGACAAGGTGACCGCCAGCGCCCAGGAGCTCGGCTACCTGGCCAACGCCTCAGCCCAGACACTGGCCCGCAACAGCAGCTCCCTGGTCGGTCTGCTCGTCCACGACATCTCCGACCCCTACTTCTCCTCGATCGCCGCCGGTGTCACCCGCCACACCGAGGAACAGGACCTGGTCCTGGTGCTGGGTACCACCAGCCGCTCCGCGCAGAAGGAGGGCCAGATCCTGGCCACACTGCGCGCGCACCGGGCCCGCGCGGTGGTCCTGGTCGGCTCACGCTCCACCGACGAGGAGAGCAACCGGCGCCTGGCCGAGGAGATCCGCATGTTCCGCCGCCAGGGCGGGCAGGTGGCGTGCGTGTCCCAGGAGGGCCTGCCCGCCGACACGGTCACCCCCGACAACCACACCGGCGCAGCCGACCTGGCCCGCCGCCTCATCGCCCAGGGCCACCGCGAGTTCGCCATCCTGGCCGGCCCCACCGACCTACAGACCGCGCGCGAGCGCCTGGACGGCTTCCACTCCGCGCTCTCGGGGGCGGACCTGGAGCTGGCCCACCACAACGTGGTGCACGGCGCCTTCACCCGCGACGGCGGCTATGAGTCCACCCGCCGCCTGATGGCGGTGGGCACCGACGCCACCTGCCTGTTCGCGGTCAACGACGTCATGGCCACGGGGGCGATGGCGGCCCTGCGCGACCTGGGGCTGCGGATCCCCGCCGACCTTTCGGTGGCCGGGTTCGACGACATCCCCACCCTGCGCGACCTGACTCCCGCACTGACCACGGTGCGCCTGCCCCTGGAGGAGATGGGCGAGCGGGCCGCCGTACTCGCCCTGGACGGTGAGCCCGGCGACCAGCCACGCGTGGTCACGGTGCGGGGCGAGGTCGTCGAGCGCGAGAGCACGGCGCCGCCCGCCCGCTGAGCCCGCGGACAGCTGGGACGGCGGCACCGAGGGTCAGACGCGGGCCGAACGGCCCAGCCCAGGTTCAGCACCACTCCGACCAGGACGTGCATGCCCGCCAGCACCGACACGACCACCGGCGCGGCGCCGCTGGTGACCGGTCCGGCGAGGGACGGCACGAGCACGGCCTAGGCAACGACCGTCCACACCCGGCCGGGGACGACCGCCCCCTGGAGGGCCATGTCCCGTCTCCGCCCCTCGGGGGCGCCCGCCTCAGGAACCGACAGGTCCGGCGGGAGGGGGCAGCGGTGACCGGGAACACCGCCGCGGGCCGATCCACACCGCGCCCGCCCAGGAGGCCGCGACGACCCCCGCCATGACCAGGCGCGAGGTCAGCAGGTGCTCACGCGGGTACAGGGTGCCGGTCAGGTAGAAGTCGATGAAGCCGTTCTCCATCACCTCACGCCCGGTACTCAGCCGCGACCAGTTCTCGATCTCGGTCAGAAAGCACGGCCAGTCGATGATGACGATGCCCAGGGCATAGGCGGCCACGCCCAGGTGCACCCAGAACAGCCGGGGCCAGCGCCAGGCCAGGAAGCCACCGAAGACGACGAAGCAGAGAAAGGAGAAGTGCAGGGCCATCGCGGTGTGGCCCACGAGGAGGGAGGTCATGCCCCCGAACCTAGGATCGGGGCGCTCCGCGCACATCGGTACCCGCACCCACCCCCGGTGAGTACCCGTACTCACGACGGGGCCGGGACACCCCGCCACAGGGTGCCCCGGCCCGCCGATCGCGTACCCGGTGCTAGGGGGAAGCGTCCGCGACCGGCGTGAGCGTGTCGGCGAACACCAGGCCATGGCCGTGCCCGGTGTCGGCACGCACCCGACCCCGGTCGAACTCCACCCCGCTGGGGCGGGCCAACGCGCCCAGCGCGGCGAAGGAGGCCCGGTCGATGTCCTCGACCATGGCCACCCGGGGCAGGCACAGTGCCAGCTGCCCCGACAGCTCGGGCAACAGGTGCGGAGCCACCGGCACGCCTCGGCGCGCCATCGACTCCGCGATCCGCAGGAACGGGGTGATACCGCCGACCCGCACCACGTTGGGCTGGGCGACGTCGCACACCCCCAACTCCACGGCCCGCTCGAACTCCACGACCGTGCGCAGGTTCTCACCGATCGCGAACGGGATCCGGGTGCGCTCACGCAACCGTGCGTGGGCCTCCAAGTCCTCCGCCGGGAGCGGCTCCTCCACGAAGTGCGGGTCGAACTCCTCCAGCGCGTCCAACGCCCGGACCGCTCGCGCGACGTCCCAGCGCTGGTTGGCGTCCACCATCAGCAAACGGTCGGAGCCCACCAGCTCGCGCACCGCCCTCACCCGCTCCACGTCGCGGGCCGGATCGGAAGAGCCGATCTTCATCTTGACCGCCGAATGCCCGGCCTCCACCCAACCGCGCACCTGCTCCAACAGGTCCGGCAGGGAGTAGTCCAGGTTCACCCCGCTGCCGTAGGCGGGCACGGACTCCCGGCGCCGCCCCACCAGGTCCACCAGGCTCGACCCCACCGCGCGGGCCCTCAGATCCCACAGGGCGATGTCCACCCCCGCCAGTGCCATCAGGGTGAGCCCGCTGGTGCCCGCCTCGCGCAGGTGCCAGCGCAGCTCCTCCCATCGGGCCGGATGGGCCTCCTGCCCCATCAGCGCGGGTCGGATGTCGTCGTTGACCAGCGCGGCCACCGCCCGGGCCCCGACCAGGGGAGTCCACGCGAACCCGGTGCCGACCAGGCCGGTGTCGGTGGTCACCCTCACCACCACGACGTCGTTGCGGTCCACACCCCCGTCCCAGGACCGGTGCAGCGGCAGTCGGAAGGCACGTGCCTCGACCTCGGTGACACGCACGCTCAGCCCTCCTTGACCAGGGACAGGCCGGTCTCGATCAGTTCGCCCAGGGCGGCCTCCTCCTCGGCGGTGGGGTCCACGAACGGGGCCCGCACCCCACCCATGTCCACCCCGCGCAGACGGGCGCCCGCCTTGACCAGCGACACCGCGTACCCCGGTACCCGGTCGCGCAGCCGCACCAGCGGATCGAAGAACTCGCGCATCAGGGTGTCGGCCAGCGGGCTTCCGGAGTGGAAGGCGGTGTAGAAGGCGTTGGCGACCTCGGGCACGAACGCGAACGCCGCCGAGGAGTACAGCGGCACCCCCACCGCCCGGTAAGCGGGCACGGTCAGCTCCGCGGTGGGCAACCCGTTGAAGAAGGTGAACTCCTCACCGCGCACCTCACGCACCGACAGCACGATCTGGTGCATCCTCCCCAGATCGCCGACACCGTCCTTGATGCCGACCACCGTGGGGATCCGTGCCAGCTCCGCCGCGCTCTGGGGGGTGAAGACCATCGACCCGCGCTGGTAGACCACCACCGGGATGTCCACGGCCGAGGTCACCGTGCGGACGTACTCCACCAGCCCCTGCTGGGGCGCGCCCACCAGGTAGGGCGGCAACAGCAGGATCGCGTCCGCGCCCGCCTCCTTGGCCGCGCGCGCCTGCTCGATGGCGGTGCCCACGCTGCCGCCCGCACCGGCGACCACCGGCACGCGGCCCGCGGTGACCTCCACCGACCGCCGCACCACGGTGGCGTGCTCGGCAGCCGAGAGGGCGTGCACCTCACCGGTGCCGCAGGCCGCGAACACCCCGCCCGCGCCGTGCTCCACACCCGAGGCGACGTGCTTGGCCAGTACGTCCTCGTTCACCCCTCCCCCGGAGTCGAAGGGGGTCAGGGGGAAGAACAGGATTCCGTTGAAGTTCATGCTGCTCCTTGTGATCCGTGCCGGGGTTTTCCGGGGGCGTGGAGCGCCCCCGGAAAACTCACAGGACGTGCTGGACGTGGCGGCGGGCCAGAGTGGCGATGACGTCGTCGCCGTCGGCCTCCCAGACCCGTTTGTTGAAGATCTCCACCTCGATGTCGCCGTCGTAGCCGGCCTCGTCCACGGCACGGCGCAGAGCTCCGACGTCGGCGTGGCCGTCACCGACCATGCCCCGGCCCAGCAGGGAGTCGACGGGCAGCGGCAGCTCCCAGTCGCAGGCCTGGAAGGAGGCGATGCGACCGTGCGCCCCGGCACGGGCGATCTGCGCCCAGACCTGGGGATCCCACCACACGTGGTAGGCGTCCACCACCACGCCGACGGCGGCGGCGTCGAAGCGCTCGGCCAGGTCCAGGGCCTGACCCAGCGTGGAGAGCACGGCCCGATCGGCGCAGAACATCGGGTGTAGGGGTTCCAGGGCGAGCTGGACCCCGCGCTCGGCCGCGTAGGGAACCAGCTCAGCGAGAGCGTCGGCCACACGCTCGCGGATTCCGACCAGGTCGCGGTCACCGTCGGGCATGCCGCCCACGACCATGACCAGGCAGGGCGCACCCAGTTCTGCGGCCTCATCGATCGCCCGCCGGTTGTCCTCCAGGGCCGCGTCCCTGTCGGAGGCGGTCAGGAACCCGGCACGGCAGTAGGAGGACACACGCAGCCCCGTCTGGCGGACCAGGCGGGCAGCCTTGGCCAGGCCGGTATCGGCGACCGGCTCACGCCACAGACCGATGGCGGGCAGGCCCGCGCGCAGGCAGCCGTCCACGGCCTGGGTCAGGCTCCAGTACTTGACGGTGGCCTGGTTGAGCGAGAGCCGCGACAACCGGGGGTCGCCCGGTTGGGGCGTGGGTACCGCGGCGGGCATGCCGGAGGGCACGTCCACCGCCGTGGGCACCGCCGGCGCGGTGTCACCGGGAACCGTACTCACTGCCGCACCCCCGAAACCTCGAGAAGCGCCCGCATGCGTGCCGCCGCGAGGTCGGGGTCGGTCAGGGCCCCGGCGGCGTCGGCCAGGCGCACCACTTGGGCCAGGTGGGGCAGGTCGCGGGCGCTGTGCAGCCCACCCACCATGTGGAAGCCCTTCTGGTGGCCGTTGAGCCAGGACAGGAAGGCGACACCGGTCTTGTAGTAGAAGGTGGGCTCGGCGAACAGGTGCCGGGCCAGGGGGACCGTGGGCTCCATCAGGGCCCGGTAACGCCCGGTGTCTCCCCCGTCCAGAGCCGCCAGCGCGCGGGCGGCGGCCGGGGCGATGGCGGCGAAGACACCCAGCAGGGCGTCGGAGTAGCCGTGCTCGTCGCCCAGGACCAGGTCCGGGTAGTTGAAGTCGTCACCGGTGTAGAGGCGCACCCCCTCGGGCAGCAGGCGGCGCAGCCGTACCTCCAGGGAGGCATCGAGCAGGGAGACCTTGATGCCCTCCACCTTCGCCGCGTGCTCGGCGATGAGGGCGGCCACCGGCTCGATCGCCTCGGCCGGGTCGGTATAGCCCCAGTACCCGGTCAGGGCCGGATCGAACGCGGTGCCCAACCAGTGCAGGATGACCGGCTGGTCGGTCTGACGCAGCAGGCGGCCGTAGACCTTGGCGTAGTCGTCGGGCCCGGAGGCGACGGCGGCCAGGACGCGGGAGGCCATCAGGATGGGGGTGGCACCGGCGCCCTGGACGACGTCGAGCTGCTCCCCGTACGCCGTGATAACGCTTTCCAGGCTGGCATGCGAAGGATCGAGTTGGTCGGTGCCCGCCCCGCAGGCCAGGGCGGCTCCGCGCGAGGCGGCCTCCGCCCCCGACCTGCGGATCAGCTCGGCGGTGGCCGCCCAGTCCAGGCCCATACCGCGCTGGGCGGTGTCCATGGCATCGGCCACGCCCAGCCCCTGGTCCCACAGGTGGTGGCGAAAGGCCAGGGTGGCGTCCCAGTCCAGGCGGGCGGGCGCCCCGGGGGCATTGGCGGCCAGGGGGTCGGCGACCACGTGGGCCGCCGCGTAGGCGGTGCGCGAGCGGGCGGGGGGCAGCGGGGAGGCGTCGACGGGGGTGCCACCCAAGGTATAGGGGGCGGCGGTGCCGTCGCCGGCGGGTAGGAGGAGTGTGCTCATGCGAGGTCGACCTCGTCCAGTTCGATCGTGCGCCCGGTACGCGCCGATTGCAGCCCGGCCTCGGCCACCTGCAAGCCGCGCGCACCGGAGAGCAGGTCGTGCGGGAAGGGCGTGTCCAGGACCACGTGGCGCAGGAAGTTCTCCCACTGGGCGCGGAAGCCGTTGGGGAACTCGGCGTTGTCGGGCACCGGCTCCCACTGGTCGCGGTAGCGGCCCGGGTCCTCCAGGTCGGGGTTCCACACCGCCTTGGGTGTGGCCGAGCGGTGCTGGGCGCGGCAGCTGCGCAACCCCGCCACGGCGCTGCCGTGCGTACCGTCGACCTGGAACTCCACGAGCTCGTCGCGGGCCACGCGCACACTCCAGGAGGAGTTGATCTGGGCGATGACTCCGTCGTCCAGCTCGAAGATGCCGTAGGCGGAGTCGTCGGCGGTGGCCTCGTAGGGCTGGCCGTCCTCGTCCCAACGGCGCGGGATGTGGGTGGCCACCTTGGCGGTGACCGTGCGCACCGAGCCGAACAGGTGCTCCAGGATGTAGTGCCAGTGCGGGAACATGTCCAGCACCATGCCGCCGCCCTCTTCTGCGCGGTAGTTCCAGCTCGGGCGCTGCGCGGGCTGCCAGTCGCCCTCGAAGACCCAGTAGCCGAACTCACCGCGCACCGACAGGATCTGGCCGAAGAAGCCACTCTCGATCAGCCTGCGCAGTTTGAGCAGACCGGGCAGGAACAGCTTGTCCTGGACCACGCCGTTGCGCACACCCGCGTCGCGGGCCAGCTTGGCCAGCTCCAGGGAGGCGCTGAGCGTGCTCGCGGTGGGCTTTTCGACGTAGATGTGCTTGCCCGCGGCGATGGCGGAGCGCACGGCGGACTCGCGGGCGTGTGTGATCTGCGAGTCGAAGTAGATCTTGACGTCGTCGTCGGAGAGCACGGCGTCCAAGTCGGTGGACCACCGCTCGATCCCGTGGAGTTCGGCGATCTCGCGCAGCTTGCGCTCGGAGCGCCCGATCAGGATGGGTTCGGGAATGATCCGGGACCCGTCGGGCAGGCGTACGCCGCCCGCCTCGCGGATGGCCAGGATCGACCGGGTCAGGTGCTGCCGGTACCCCATGCGTCCGGTGACGCCGTTCATAGCGACACCCAGCACGTGATCACCCATAGGTTGTTACCACCTTTCCGTGTGAAAGCGCTTTCCAGCCTACGGCAAACCCACCTTTCACACCAGAGGGGCCCCGGACCAGCCACGACGTGACCGGTCTGTACCGGAGTGCGCGGAGGCCGTGCGCGATGCCGGGCACGGCCCCCGGAGACGGGGCTGGGACGTAGGCCCACAACTGGGGGCATACGCGAACGGACTCGGATATCGGCTGCTCAGAGCGGCTACGGCGGATCAGGGCAGCAAGCTGCGCAGCCTAGCCGCGTGGCCGTCCAGCTCGACGCGATCGGCTTCCTCCCACACCGCCTGGATGGAGAAGGGATCGCCCGAGAAGCGCGGGAAGACGTGCATATGCAGATGAAAGATCTCCTGGCCCGCCGCCTCACCATCGGCCAGGAGCAGGTTGACGCCCTCACAGCGCAGGCTCGCCAAGGTGGGCTCGGCTGGGGTGTTCCCCGAGGCGGCGTCTCGTGCGGCGTTGGCGCGCAGAGCATCGTCCACCCGTCGGGCCACACTCCACAACCGTCCCGCCTAGGGAGTGTTTTTTAGAAGGCTTTCGGGTCAGTGAGCGGCCGTTTGGGCCATCTCTCGCAAGACGATGTGCGAAGTTCAGCCTGGTCGTGCTTCACGAGCGCAGAGACGTAGCGAGAGGCGGCCCGGTGGACGCGAGCCCGAAATGATGCAAAAAACACGACCTAACTCGTCATCGATCTCGCTCAGCCCCACCAGGTGCTCGCGAGGCACCACCAGCACGTGCCCTGGTGTGACCGGGTACAGGTCCATGAAGGCCAGCACCAGGTCGTCCTCATAGACGACACTGCCCTGGGCCCGGCCCTCCCCAAGGGCGGCTCTTCGCCGACCTGAGCGCGGACCCGCCCGAGGGCCCACGAGACCAGGACTACGTCCAGCAGCGGAAGCGTCCCGGCTGAGGACAACAGCGCGGACCCGTGGGAACCTTCGGGTCAGGGCAGCCCAGAGAAGCGCTTCCTGCCGGCGCGAACGCCCGGGTCTCCGCGCTAGATCAAGCTGAGACAGGGCCGGGTTGGCTACCTTCGACGGTGTGAGCAACCTTGAGCCCCGTCCAACGGAAGAGCGTGTCCGCGGCGGGGAAGTCGCCCCCGCCTCCGACGAAGCCGACACGGTGGCGTCCAGCTCTGGATCGCCCTGCCCCGGGGCCGACCGGGAGGGCCTGGCAGGCTTCGAGCACCACGCCGACCTGCCGGTCTTCGACCTCGCGGGCATCGACACGGTGGCAGCGGACGCTCGGGGTACCCGATCCTCGGGACCGCCCGGAGCCCGGGTGACGGTGATCGCCGACGAGGTGAACGGACACTGCTCCCCGGCACGCGTCCACACCCCGCTGATGGGCGCTGAGGTCGTGCTGGAACCCGGAGCGCGGGTACGACTGCCCCTGGCCGAGGGCTTCGAACACGGCGTCCTGCCACTCGAGGCCCCGTGCACACTCTCGGCCGTCGCCTCGAGGCCGGCTCCATGCTCTACCTGGACCCGGGGCGGCGGGAGGTGGAGTTGTGCGCACCGCATGCGAAGGAGGCCGTGCGCCTGCTGGTGGTCGGCGGTGAGCCCTTCACCGAGGACCTGGTGATGTGGTGGAACTTCGTCGGCCGCGACCACGACGAGATCGTGCGTGCACGTACCGCGTGGGAGAACGACCGCGGACGCGACGACGAAGACACGGACCAGAGCGCGACAGGGGCGCGGCGCTTCCCGCACCGGTGATGCCCAACGCCCGGTTGCGGGCGCGCCCGCGCCATCGCCCGTAGGTACCCGGGCCGCTCGCTCCCAGCGCCACGCGCGTACGCAAGGCCGCCTGAAGGTGTCTGGTAAGTGCTTCTTGGGAGATTTGAGGCGGAGTGCAAGACTAGACAAAAGACGCCGAAAGGCCCATGGTTAGGCGACGCCGTGCTCATTCGGCCTGCTCCACGATGCTGACCAGGCTAACTCCTGCTACCGTGCGGATCGCGAACTACGGGATGATTTAGGAGACCTGAACATGGTCCAACAGACTCGCGAGCAGTGGGGAACGCGCGCGGGATTCCTGATGGCGGCGATCGGATCCGCCGTCGGACTGGGCAACATCTGGCGATTCCCCTACATCGCCTACGAGAACGGTGGCGGCGCCTTCCTGGTGCCCTACCTCGTCGCCCTGATCACCGCAGGTATTCCGTTGCTGATCCTCGAGTACAGCATCGGGCACCGCTACCGCTCCTCCGCGCCGCTGTCCTATCGGCGCATCGCCAGGCCCGCCGAAGCCATTGGCTGGTGGCAGGTGGCCATCTGCTTCGTGATCGCGGTCTACTACGGGGCCATCATCGCCTGGAGCTGCGCCTTCCTGGTCTTCTCCGTCCGCCAGTCCTGGGGGGATGACCCCAACGCCTTCTTCTTCAGCGAATACCTCCAGATGAGCGAGACCCCGGGCGCGATCTCGGGCTACGTCCCCGGAGTCGCCCTACCGCTCATCGGCGTGTGGGCCGTGGTACTGCTGATCCTGGCGCTCGGCATCCGCAACGGTATCGAGAAGGCCAACAAGATCTTCATTCCGCTGCTGGTGGTGCTGTTCCTGCTCCTGGTCGTGCAGGCACTCACCCTCGACGGAGCCAGTGCGGGCCTCAACGCGCTGTTCACCCCCGACTGGGGCGCCATGCTCAACGGGAGCGTGTGGATCGCCGCCTACGGACAGATCTTCTTCTCGCTGTCCATCGGCTTCGCCATCATGGTCACCTACGCCTCCTACCTGCGACGCAAGACCGACCTGACCGGAACCGCGGTCACGGCGGGCTTCGCCAACAGCTCCTTCGAGCTGCTCGCCGGTATCGGCGTGTTCGCCGCCCTGGGCTTCATGGCCACCACCGCCGGCACCGGAGTCGACGAGGTGGCCACATCCGGGATCGGTCTGGCCTTCGTCGCCTTCCCGCAGATCATCTCCACCCTGCCCTTCGGCGGCGCCCTGTTCGGTGTGCTCTTCTTCGGCTCCCTGACCATCGCGGGGATCAGCTCGCTGGTCAGCATCGTGGAGGTCATCATCTCGGCTGTGCGGGACCGCACCGGTCTGGGCCGCGTTCCCACCGTGCTGCTGGTGGGCGGCCTCACCGCGCTGATCTCGATCCTGCTCTTCCCCACACCCGAGGGCCTGCACTTCCTGGACGTGTTCGACCACTTCATCAACCAGTACGGCATCGCCCTGGCCGCGCTGGTGATGCTGATCGTGTTCGCATGGATCATGCGCAAGCTGCCGATGTTCGCGAAGCACGCCAACGCGGCCTCCACCATTCGGCTCGGCCCCTGGTGGTTGATCGCCCTGGGCGTCGTCACGCCCGTCCTGCTGGGCTTCATGATGTGGGACAGCCTGCGCACGGAACTGACGGAGAACTACGCCGACTACCCGCTCGGGTTCCTGCTCACCGCCGGGTGGGGGATCGCCATCGGCGCGATCGTCTTCGGCGTCATCGTCTCGCTCATCCCCTGGAGGAGGGCTGACGCCCTGGCCAGGCAGGACGCCGAGAACGCCGCGGCCACGAGTACCGAGAGCACCGGCAAGGAAGGAGACCGCTGATGTCCACCAGCGCGATCGTCATGATGGTCGTCTCCATCGTCCTGCTGTGGGGCGGTCTCACCGCGGCCGTCATCCACCTGCGCCGCCACCCCGAGGAGCCCGATTCCGAGTAGTCCGGGTACCGCGGGCGTGACCAGCACACGGGGCGGTGGACACCTGACACGGTGTCCACCGCCCCGTCCGCGTCCAGGGGCTCCGCGCGCTCCCGCGCACCCGCACCGGTCCGGCGGCCGCGTCCCCGTCGGAAAGGGCCCCGAAGCAGAGCTCCGGAGCCCTCGCCGCCCCGGGACCCGGGAGGCGGCTCCGCCGGCCCGGGAGCACGTCTTACCTCGCGGCGAACTCCTGCACGATGCGCTCGCAGAAGGCGGGGAGATCGTCCGGATCGCGGCTGGTGGTGATCCCCTGGTCGGTGACCACCTCCTCCTCCACCGTGGTTCCGCCCGCGTTGCGGATGTCGGTGCGCAGACTGGGATAGGAGGTCACTGTGCGCCCCCGCACCACGTCCGCCTCCACCAGGATCCACGGCCCGTGGCAGATAGCGGCCACGGGTTTGCCCGACTCGACGAAGTCGCGCACGAACCCCACCGCGTTCTCGTCCTGGCGCAGGTTGTCCGGGTTGACGGTCCCGCCGGGAACCATCAGGGCGTCGTAGTCATCCACCCCGGCCTCGGACACCACACGGTCGACCGCGAACTGGTCCGCCTGGTTGATGTCGCCGTTCATCGCCTGGATCTTTCCCGACTTGAGTGAGACCAGGTCGATGTCGGCGCCCTCACCCAGCAGCGCCTCGCGCGGTTTGACGAGTTCGACCTGTTCGACCCCGTCCGCCGCCAGGATCGCGACCCGGCGACCGTTGAGCGTGTCAGCCATAGCTGCCCCCTCAGCTCGACTTCCCGGCACCTTCCGTGCCGCGTTGCGCCTCTACCCGGAGGGTGCGTCGAGTACGCGTCGGTGGTGGGAACACGGCGACTCCTCACACCTGCCCCGGGGACCGGGCCCCGCATGCTCATCCCGGCACGGGATGACTAGGGAGTGTTTTTTAGAAGGCTTTCGGGTCGGTGAGCGGCCGTTTGGGCCATCTCTCGCAAGACGATGTGCGAAGTTCAGCCTGGTCGTGCTTCACGAGCGCGCAGGCGTAGCGAGAGGCAGCCTGGTGGACGCGAGCTCGAAATGATGCAAAAAACACGACCTAGCCGAGGCTGCCCTGGGTGCCCGCCCACACTCCGGCGGGGATCTGCTCCAACAGGTCGATCACGGCGTCGGCCCGCGCCTCGACCCGCTCCGTCCTCAGGTGCCCCCGCTCCCAGGAGAGCAGGTACTGGCCGGTGAAGCGGAACGGGCAGACACCGTTCTGGGACAGCAACCACGAGCGCGTCGACTCCCCGAGGACGGTCTCGGCGAAGGTGTCGCTGCCGGTGACGACACGGAACCGCTCGTCGAACCCGTCATGCCCCGAACTCCAGGAGTGTGCGCCCTCCAGACGCGGCGGTGGGGCGACCGCCGCACCCGCCTCCTCCACATGCAGTGGTGGCACGGCCTCGGGCAGGGCGGCCATGACCACGGTGTACACGTGCGCGGCGGTTCGCCCGCGGTGTTGGGGATGGGGCGCGGTGTAGCCGTACTCATAGGCCATGATCCGCCGACCGCGCCGCTCAGTGCACAGCACGTGCCTGGTCCGGGCGTTGGAGCGCCCTTCCAGGAACGGGGCACCATCGAACCGGTCGACCAGCTCGGGTCGCTCCCGGTCATAGCGCCACCCCCGACGCTTGGCCCAGGCGGACAGGCCCCGGGAACGGTGGCGTTCGGCGGCCGACCCCGCGACCGCCATCATGCCGACACCGGCAACCGTCAAGGCCACGATCACCAAAACCATGACAGTGGTGGTCTCCATGGGGGACTCCTCGCCCGAAGTGCGGCTCTTCCCTCATTGAGACGGATCCCACTCCCGCTTTGGTTCCCGTTTGCCCGTGCGACTCACAGGTCTGGCGGCGGGTCCCCGTCAGGGGTGCTCACGTGTGCGGGAAAGGCCAGGAACCGGGTCAGAACCACCCGGGTCCGCGCGGGCGCTTCCCCCCTCAGGACGGTCGTAGGCGTTCAGCAGGGCGAGTAGTCCTCGAAGAAGGACACCAGTTCCCGCGTGCTGACCCGGATTCTGCCCACGAGAGCAGGGGAAGGCGTCCTGTCACTCCTCGGGGCCGAAGTCTCAGCTGTTGGCCAGGGTGCGGCCGAGGAGGGGGAGCAGGCGGTCCCAGTGGCGCTGTAGCGCGGAGGGGTCGAAGGCGCTGGTGTCGGACATGGTGAATCCGTGGACGGTGCCGGGGTAGATCTCGGAGGTGTAGCCCACACCTGCGGCGTCCAGGGCCTGGTTGAGCTCGCTGACGGCCTCGGACGGCATGTCGTTCTCGGCGAGACCGAGGTGGACTTGGGCGTTGAGCTCGGGGACGAGGCGGTGCGGGCTGTCGGGCGCGTCGGTGACCAGGGGGCCGGGGTGGAATCCGGCGACGGCGGCCACCTGGCCGGGGTGGGCCGCTGCGGTGCGCATCGCCAGGACGGCGCCCATGCAGTAGCCGATCACGGCGACCGGCCCGGCGCTGACCTCGGGCTGGGTGGTGAGGAACCTGAGGTAGGCGTCGGCGTCGCGTAGGGCGCGTTCGGTGGTGTGCGCCTCGATCAAGGGCATCAGCTGCGCGAAGACCGCGGGTCGGACCTCTTCTCCGATGTGCTCGGGAAGTTCGATCACCGGTGCCGGGCCGTGCCGGTAGTAGAGGTTGGGGACGAGTACGTAGTACCCGTGCTCGGCCAGTTCACGGGCCATCTCCTCCAACACGGGCCGCACGCCGATGGCGTCCATGTACAACAGCACCCCCGGGTGCCGCTCGCCGTGGTCGGGGAAGGCGGCGAAAGCGTCGGCCTGGCCGTCCGTGGTGGGAATCTGCAACCTCTTGGTGGGCATGGCGGGTCTTCCTCCGCTTGGACTGGTGCCGGTACACAACCTCCAGCGGGGTTCAGACCAACCAGAGGTCAGCCCTGCAGGAGCTACGATCGCCGGGCGAGCCGGTACGGACTTTGGCGTCCTCCCCGGGGTGAGCCCCGGGGGTTCCCGCAGCCTCGCGGCTGTAGGCGCGGTGCGCCTCGCGGCGCCCGCTGGTTCCTGTTCCACCGGCTGGCGCCCCACCCGGAAGATGGTGGTCTTACCCTGCCTCCGCAGGCGTTCAAGGTCTCCGCCTGCCCGGCGGCGACACGCCGACGGGCTTGGTTCTCACCCACCGACAACGCGGAAAGTACAGGACCATAAGCCCAACGTGCAAACCAGAGCCGATCCACCTCCGACCTGAAGGCCGGAGCACTCTCGGATAAAACTGGTAGCAGTGGCGACCGCTGGGCGCGGCGTCACAGCTCACTACTTTCGGGCTGGGACAGCTCCGGGAGCAGGGCGCCTTTGGAGGGTGGTGCGTACACCACTCTTCGGTGGCGATCGACCAAACTGATCGCATAAAAAGTACACAGATCGGTGTGCACACCGGCCGCCCCGGCACCGGCGACGACAAGAACCGGTCCTCGGCGGCACCCTCACCGTCCAGGACTCCCCCACCAGCGGCCTTCCCACGATGGAGCGGGCCGAGCCCGGCGACGGTGCCATGCCCTATGAGCTGCACTTCTTCGCACCTCCCGGGGAAGGGGTGGAGACGACCGTGCACGTGGCGGGCGAGGATCCAGCGGTGGTGGGATAGTCGGTAACGAAACCGCTCCCTCCGGCAGCGACCGGCTGTGCTGAGCCGGGGTCGCCTCCCGGCACCGCGACTCCTCCAGTACCGGAGCGGTCTGCGGCAACGGAACAAGCAAGGGCCTCTCACCATGAGCACGCACCACACCTGGAACACCCGCGTCGAGACCGACGCCGACATCCCCGCGGTCCACGCCATCAACGCGGCCGCCTTCGACACCCCGGCCGAGGCCGACCTCGTCGACGCCCTGCGCGCCGACCAGGCCTGGATCCCGGGCCTGTCCACCGTGGCCACCGACGAGCGCGACACCCCCGTGGGATACGCGCTGTTGACCCGCTGCCACATCGACCACGTCCCGGCCCTGTGCCTGGCCCCCTGCGCGGTACTGCCCGCACACCAGCGCACCGGCGCCGGATCGGCGGCGATCCGTGCCGCCCTGCGGGCCGCCAGGGACATGGGCGAACACTTCATCGTCGTCCTGGGCCACCCGACCTACTACCCCCGGTTCGGGTTCACCCGAGCCTCGCGGTACGGCATCGGGCTGAGCATCGAGGTCCCCGACGAGGCCCTGATGGCCCTGACCCTGGACGCCGAGCAGCCGCTGCCCGGCGGCACCGTCCACTACGCCGCCCCGTTCGGCATCTGATCCGCACCGACCCGTGTCGGGGGGGGCGGTGCGCTGTCCCGACACGGGTCGCGGTCAGTCCGTGGTGAAGACCTTGCCCGGGTTGAAGATCCCCCGGGGATCCAGGGAGTTCTTGACCGCCCGGTGCATCCGCAGGACATCGGGCCCCATCTCCTGGGCCGCGCCGCGCATCTTCAACAGGCCCACTCCGTGCTCGCCGGTAACCGTGCCACCCAGTGCCAGTGCCTCCTCCACGATCACCTCGAAGGCCTCCTGTGCACGCTTCTTGGCGGCCTCGTCACCGGCCGGAACGATGAACAGGGGATGCAGGTTGCCGTCGCCGGCGTGCGCGACGTTGCCGATCCGCGTCTCGAAACGCTCCCCGATCTGCTCGATGCGCTCCAGCATCAACGGCAGTTTCGCCTTGGGCAGGCACATGTCCTCGGTCAGCAGCGGACCGAGCCGCTCCAGTGCCGGATAGGCCAGGCGGCGGGCCGCGAACAGGGCCTCAGCCTCCTCCTGGTCGGTGGAGCGCACCGCGTAGACCGCCCCCTCGTCCTGGAAGCACTTCAGCATGTGGTCGGCCTCCTGCTCACCCGCGGCCCCGGGCTGGTCGCTGCGCGCCAGCAGCAGCACCTCGCCCTCGGCGGACAGGCCCATGTTCTTCCAGGAGTCCACCGCTTGCAGGCAGAACCGGTCGATCAGCTCCATCGCCGAAGGGATCACCCCTGCGGCCGAGACCGCCGCCACCGCGCGCCCGGCCTCCACCAGCGAGTCGAAGTAGCCCACCACCGTGTGCTCGGTGCCGGTGCGCAGCGGCCGCATCCGCAACGTCACCTCGGTGACCATGCCCAGGGTTCCCTCCGAGCCCACCATGAGCCCGCACAGGTCGTAGCCGGTCACGCCCTTGGCGGTGGTGCGGCCCAGCCGGACCACCTCGCCCGAGCCCACGACCGCCTCCATGCCCAGCACGTAGTCGCGGGTGACCCCGTACTTGACGCAGCACAGGCCGCCCGCGTTGGTGGCCACGTTCCCGCCGATGGTCGACCAGGGGGCGGAGGCGGGGTCGGGCGGATACCACAGGCCGTCCTGGGCCACTCTGGCGCGCAGCTCGTCGTTGATCACCCCGGGCTGTACGGTCGCCGTCTGCTGGAGGGGGTCGACCTCCAGTACCCGGTTCATCCGCTCGAAGGAGACCACCACCCAGCCGTCCACGGCGTTGGCCGCCCCCGACAGCCCCGTGCCGGCGCCGCGCGCGACCACCGGAACACCCAGCTCGGCGCACACACGCACGACGGCCGAGACGTCGGCGGTCTCCCGCGGGCGCACGACCGCGGTGGGGCGCCCGTAAGCGGCCCACTCGGCCTCGTCGTGGGAGTAGCCCTCCATGACCTGGGGGTCGGTGACCACCTGTTCCGCGCCGACCGCTGCCCTCAACCTCTCGGCGATCCCGGACATGGGCACCCTCCTCACCGCTGTGCTCGAACGCTCCGCTGCGCCGATGCCGCCCAGCACTCTAACCGGACACCCTGTCCCGGAGGTATCACCGACCCCGGTCCGAAACCGGACACCACCTGTGCGGAAAGCGCCGTGAACACCGTATGTATCGCCCCATCAGGGCCCCGGAGTCTTAGCATGGCCCTTCGGCCAGCGAAGGAGCGCCCATGAAGACAGTCCTGGTCACCGGTGGTACTGGAGCCCTGGGACGCCGTGTCGTGCAACGTCTGCGCCAGGCCGGGCACCAGGTGCGCAGCCTGAGTCGTCATCCCGGGCCCGAGGACCCCGCCTCCTTCGCCGTGGACCTGCGCGAGGGCACCGGGCTGGCCGACGCCGTTCAGGGCACCGACACTGTCGTGCACTGCGCCAGCACGCCCACCGGCGGAGACATCGAGTCCGCCACACGCCTGCTGCACGCGCTGCGTCGGGCGGGCGTGGGACACCTGGTCTACATCTCCATCGTCGGGGTGGACCGGGTGCCTCTGGGTTACTACAGGAACAAGCACATCGTGGAACTGGCCATGGAGGCCTCCGGTCTGGGATGCACGGTACTGCGCACCACCCAGTTCCACGACATGGTCCGCAGCCTGTGCGCGAACGCGGCCCGCCTCCCGCTCATGCCCGTCCCGCAGGTGGACGTGCAGCCCGTGGACACCGGTGAGGTCGCCACCCGCCTGGCACGGCTGGCCGAAGGCGACCCGGTCGGACGCGTCCCGGACATGGGCGGTCCGCGTGTGGAGTCCTTCCGCGACCTGGCCAGCACCTATCTGGCCTGGGCGGGCCTGCGGAGGCGGATGCTGCCGGTGCGCCTGCCGGGGGCGGCCTTCGCCGCCTACCGTGCTGGGCGCCACCTGAATCTGGAGCGCGCGGTGGGCACGGTCGCCTTCGAGGAGTTCCTGAGCCGGAACACCAACGGATAAACAAAGTGTTGAAAATATTCTGTTGACGAATGTGGGTGCGGCCTCCATGCTGAAGGCATGACCGAACCACAGCCCGAGAACGCCTTCGCCCAGCCCGACCCCGACGCCGCACGCCGCATGCGCACCCATCAGGCGCTGGTGCGCCTCACCGAACGGCACGCCCGCGGTGAACACCGTCTTCGCTGGAACGAGCACCACAGGCCCATGCCGCCCCTGGACGCCCTGCGGCGCGTCACTGACCTGGCCGCCGGCAGCGCCGTGCCCGAGGAGGGCGCTCCAGCCGTGGACCAGGACGACCTCACCGCCGCCCTGACCCTGGTGCCCTGGGCGCGCGCGGAGTTCGACCAACTGGAGGCCGGGCTGTTGCAGATGTCCAAGGGACGCGGCATGACCTGGCGGGAGATCGCCTTCGGGCTGGGGCTGGGATCGGCCCAGGCCGCCCGCCAACGCCACGAACGCCTCGACCAGCGTGCCGACACCTGACACCTGGGGCAGGTCCGGCCTGCGTCACCGTCGGAGAGGGTGGGCTGAACCGGTGGGCCGTCCGCCGCCCTCATCGACTGCGGCCCCGCCCGGCCCACCACCTGGGGCGTGTTTTTGAGTGATTCACGGAAGAACCGAGGTTCAGACCCTCTCCAGGGGCACGTGGGCCCCCTCGGGCGCCCGCACATGGATGGACATACCGGGTTCGACCACACCACTGGTCAAGACGATGCCCATCACCCCGACCCTGCGCACCACGGCACCGTCCTCGGCACGGTGGACGACCTGTCCGAGCAAGCCCTTGGAGAAACCGTCGATCTGCCAGCACGGGTTGCGCAGACCGGTGATCTCGACGCTGGCCCGGTCCCCGAAACGCAGGACGGTGCCGGCCGACAACGCCAACAGGTCCAGCCCGCGCGTGGTGATGTTCTCTCCCAGCTCTCCGGGGCCGACCGAGAACCCGGCCACGGCCAGATCCTCGAAGAGCTCGGCATGGATCAGGTGCACCTGGCGCAGGTTGGGCTGGGACGGATCCGCGGCCACCCGGGAACGGTGCTGGACGGTGGTGCCCAGGTGAGCGTCGCCCTCCACGCCCAGCCCCGCCAGAAGACGGATCCCCGGTAGGGCGGTCTTGCTGAAGGCGTGCTCCGCGCTGCTGCTGACCGACTCCACCACCGACCCCATGGACATCTCCTCCACCCGTTCAGCCCCGCACCACGCGCAGACCCTCGGAGCCGCCCCGGACCAGGTGTTCCAACGTGGCCGAGGCGCTCTCGTCAGCGGGCAGGTAGACCACCAGCTGCTGGCCCTCGGCGTCCAAGGTCTCATAGGACAGACGCACCTCACCCACCTCGGGATGGACCAAACGCTCCACCCCCGTGTGCGGTGGCGGCACCGGTGCGGCCTCCAGGCGCTCGGTGAACGCGGCACCAGCCACCAGCGACAACTCCTCCACAAGGTGCACCAGATGCGGATCATCGCGTGAGGACCAGGCCCTCAGCACGGAGACCCTCTCATCGGCCACCCGCTCCCAGTCCGGGTAAACGCTCCGCGCCCGCTCATCGGCGAAGACGAACCAGACCCTGTTGGCGAACGGCTCGCCCTCCAACAACCCGACAGGCCCGGCCAGGCGCTCATAGGCGCGAGTGTGGGCCACGGCGTCACCGAGCCGGTTCACCAGTACCGCCGGGGTATGCGCCATCCGCTCCAACAACGCCCGCATCGTGGGCCGCACCTGCCACTCAGGCATCTGCCCACCCGGACACAGCGCGTCCGCGCCCGAGGCCGCCTTGGACAGATTGCGCAACTGGACCCGCTCGGCCATCGACAACAGCAGGGTGTCCGCCAACGAGGCCAGAACCTGCGGAGAGGGATTGCGATCACGCCCCTGCTCCAACCGGGTCAGGTAGTCCACGCTCACCCCCGAAAGGGTGGCCAGCTCCGCCCGCCGAAGGCCGGGCGTGCGACGGCGCGCACCGGTGGGCAGCCCTACACGCTCCGGCGACAAGGCCTCCCGGCACGCACGCAGAAACGCCCCCAACTCGCTCTCGCTCATGCGCCGCAGTCTACGGGCGAGCACGCGGGCCGATCCTGGCCCCGACGGGGCTAGCCTCACCACGGCCTTCCCACCACCGAGTCCGCTCCTCACACTGAGAGCCATGACCTTCACCGCCTCCCGGAACGCCCACCTCCACAGCCACCCCCTCGAACGCCTGGGCACGGTCGCCGCCGACAGCCCCGTGCCTCCGGGAAAGGGCGTGGCCTGATGCGCTATCGACTGCTGGGATCCACCGGCCTGCGCGTCTCGGAGCTGTTCCTGGGCGCGATGTCCTTCGCCGGTCCCCGACAGGCCCGCGAAATGGTCGACCTGTACGCCGACGCCGGGGGCAACGTCATCGACACCGCCTCTGCCTACGGCGACAGCGAACAGGTGCTGGGTGAACTGCTGCGCCAGCGCCGGGACCGGTTCGTGCTGGCCACCAAGTACACGCTCTCGCGTGATCGCTCCGACCCCAACGCGGGAGGCAGCCACCGCAAGAACCTCACCCTGTCCCTGGAACGGAGCCTGCGCAGACTGGGCACGGACTACCTCGACCTTCTGTGGGTGCACACGTGGGACGAGCACACACCCGTCGAGGAGACCATGCGGGCGCTGGACGACGCGGTACGCGCCGGAAAGGTGCTCTACGTGGGAGCCTCCAACCTCCCCGCCTGGGTCGTATCCCAAGCCAACACCCTGGCCCAGTGGCGCGACCGGACCTCCTTCGCCGGGGTCCAGGTGCCCTACAACCTGCTCTTTCGCGACATCGAACGCGAACTGCTGCCCATGTCCGAAGCCCTGGGAATGAGCGTGGCCACCTACGGCGGTCTCGCCGGGGGCCTGCTCTCGGGCAAGTTCACCCGGCCGGGCGGCACGGTGTCCGACACCAGGGTCGATCCGGCCTCTCTGACCGAGCGCGACCGCCGGGCGGCACGCGCCGTGGACGCCGTCGCCGACGAACTGGGGGCGAGCTCCTCCCAGGTCGCGACCGCCTGGACCCTGGCACGCTCACACGCCGTGCACCCCATCATCGGCGCGCGCGACACCGAACAGCTGCGGGACAACCTGGGGGCGGTGAACGTGGCCCTGCCACCGCAGGCCCTGGAACGTCTGGACGCAGTGGCCGGATTCGATCCCGGCTACCCCAACAGCGACATCGTCGCCACCCGCCCCTGGGTGTCCGGGGAGACGGAACCGCGCTTGGAGGGACGTTCGCACCCGCCGCCGCGAAGCCAGACGGTACACACGGTCTGACATACGCGCCAGGGCGGAGGGCCGTCTCCCACACGGTGGGGACGGCCCTCCGCAAAACCGCTTTCCCACCGGGGCCACACCGCACCTGCATGGCATGCTGGAGGGATGGAACGGGTGACGCTGGATCTGCGCTTGGCGCACGAACTACGGTTCTTCCTCGCCCCACGACACCGTCGCGGGCCGGTACACGTGGAGACAGAGCCCACCTCCACCCTGGGCCATGTCGTGCAGTCACTGGGCGTACCGCTGACCGAGGTCGGGGCCCTGCACGTCAACGGCCACCCGCGCCCGCCCTCCTACCGCCCGAATCCGGGCGAGATCGTCGACGTCCTGGTCGTTCAGTGGCCACAAGCCCTGCCCTTTGACCGCGTACGGTTCCTCCTCGACGTCCACCTGGGCACCCTGGCCCGCCGCCTGCGCCTACTGGGCGTGGACACCGCCTACGACAACGACCGCGACGACCAGGCCCTGGTGGAACAGGCCAACGACGAGGAGAGGGTGCTGCTCACCCGCGACCGCGGCCTCCTACGCCGCAGGAGTCTGCGCGCGGGCGGCCACGTACACCAGGACCTTCCCGACGACCAACTGCGCGAGGTGCTGGAGCGGTTCGCGCCGCCACTGCGCCCGTGGACGCTGTGCCCCGCGTGCAACGGCGCACTGGTGCCGGTGGCCAAGGAGGAGGTCCAGGGCCGGCTGGAACCGGGCACCCGCGCCACCTATGGGACGTTCTCGCGTTGCCGTTCCTGCGGGCGGGTGTACTGGCCCGGCGCTCACCACTCCCAACTGGCCCGGATCGTTCGTCAGGCCGAGGAGTTCACGTCCGCGCGATCATCCCCCGCCTGAGCGCCGAGCGCGGACCCGACCACCGGCCGGAGCCGGGGCAGGACACGGCACCGCCGGTCCAGAACCCCGGCAGGACACGTCCGGGCCCGGGGCCGTGTCCTGGCCGCGGGCCCCACGGGCAGAACCTGTGTCAGGCCCCGCTCATCCCCGGTGCGGTACCGGATCGGGGATGTGCAACCATGTCGCGGTGAACGTCACCGAATACATCGCCGCTTTAGACCGTGAAGGCCATCTGATGGCCGAATCCGCCGCCTCTGCCGGACTCGACGCGGTGGTGGCCACCTGCCCCGGATGGCGCATACGCGACCTGCTCGCCCATACCGGCCAGGTACACCGCTGGGCCGCGGCGCACGTGGCCTCCGGCAACGGCGGGCCGCCGGTACGTGGACAGGTCGCCAAGGCGGTGTTCCCTCCGCCGGGCGACGACGCCATCCTGGACTGGTTCCGCGCAGGCCGCGCCCATCTGGTGGAGACCCTCTCCGGCGCCGCCCCCGACACCGCGTGCCACACGTTCCTGCCCGCACCCTCACCCCTGGCGTTCTGGGCGCGCCGCCAAGCCCACGAGACCACGGTCCACCGCGTTGACGCCCAGTCGGCCCACCCCGAACACTCCCCCGCCCCCGACCTGGCCGGGATCGACCCCGTCGGCCCAGGACTGGCCGCTGACGGGGTCGAGGAGTTGCTCCTGGGCTTCTTCGCCCGACCCGGCGGCCCGCTGGTGGCCGATCCGGCACTGGTACTGGCACTGGAAGCCACCGACACCGACCAGGACTGGACGGTGTCCTTGAGCCCCACCGGCCGCACGAGCACACGCGGAACCAGCCCCGGCGCCGACACCACCGTGTCCGGACCGGCGCACGAGCTGTACCTGCTGTTGTGGAACCGGGCCGGTACCGACAGGTGCACGGTCACTGGTGCTCGACGGGCCCTGGACATCTGGCGTGAGCGCGCACGGGTGCGGTGGAGCGGCTGAGACACCGCCGCCGTACCGGCCTCCGACTCACCCGCGGCGGGCCCACGGGCCTCTCCCACATTGACCTCAAGCTAGCTTGACCTTTTAGTCTCGCTGCGGCGACCAGAACTTCCGAGGAGGCCCGACCATGTCCGAGACAGCCCCCCGGGCGGGGACGCGCCAATGGGTGGGACTGATCGTACTGTCCCTGCCCGCACTGGTGATCGCGCTGGACTTCACCGTGCTGCACCTGGCCGTACCGCACCTGAGCGCCGACCTACGGCCCACGAGCACACAGACGCTCTGGATCGTGGACATCTACGGCTTCATGATCGCCGGACTCCTGATCGCCATGGGCACACTGGGCGACCGGATCGGCCGTCGCAGGCTGCTGTTGGCCGGCGCGTTCGCTTTCGGCGCCGCCTCGGTACTCGCCGCCCTCTCCACCAACGCCGAAGTGCTGATCCTGGCCCGTGCCCTGCTCGGCATCACCGGGGCCACCCTGCTGCCCTCCACGCTGTCGCTGATCAGCAACATGTTCCGCGACCCGGTACAGCGCAGGTTCGCCATCGCGGTGTGGTCGGCCAACTTCATGCTCGGCGGGGCTATCGGACCACTGGTGGGCGGCGCCCTCCTGGAGGCGTTCTGGTGGGGATCTGTCTTCCTGCCAGCGGTACCGGTGATGCTCGTGCTGGTTGTCCTGGGCCCGCTGGTGCTGCCGGAATACCGTGCCAAGGCCGCGGGCCGCCCCGACCTGGCCAGCGTCGCGTTGGCGATCACCTCGATCCTGCCCGTGGTGTACGGGATCAAGGAGGTGGCCAAGGACGGCCCGGCCGCGGCCCCCCTGCTCTCCATCGCCGCCGGTGTCCTCCTCGGATGGGTCTTCGTGCGACGGCAACGGCGGCTGGCCGACCCGCTGCTCGATCTGGTGCTCTTCTCCCACCGCGGTTTCAGCGTGTCCCTGGGAGCCCAGACCACCGGACTGTTCGTCCTGGGCGCCATCCAGTTCTTCGTCATGCAGTACCTACAGCTGGTACTGGGTCTGTCCCCACTGGTCGCCGGGCTGTGGACCGTCCCTGCGATGGCCGTGGGCGTGGCCGCGAACCTGCTGGTTCCTCTGCTGTCCCGCAGGGTCAGGCCGGTGCACGTGATCACCGGAGCATTCGCCCTGGGTGTGGTCGGCCTTGCCCTGATCGCCGCGGCAGGCACCTCCGGGCTGGCCCTGACCGTGGCCGGGTTCACCCTGCTCAACCTCGCGCTCAACCCCGCGATGGTGCTGACCTACGACATGATTATCAGCAGCGCTCCGCCCGAGCGCGCCGGAACGGCCTCGGGCACGGCCGAGACCGGCAACGAACTGGGTATCGCGCTCGGAGTGGCGATCGCAGGAAGCATCGGCGCCGCCGTCTACCACCGCCAGGTGACCGGGGCCTCCCTCCCCGCGGGCACACCACCGGAGACGGCCGAGGCCGCAGGCAACACCTTGGGGGGTGCGGTGGCCGCTGCCGGGGAACTGGCCGGGCCCGGTGGAAGGCAGCTGCTCGCCGTGGCACGGGAGGCCTTCGTGCAGGGGATGCAGGTGACCACCGTCGTGCTGGCGGTACTGCTGGGAGCTGTCACGCTCACGGTCGCCACGCTGCTACGCAACACGGGCACCACCGCGCACACCCCTGCCGAGGATGGACACGGCCGAAACAGTGGCGGGGACCAGAACGTGGCCCGTTGAGGGGCCCGCACCACACCGAGCACCGTGAACGAGTGTGTCAACGGCCGCGCTTCAGTCGGCCCCATGGGATTCGAAGGCTCCCGCCAAGAACCGGGCCCGGATCGAAAACGGGAGCGACCGTGACGCGCTCGGCGGCCGCGGCGATGCCGGGCAGAGGTTCGATCCTGACCTCGACCGCGCGGTTGCGACGATAGTCGGGAAGAGCGTCCCACCTCTGCTCCAGCGAGCCTCCCGGGGCGGAGGGCCCCTCGTCCCCGTCGACGGGGAGCCACTCCCCGGGCGCGTCGAAGTCCGCGGCCACGAGGCAGGCGACGGGGCGCTACTTTCACCTCTTCGTCCGGCTTCTCAGGAACCGGGTGATTTTTGAGTTGTGGGAGCGCATGACCATCCTCAAAGGGGGGGGGCTCTGGGGTGAAGGCGCCAAGGAGTCCCCGCATACTCGCACCATCGTCTTCCACGGACCCAGGATCATCCCTTGCCGCCTGATCGAGGCTTGCCCGGATGCGGCCGCTGGCTCCCATCGGCCGGACCACTCGCAAAGCGCTCAGTCGGACTGCTTCGCTGAGTGTCCCGACTTGGGACGAGCACGAAGGTGTGCGCGCTCTCCCTGCCTGCCGAACAGGCTGAGGAACTCGACTGGTTCGGTGCCGGCGGCACCGAACCAGTGCGGAACACGGGTGTCGAACTCGGCGGCCTCACCAGGTGAGAGCACCAGATCGTGTTCACCGAGCACGACCCGCAGCCGTCCGTTGAGGACATAGAGCCACTCGTAGCCCTCGTGGGTCTGTGGCTCGGGTTCGCGGCGGTCGTTGGCCGAGATCACGAGCTTGTACGCCTGGATGCCGCCGGCCCGGCGCGTCAGGGGCAGCATGGTCATGCCGTGGAGGGTGACCGGGCGCAGGTGGATACGCGGGTCACCGGTGGGTGGGGCGTCCACGAGTTCGTCAAGCGTGACGCCGTGGACTCTGGCCAGGGGAAGCAGGAGTTCGAGGGTCGGCCTGCGAGCACCGGACTCCAGGCGGGACAGGGTACTCACCGAGATGCCAGTCGCCTCCGACAGCTCGGCCAGTGTGGTCTCCCGCTGCTGTCGCAGCACGCGCAGCCGGTGCCCGACCGCGTCGAGTGTGTGGTCGAGGTCGTTGTCCATGCCACCAGTTTGCCATATCGGCAATAAATATTGCTGAAATGCGGGACGTACCCGCATGGTGAGCCTGGAGGGGTGATCATGATGGCCGACCGGGCAAATGGCGGTCCTGAAGTGGGAGAAGGCGAGGTGGCGGCCCGGACCAACCTCGACCCGGCAACCGAGGGCGCCCGCCAGACGGTCGCCTCCCACCAGGACCCGTTCACGAACACAGTCGAAGCACGTATCTGCGAACAGGTCATGGGCGACCGCCGCCACGGCCTGTGAACCACGAGAGGAAACCACCGTGCCCGAAGAATTCGACAGGGCGTACTGGGAAGAGCGTTACCGCGGTCACGGACACACCGCTGCCCACGGTGGGCAACCCAACCCGCAACTGGTGGCCGAGACCGGGGACCTCACACCCGGCATCGCGCTGGAGGCGGGCTGCGGCGAGGGTGCCAACGCCCTCTGGCTCGCCTCGCGCGGCTGGCGGGTCAGGGCGGTGGACATCGCCGCCACCGCGCTGACCCGCGCGCGCGAGCACGCCCGCACCCTCGGCACCGACATCGCGAACCGGATCGAGTGGGTGCGGGCCGACCTGACCGGGGAGCCGCCCGCCAAGGAGTACTTCGATCTGGTCTGCGCCCACTACGTGCACCCGACGGGCCCGTACGAGAAGCTGTCCGGGCACCTGGCCGCAGCAGTCGCGCCAGGAGGCACACTGCTCATCGTCGGCCACCACCCCTCAGACCAGCACACCAGTGCCCCACACGCCTCGGAGACAAAGGCCCACCTCACAGCTGAGGAGGTCACAGCCGTCCTCGACCCCGACCGGTGGGACGTCGTCGTCGCCGAGGCCAGGACCCGAGCGGCCACCGGCCCCAGCGGCCAGGAGGTCACCCTCAACGACTCCGTCCTTCGAGCCCGCAAACGTCCCTAACCTGCTCAGAGCAGGGTGAAAACGCAGAACGGCCCGGCCGTTGAAGGGCCCAGCAGGATCCTTCAACGGCCGGGCCAGCCGCCGACGGCGAAGCGGTCATCCGCCCGAGGGTCCGGCCCCTCGGCCGCGCACTCAGCTGACGGCGGCGCCCTTCGCCCCCGACGAGGTAGCGCGAGCACAGGTGCGTGTCCTTCGCCAGCCCGACCACTTCGCAGCCGCGCCGGAGGAACGCATGGCGAGCTGTGGTCCGCCTACGGCGGCGGCAGCGGAGGCTGGTGATCGCCTTGGCGGCCGCAGAAAGAGCCAAGGAAGGTAGGCCAGGTCCTTCATGTGGTGCGCGAGCGAGCCGAAGACGGCGGTGCACCAGCCGATAGGCCACGACGGGGCACTTACCTTGGCTGGGCTGGACGCCTTACGTGATCGGCGCGTCCCAGGAAGCGGCCCAGGTTGCCGGGCCAACGGTCCCGTCAACCTCCAACCCCTTCTCCGCCTGGAAGAGCCGACATGAGAGTTGGCTGCGATTGCCGTAAACCCCGTCAACGGCCAGCCGCCAGCCACGGGCCACCATCTGCTCTTGCCATACCCGCACGGACGGGTGCTCGGTCGGCGGGGGGTTGGTGAACTCGACGCCGGGCCACGCTGGGAGTTCAACGAGTGATGTGTTCTTCACATGGGTGTCAGGGGTGGCGGCGGGGGCGGCGAAGGTGCTGCCAGGGCGGAACGACCCGTCCGCGACGTAGGAGCTCAGGTTTCCCGGACACCAGGTGTCGTTGCCCGAATCGGTTCCGTTGGCACCGGACTGGTACTGGCACCCCCGGCCGATGTAGATGTAGCCGTGACGGCACACGAGGTAATTGTAGGCGATGTCGCTGTATTCGCCGGCCAGGTGCTCTTCCTGAACCCCGCGGACGTAGTCAGCGCAGGCGCGGTGCAGGATGGGGAGCGGCCAGATAGACCCGGTGTAGTGGATGGCGATGCCGGGAGAGCCTTGCATGGTGCCGTTTCCAGAAGGGCCCCGCAGGGTCGGCTCCCCCTTCGCTGCGGGTGACGACATTTTCTCCAGTGATCTCGTCGGCCTGGGTGGCTGTGCTCAATTTCTATGGCTTCCGTGGCGTTATTGGAGTCGTGTTGCTCCTGGTGATGGAGTTGCAGGACCTGAAGGGAGTGGTTCTCTATCAAGAGTTTCGTTGCTGGCTTTGCGTCCGGTGCGGTGTGCCTTCTCCTCGCAGGGGGAGCGGCAGCCTATGCGTCATGGCCAGCACAGGAGGAAGAGGGCGGTACGGACGCGACTGAGGAGTTGCGTTTCGGTGACTTCTTCAATGTTCACATGGACTGGATGTCCAGCCCGGAAGAGGCGATCTCCTACACCGTGACCTCGGTGAGGATGGAAGGTGGAGAGGACGGAGCAGCGCAGGCGTATGATTTCACTCTTGGCATCGTGAATAATTCAGACAGGCACGCAGAGGCTCATTACCCGGATGTGCGTTGCGAAAACATGGAAGAAAGCAACCTGGTCTTCTCCCAGGATATGACCAGGAAAGGAAGCTTCCCGAGCGGGCTCGAACCGGGCGCTGGCACCTTAGGGATGACACTGGAAATCAGTTGCAACTTCTCCAGTGCAACCTATCCGGAAGACCTGTCCATCACGGTGAAGAAAGAAGGCCATGAAGCGACCTTCGTGGACCCGATGAGCGTGGTAGACCGGATGAAGTGGCGTCATAAGTTCGGCTCATAGAGATTTTGGTTCCTTACCCGGAGGGTCAGTTGTAAGCGTATCCCCTGATCGCAGGGTTAAAGCGTGACGCCCCTGGAGCCGAGATTCCGTGGACGAACGTGTCACCAACCGCATACGGAATCCCTGCTCCTCCTCCGTGCTCATCTGTCGACGGTGGGCGCGTCCAGGGCAGTGGCCTTGCCGGTCTCGGTGGGCGAGGCATAGCGCGGGAGGTGTTGGCACCGGCGTGCCCCATCAGCTCGGCCACGGTCACCAGGCCGACGGGCTCGCGAGTCGACTCTGCTGCCCGGGTGGGCGGGGCGGCTTCTGTGCGCGTGCGGGGTCCTGGCGTGTAAGGGGCGGGTGCTGCGCGGATCCGGGGTCAGCGGGAGGTCAGGTGGGTGTGTTCGCGCACGGCGGGGGTGGGTTTGCCGGTGAGGGCGCCTGCCAGAAGCCGGCTCACTCCGGGCAATCCGCTCATGCGCAGTACGGCGCGGCGCAGGAGCAGTTGTGTACGGGTGGGAGGCAGGAACCAGCGGGCGGTACGGCGGGCGGAGCGTTGGCGCTGTTCGACCTCGGGGCGCCACTGCTGTTCGTAGCGTCGTAGGCCCTCTTGGACAGCGGGGGCCGAGGCCAGGTGCTCGGCCAGGACGAAGGCGCCGCCCACGGCCAGGGAAGCACCCTGTCCCCCGAGCAGGGAGACCGCGCCGCAGGCATCGCCGAGCAGGACGGTGCGTTTGTGGCCCCAGTGGGGCACGAGTGTCTGGGCGACCTGGTCGTAGTAGAGGTGCTCGGGGTCGGGGCAGTGGTCCAGGGCGCGGGGGACCAGCCAGCCCAGGCCGGCGTGGGTGCGGCGTAGTTCCTCGCGCGGGTCGTCGGGCACCTCGGGGGTGGAGGACCGGTGCACGGTGAAGGCGGCGACGCGGCCGTCACGTAGTCCGTACAGGCCCATCTGGGCGCCGGTGGTGTCGGTGAGGTAGAAGCCGCCGTCGACCTGGGCGTGGATGTCGGGGTCGGTGAAGACGTAGGCGGCGGTGTGAAAGCCCAGATAGCGCAGGTGGTCGGTTTCGGGGCCGAGGATCTGGGCGCGCACGGTGGAGTGGATGCCGTCAGCGCCCACGAGTAGGTCGCCGGTCAGGGTGTCGCCGTCGGCGAGGGTGACCTGGACGTTGTCGCCGTGGTCGTGGATGTGGCGCAGGGGCGTGTCATAGCGCAGCTGTACGTCTTGGGGAAGGGTGTGTCGTAGGGCGCGTTCGAGGTCGGGGCGCATGAGGGAGATGAAACCGGTGTTGGCGAACTGCCGCACCCCCACGGAGGCGCGGGGGGTGCCGTTGTGGTCGACGAGGGTGGCGTGGTCGATGTGGTAGCCGAGTCCGCGTAGGCGGGGCAGCAGGCCCATGAGGTCGGCTGCCTGGTAGCCGGGGCCGAAGAAGTCGATCATGTAGCCCTGGGTGCGTGGGCCGGGGGCCTTCTCCAGGACGGTGACCTGCCAGCCGTGGGCGTGGAGCCGGTGGGCGGCGGCCAGGCCGGCGATGCCTGCTCCGCAGATGATGGCCTTCATCGTCGTGCTCCTTGGTGGTCGTCGGGTGTGAGGAGTCGGCGTAGGACGGGTTCGACGGTGGGTGCGGTCAGGTCGGGGTCGAGTGCGCGGTGGAGCATGATGCCGTCGAGGGTGGCGGCCAGGACGGTGGCGGTGGGTCGGGGGTCGGGGACACCGGCGGCGGTGAGCCAGGTGGTCAGGTGTTGGCGCATCAGGTTCAGGATCTGGGTGATGGCTTGGCGTAGGTCCGGGTCGCGGGTGGCGGCCAGGTAGGTCTCGGTGACCAGCCGTGAGGCGGGGTCGTCGCCGGGGTAGCGGTCCAGGTCGCCCAGGATCAGGGCGAGGCCTTCCTGGGGTGTGGTGTTGTCCAGGTGTGCGGCGGCTTCTTCGGCGATGGTGCGCAGGGTCTGGATGGCGGCTTCGGCGAGCAGGGCCTGCAGGGAGGCGAAGTGGTAGTGGACCAGGCCGGGTCCGACTCCGGCGTGTTGGGCGAGTGTGCGGGTGCTGACCGCTGACCATCCGCGTTCGCTGATGAGTTCGGCGGCTGCCTGGAGCAGGCGTTTGCGTACTTGTTCGCCTTGTGTCGTCGTCACCGTGCCACCTTTTGGTCGATTGCCCTGATCGTTTGCATTGGTCGAGCGCCCAACCTTGAGTATGGCACAGCACCCGTCCCGCGGACAGGGGCGGGGCGGGCTCTCTCGCGGGGCGGGTGCCATCCGGGGAGGTGCACGGCCCCGGGCGTCCACTGCTCGATCCCGTGCTGGCGCTGCCACAGCGCGCAGGCATCGCGCGAGTCCCTGATGACCACGGGGCCATCGCGCGAGAACAGATCTGGGAGGAACGGTCCAGGTCCCGGAGGAGGCGGGCGGTTCGGTCTTCATGGGGGGCATGGAGCCCGATCAGCTCACCCGAGGACGAGATCAACGATTTGCTCAGCGATGATGAGGCGCGCCGCCCTTACCCACCCGCCCGGACGCACTTGTGCTCAAGTGTTGCCGGTGACCGCCTGCCTGCGATCACTTGCGAAGTCGAGAACGGTACTCGCCCGGGGGCATGCCTCGGGCACGTCGGAAGGCACGGCTGAAAGCGTGCGGAGAGGCGTAGCCGACCGCGCCGGAGATCGACTCGACCGGCTCGTCGGTGTCGCGGAGCCGGACGGAGGCCAGGTCCATGCGCCACTGCGTCATGTACGCGCCCGGCGTCTGTCCGAGGGCGGACCGGAAGTGCCTGGACAGTGTCGTCCGGGAGACCGCCGTCGCGGCCGCCAGGGACTCGGTGGTCCAGGGGTGTTCCGGTCGGGCGTGGACATGTACCAGGGCGTCGCGCACGACCGGATCACGCATCGCGCCCAGCCATGAGCCGGACTGCTTCTCCGGGCGGCGGGCCAGCCAGACGCGTACGAACTGGATGAGCAGAAGGTCGACGATGCTGTTGACGGCTGCGGTGGTGCCGGTCTGCGGCTGCGCGAGCTCCGCCGTGAGAAGCTCGACGGTCTTTCTCAGCTGTGCGTTCTCCCGGCTCGTGACGTGCATCGGCCGGACGAGGGAGGTGAGTACCGGCGTACTCACCTCCGGGTCCTGCTCATAGCGCAGGACGAGCACTTCCGTCCGCGCCGGCGTCGAGCCCAGGTGCAGGGCGCTGCCGTCGGTGAGGGCCTGGACCGTCGCCTTCCGGTCACAGGGCCCCATCGTCGTACTGGCCCCGCCGGCTATCCCGTGGGCGGTGCCCGGGGACAACAGGACGGCGTCTCCTGCCTGCACCTCCAGGGGATTCCCTCCCGGGACATGGAGCCACATCGTGCCACGGGACACCACGTGCAGTGCCGCTCCCGGATAGGAGTCCAGCCACAGGCCCCAGTTTCCTCCGGCCTTCAGCACGACCCCGAGCGCCCCCCGCGCACCCGACATACGCAAGGCCTCCGCGAGTACGTCCATCTTTCCACTCTCGTAGACAGGCGTCAGACCACGTCAAGAACGATCTTTCCGTGCACCTTCCGCGCGAACAGTGCCTGGACGGCGTCGTCCACGTTTTGCCAGTCGCCTCGCAGTCCGACCGGTGCCGAGAGCCTCCCGGCGGCCATGAGGCCCAGCAGGTCCGTCAGATCCCCGCTGGTCGGCGTCATGTCGCCGTAGGTGGCGATGCCGCGGGGTTCGCCGAAGCCGAACAAGGCCCCTGACGGGAACGTGGTGTCCTGCCCCGAGGAGTAACCGACTAGGTGGAGGGTGCCGCCCTCGGCGAGGGAACTCCACGCCTGGGCCACCAGCGGTCCACCGACCGTGTCCAGGACGAGGTCGAACCGGTACTCGGTCTCGGCCAGGTCGGTCAGGACCTTGTCGGCCCCGAGTCTGAGGAGTCCGGCGGCCCGGTCCGGCGAACCCACGAGTGCCGTCACCCGGGCGCCCGCCAGCGCCGCCAACTGGACGGCGAAGTGCCCCACGCCCCCGCTGGCGCCGGTGACCAGGACGTTGCGCGCCAGCAGGGAACGCTTGCGCAGCACCCGCAGTGCGGTGACTCCAGCGATCCCCATCGCGGCACCGTCTGCCAGATCCACGCCCTCGGGCACGGTGCCGAGCGAGGCGGGACTGACCGCCACCCGCTCCGCCCACGCGTGGGCGGACATCCCCAGCGCGACGCGCGTACCTTCGGGTGGCCCCGAGCCGTCGGATGCGGCGCGCACCACGACGCCGGCCGCGTCGTGACCGTGCACAGCGCCGGCCGGCCACTGGTGCACGTAATTCAGCTCTCCGAAGTTGAGACCGATGTGCCGTATCCCGACCAATGCCTCGTCGCTGGACGGCACGGGCTCATCGACATCGGCGAACCGGACGGGTCCGGCCTCGCCGTGATCGACGACAAGAGCGCGCATGGGTGTGTTTCCTTCTCTCGTGGACGCGCCTGAACACTCGGCGCGGCAGCGGACGGGGTGCGCGAACGCCGCGCTGCCGCCTCCTTGAAACCCTACGCAGGACCAGCGCAGCGGCCAGCCCCGTGAGAGCCGATCAGTTGACGATCTGTATCAGTGCGGCTCGCGCGGCGCCGAGCTCTGCACGCATCCGGTGGAGCGTCCGGCCGTCCAGGCCCTCGACGACGTCGGGGGAGGCAAGAGGGAGCAGCCGGGTGTTCTCGAAGACCTCCTCAGCACGGCGGTAGGACAGCCTGGCGCGGCCGGACTCCGGGCATACGTCCAGCGTCGGTGCTCCGGCGGGGGCTTTGCGGGCGGTGAGGAACAGCGGACCGCGGGCACTGCGGGCGATCAGGCGGGGCAGGAGCTGGGCGGCGCCGGACTGCCAGTGGATCCACCCGGTCCCCGCCCTCGGCGGTGGTCTTCCCGCGCTTGCCGGCCGGATACAGGTCTTCCACGTTCAGGTACGGCATCTCATCGGCGCGAGCCGCCGCTCGATGCCGACCGTCGGAGCACAGCGGTCCGACGAGCCGGCCTCGAAGCGGAATCGCTGCTTCCGCCATCCGCTGCCTGACTTGCCCCCCCCGCGCCAGCGACCGACCGACGCGTTGGCTACAGAGGGCCACTCCTCACATGGTTCGCCGTTCGTTGACGGCGCCCCTGCTGGGGTGGGAGCGCCACCCCACCCAGGTGCCATGCCGCGTTGCCCGACGGGGTCTGCTAATAACGTTTCGTTGGAAACGTTATTAATAAACGTAACTGATTGCAGCAAACCAAACCTGCCCTCGCGGGGGCCGTGATCCTCACCTCCGATAAGTGGGCCTTACCGGAGGTGAGGAGCCGAAGGGCGCCCGAGGGCCCCAGCGGGGACGTCAGGGGCCCGCAACGTTATTCGAGGCAGGTCACAAGGCCGGAAAACGAGATGGGTACAGCCGTCGCTGTACGCTTGGGGCGGACGGTTACGCCCGTGCCGGTGTGTCGGCCCACCGATACACCGGCACACCGGGCACAGTGCAGGGCCGCTCCCCGGCATGGAGCTGCTTGTCGGGGGGCGACAGCTATACGAGCACAGGGTCGTCTCGCCGTGCGGGCATGAGAAAAGCCCCCGCGCAACGCTTGGTTGCGCGGGGGCTCCCGTGACATCACCGTGACCTCGGCATCCCCCGATCGCCGGATCCGGCACGGCCAAACGCGCTCATCCCCCGTGGGCGCTCGGCCCCGCACCCGCGCCGTGTCATCCCGGGGCCGCACGACCGTGTAGGCCGCCCCCCGTGGCCCGCGGGGCGCGCAGGTGCGCACCCGGCCCCTACCCGAGCTGCGGCAGGCAAACATGGCCTGCCTTGCGGATCGCCGTAGCTTCGGAAGAACCGGGCCTTCTCAGAAGCAAGACATGACGTATCACTGTGCGGACGCAGAAACCCCCTCGCCGAACTGGTGGGCGTTCCCGCTCAGAGCTCCCCAGCAGGGTTCCCTCAGGCTTGTTTCGGTGCGGGCACCGCTTCAGCAGCCGAAGAGGCCCATAGACCTACCCAGGACGAGACCGACCACGGCCGTTCCCGCATGGAAGGCGACGGTCACGACGAACGCGACCAGGCCGATATAGCCGATCTGCTTGAGTCGGTCTTTTCCGCTCATGCGCTCCTTCGCCTCTTGGACCAGAGGGCGACCATCCTCTCCTCGCGCATGACGCCGAGGGCCGTGGAGGTCATGTCGGTACACCGCTGCCAGGTGCAGAGGGGGACCGTCCCGTCAAATCGCGTAAGGGTGAGCTGCCAGTTCGTGCTCACCAGTGCGTTGAACTCGTCATCGCGTGCGGCCCCGCGGTGGTCCGTGGTGACGACCCAATAGGGAACGTAGACATTGCTGTTGCTTCCACTCGCCTCAATGGTGAAGGGGCGGGACTCACCCTCTTCCCGTTGCGTCTCCCACCGTACCCAGGTGGTCGGTTGGAACGTGGGTGCCCCGACACCTCGCCGGTGAAACGGCCTAGGGGTGCATGACGATCTTTCCCACGTGCTCCCTGCGGGCGAGTTCTTCCTGCGCCTGAGCGGCCTGGTCCAGAGGGAACGCCGCGGCGATAACGGGCTGGATCTCGGCCTGGCGAGCCAGGTCCATCAGGAGGTCGAAGTGCGTGGGCGTGTGCATCGCGGAGCCGATCACCTGCGCGTTGTGCAGGTAGAGACGGCGCACGTCAAAGGCCACGTTGTACCCGCCGAGTGCGCCGGCGATGACCCATCGGCCACCTTCGCGCAGCAGCGGCAGTCCCGCGCCCACCAGCTCCCCAGCGACGACGTCGAGTGCGACGTCGATGCCCTCCGGGGCGGCAGAGCGGACCTGCTCGGCGACGTTTCGTGCGCGGTCGATGACTTCGTGTGCGCCCGCCGCGCGCACCGAATCGATCTTGGGCCCGCTGCTGATGGCGAGCACCCTCGCACCGCGCGCACGGGCGATCTGCACCAGCGCGAGGCCGACCCCGCCGGACGCTCCCGAGACCAGGACGGTCTCTCCCCTCTGCAGCCGGCCCCGCTCGATCATGCCCAGCGCCGTGCCGTAGGCGGTCGGCAACGCCGCGAGCTGATCGTCCGTGAGGGGGGATTCCGTCACGTCATGTACACGCTCCGTCGGCGCGGTCACGTACTCGGCGTAACCGCCGTCACGTTCGCTCCCCATCAGGCCCACCGGGTTCGCATCCGGTCCTTCGGTGTCGTAGATCGCTGGGTCGACGACCACTCGGCGGCCGACGAGGCTCTCGTCCGCATCGATACCGACTGCCACGACCCGGCCGGCTACGTCGGCGCCCTGGACGCGCGGGAAGTCGATCGGACCGCGCCAGCCCGACAGCGCCTTCGGATCTTCCGGGCTGCCGTAGGCACCCTCCCGGGTCCACAGGTCGGTGTTGTTCAGCGCTACCGCGCTGACCTGGACCAATACCTCTCCTGCCCGCGGGGTGGGCGCGGCCGCCTCCGTCAGCTCAAGCACCTCCGGCCCCCCGTGCTCTGCGATCCGCACCGCGCGCATGGTCTCGGGCACATCCATCACTCAGCCCCCATAGGTATACTGACCTGTGAACTAAGGTTAGGGTACACTGATCAGTGAAGGGATGTCCAATGCAGGAAACACAGCCCATGACACCGGCCGGCCGACGCATCGTGGCGGCTGCCGAGGAGCTGTTCTACAACCGCGGAATCACAACGGTCGGCGTGGACCTGATCGCTCAGTGCTCAGGCGTGACCAAGCGGACCCTGTACAACCAGTTCGGTTCGAAAGACCATCTCGTGGCGACCTATCTCGCAGAACGTGACCAGCGCTGGCGGTCACTGGTCCGCGCCACCGTTGACGCCTGCGACGACCCCGTCGAGACCGTCACCATGCCCTTCCACGCACTGCGGACCTGGAACCAGACCAACACCCGCGGATGCGCGTTCATCAACGCACTGGCCGAACTCCCGGACCCCTCGCACCCCGCCCACCGCATCGCCGCGAACCAGAAGCTCTGGTTGCAGAACCTGTTCAATGAACTCGCCACCGCGGCGGGCTGCTCGGGAACCGACACCCTCGCCACCCGGCTCCTTGTGCTGCACGAAGGCGCTCTCGCCACGCAGCCGCTCCCGATCGACACCCTTTCGGAAAGCACTGACCTGGCACGAGCCCTCGTTCGAGCCAGCGCGCAACCTCACCGATAAGGGGGGCGTCGAACGATACCCACGGATGTCAGAGCCCCCACCTCGTCCGAGGCCACATCACGCGACACCCGAGGCCACGCGTGGAACCCGGAGCGCCGGCCTCCTCGCCGTCCTAAGAAGGCCACGCCCTGAGCCGCTTACCGTGAACGGCTGTACCCATGTTCCCCAAGCCCGTATTACGGGTGGTGCGGAAGGCTTCGAGGGCGAAAACGACGTGTGTGGAGTCCTCGGCGACGCGGGTGCGGAAAGCGCTCATGGGAGGGTTCCGTTTCGTGCGGGCGGGGGTCAGGACTTCCAGGAGCCGATGCGGCCCAAGCGGCGGCGCTGCTGGTGCGCGGTGGGCACGTCGAGGTCCTGGCCGCGCGCGGTGAGGTGGTCGGCGACGGCGGCGCGGTGCTCGACGGGTTTGTGGTCGTCGTACTTGAACTTGGCCCGTACTTCGGTGACCTCCAGGCGCAGGCCGCGGATGCCGGACAGCATCCGGCCGTAGGGGGGCTGGTCGACGGCGATGGGGGCGTGGTCGCCGTCGGGCTGGAAGTGGGCCATCTGGCGGCGCAGCAGCTCGGCCTTGGCCTCGGGACCGTCAACGATCTCGGCGCGGCAGATGAACTGGACGGCCGTGTAGTAGCTGGTGGGGACGCCGTCACGGGGCGGAGTGCCGGTGTTGGCGCGCCAGGGTCCGGGGATGAAGGCGTAGTCGCCGATCACGGTGAAGGCGACGTTCGGGTCGTGCTCGATCGCCTTCCAGACCGGGTTGGGCCGGGCGAAGTGGACCAGGAGGTGGTCCCCGGCGCAGGTGAAGTGGGTGGGGACGACCACGGGCGGATGGCCGGGCGGGCCGTTGACGCTCAGCTGCCCGAAGTCGTGGCCCTGGGCGATCCAGCTCCGCCATTCGGAATCGTCCAGGTTGGCGTCCCAGGGATGGACCAGCATGCTGTTCTCCTTGCGTAGCGGGTTGCGAACTTGCCCAGGTCAGGGCGAGGAGGCTGGCGGCGACGGCGGTCCCCGTACCGACGAGCTGGCTGCGGTGCGTCAGCAGTTGGAACGACCAGATAGTACAGTAGAGCGACCGCAATGTGTCAATAAAACGACCGAGCGGTGCATTCAAACGGTCAAGTGGCGAGGATGGTGATCAGGTGGTCGAGACGGTCGCAGCTCTGCGGACGGTCGCGCACAACGTCCGGGCGGCCCGTGGTCGCGCGGGCCTGTCCCTGGAGGAGCTCAGCCGACGCGCCCAGGTCAGCAAAGGAGCCCTGGTGGGGCTGGAGAAGGCCCAGGGCAACCCCAACCTGGCCACCCTGGTCCGGCTGGCCGACACCCTGGGCATCTCGGTGTCCGACCTGATGCAGGGACCGCCCGAAGGCCGCGTCCGCGTCGTGGCCGCCGACGAGGTGACCCCCCTGTGGACCGGAGCACAAGGCAGCCAGGCCCGGTTTGTACTGACGACCTCGGGCCCGACCCCTGTCGAGGTCTGGCGCTGGCAGCTGGAACCGGAGGAGGAATATCCCAGCCACCCCCACCAGGCCGGAGTCGTGGAAACCGTCAGCGTCATCTCCGGCCGGATGATCCTGGTCGTCGACGGCACCGAGTACACCGTCGAAGCCGAACAGACCGCCACGTTCGACGGCGACCTCCCCCACGCCTACTGCGGCACAGGCACCGAAACCTGCCGCCTGATCATGACGGTCCACCTGCCGCCCGGGCCCGCCCCCGCACCCTGACCTGCTCAGCGCACGCGAAAACCGGCCTGTAGCAGTTCCACCCAGAGTCGCTGACTCCGCAGAACGCGGCGTAGCACCTGGAACGCATGCCGGGTCGTGGCGAACCAGCCGCACTCGCCGAAGCGATCGCCGCATCACCTGCGTCGCGGAGAGCTCTGCCGCCAAAATCCGGACCGGTCCCCCTCGGAGGCCTTTCAAGCCACCGACCGCGCACCAGGAGACGGCCCGTGGCCTCCCGCGCCTTCCTCGGGGCACGCCAAGAACAAAACCACCGTGCCCACCAGGCCCCCTGGTGGGCACGGCTTCCGACAACGCGGCGCCGAAGCGGAATCAGCGCAGACGAGCCTCAATGGCCTCGATGATGCGCGGGCGCAGCTCCGCGGCACGGATGACGGCGTCCACGGAGCCGACCTCGACCGCGCGCTGGATGTCGTGCACGCGATCGAACTCCGTGGCCACCTCACCGAGCTTTTCCACGCGAACCGACGACCGCAGCTCGTCGAGCTCCGCGGTCAACGCGGCACGGTCAGCTCCGGAGGCGACCGCACAGCGGGCCTCCAAGTCCCGCACACGCGGGTCGGCCGCGGTACGGGCGTTGACGTCACCGGAGAACACCACCGCGGCGGCGGGCGCGCCACCGAGCACCGAAGCGAAGGAGCCCTCCAGCGCAAGCACGGTCATGTTCGGGTTCAGTGCCTTGGAGAACACCACGAACGCGCCACCGTGGTACCGCGAGATCACGCAGAACACGATGGGCCCACGGAAGTTCACGATCGCACGGCCGATCTCGGCGCCGTACTCCAGCTGTAGCTTGCGCATCGACTCCGGTGAGCCGTCAAAGCCCGACAGGTTCGCCAACACCACCAGCGGCCGGTTGCCGCTGGCCGCGTTGATCGCCCGCGCGACCTTCTTCGACGAGCGCGGAAACAGCGTGCCCGCGGTATAGGTGTCCGGGCCGTCGGTGGGCGGGAAACCGCGCCGCGACACCGACTGTGACTCGATGCCCAGCAAACACACCGGCATCCCGCCCAGGTGCACGTCCTGCACCGCCGCGGTCTCCGCGTCGGCCATACCCGCCCAACGCTCCAGCACCGAGTGGTCCTGATCGGCGAGCGCCCGCATCACGGTCCGGATATCGAACGGTTTCTTACGGTCCGGGTTGGCCTCAGCGGAGAAGATCTCACCGACGGTGGTGAAATCGCTGCCCGCCACGGAGTGCGGGAAGTCGGAGATGTCGCGGTCGAGGGGGTCGGTCGTCCCCGCCCGCCGCGGTGCCTCCTCGCCGGGGGCGACGTAGGTGTGGTCGTAGTACGACATCAGCACGTCCCGCGCGGCGCTCAGGTTCGGCGCCCAGTACTGCGCCTGCCCGTTCGGGCCCATCACCCGGTCGTAGCCGCCGATACCGAAGTTGTCCTCGGCCGACACGCCACCGGAGAAGTCGAGTGACTGCTTACCGGTGAGCACCATCGCCGAATCCGGCGTCATCACCAAGATGCCCTTGGTGTGCATGAGCATCGTCGCCTCGGCGTTCCAGTACGGCTGCGCGCCGACGTTGATACCCGCGCCCACGATGTTGATCTCGCCGCCGTCCTGGGTGAACTCGACGATCCGCTTGAGCGCCGCGGCCACCCAGTCCATGTTCTCGGTACCCGACTCCATGGAGATCCGTGCGCCGGCGGAGAGGGCGTACCACTCCAGCGGCACCCGCATCCGCTCGGCCAGGTCCAGCGCGGCGATCACCCGGCGGCACTCCGGCTCCGACAGTGCGCCGAGCGACTTCGTCGGGTCGCCGAGCAGCACGACCCTGGTGACGCCCCGCGGGTGCCGCGGGGTCGGCGTGGTGACCACGCCCGCCACGATCGCCGCGGTGTTGTTCCCCTTGGGCCGCTCGACCGGCACCAGCACGTGGTCATCGTCGAGGTCGTACTCGACGAAGTCGCCGAGCAGGCCGGTCAGCTCATAGGGGTAGACCGTGTTGCGGTTGCTCGCGCGCAGCGCCTTCTGCCGGTAGTCGTCGAGCGGCTCAAGCGGCTCATCCGACGGCTCGCCGACAGTCAGCTCGGTGCCACCGGTGGCATCGAAGGAGACGCGCACGGCGGTCTTGGTCAGCTCGCCGCTCTCCTGGTCGCGCTGTCGCGCGATGAGCAGGATCTCCTCCAGCCCGGCGCCCGCGGTCGTCGGCAGCACCCGTCCGGCGATCATCTCCAGCTCCGCGCGGCTCATGCCGCTCGGCGGCCAGACATAGACCACGATCCGGTTGGTGTTGAAGCGCTTCTTCGACGGGCGCCGCGACTGCGCACGGCGGATCGAGTCGAGGCAGGTGGCGATGGTGTCCTCGGCCGTCGGCAGCGCGACCAGCCTGCCGTCGTTCTCACGCAGCTCGGTCAGGTCGCGCACCTGCGCGAAGGCGATGAGGCGCTCATCGGAAGGGTTCTCCCGCGCCACGCACTGAAAGAGGTAGACCTCCTCGTCCGAGGACGGCAACCGGGTCAGGTCGAACTTGCTCAGCCGCTCCAGCTGCATCCGCTGCGCGATGTAGGGGTGCAGCCCACGGATCAGCCGCTCCTCGGCCATCCCGGTGGGCGAGGAGCGGAACGTGAAGTGGTGGTGCATCACCGCGCCGCCCCTGCCCGCGACGGTGGCGGTGAGCCTGCGGACCTGGTCCGGCAGCAGGTTCACGCTCAGGACCTCGTGCAGCGCGGCCGCCATCGCATCGGAGTCCTCCGGCTGCTTCTCCCAGGAGAGGTAGATGTCGGCGTCGATGGCGTCCGTGCCGTTCGCCAGAGCAGCGAGCCCGCGCAGCGCATCACCCAGCGCGTCGAAGCTCACCGCGGAGGAGACCACACGCGAGCCCGCGCGCTCAGCGACCACGAACGTGCAGTCCGCGACCTGCCTGGTGTGGACGCCGGTGAGCCCCTTGTTGCCGTAGTACCTCCGGGTCAGCACCTCCAGCATGATCGCGTTGTCCAGGTCATCGCGGACAAGCCGCTGACCGAGCAAACGCACCAGCGGCTCGGTGCTGCGCACCATCTCAGCGATACGCTCGGCACGGTCCGGTGCGTGCGGGTTCGCGTCCAGGTGACGCAGGTGCTTACGGACGTCGGCGTAGACGCGGGCGCGGTTGCGGCGCAGCAACGGCTGACCGAACCAGGCGAAGACCACTCCGCGCGCCAGGTCGGCGACCACCGGGAAACGGACCTGCGTCGCGGCCACCAACCGCTCCAGCGCAAGACCGGCAGGCTCGCGCAGCGCCTCGTCCGGCGGCGGCTCCCGCAGCCACGCACGCAGCAGCGTCGTCACGACCGTGGCGTCGGCAGAGGCGTGCTGCTGGGCGAGGAAGATCCGAAACACCGCGGACTCGAGCTCGGGAGAGCGCTCCAGCTCGGTGACCCCGTAGCGCCCGAGCGCCTTGGCGAGCTTGACCTGGAAGGCCTCCGACAACCCGGCCCGTTCAACGTCCAGGCTCTGCAAGTAGGTATGGAAGTACTCGCGGTCGCTGTACACGTGGTCGTCGCCGCCGTCCTCGACCACCGGCCGGTTACGGCTCAGCTCGGCGAGATCGGCGAACACGTCGACGAGTTCGAGCTCCTCAGCCAGCAGCCGGTGACCGTCCTCAGCGGCCGCCCGGCGCGCGGCGAGGTAGCCGTCGAGCACCCGGCGCTCGTCGTGCGGATCAACGTCGAAGCCCAACAGCAGACTGCGCAGATCCTCCCGCCCACGCATGGCGCGCTCTCGCGCCGGGACCGACGCGGAGGCGGCGGGCAGGTCCAGTTCAACGGACTCAACAGCCGAGGTGTCCTCAGCTTCCGCGTCGGCGAGCGGCTCCAGCCGCAGCAACGGGGCACCGGTCTCCACCTGGCTGCCCACGGACACAGCGCACTCCTTCAGCCGCGCCTTGAACGGCGCCTGTAGCACCGTCTCCATCTTCATGCTCTCCAGCACCAGCACCGGCGCGCCCGCCTCGACCTCGGCACCGACCTCCAACGGTGTGGCGACGACCAGCGCGGGCGTGGGCGAGCGGACCACACCGCCCTCGTCGCGACTGACCCGGTGCGTCACGCCGTCCACCTCGACCAGGTGGATCGGCCCGTGCGTGCCGACCAGCAGGCGGTACCGGGCGCCGTTGACGATGATTCGACCAGTGTGCTGGTCGAATCGGTCGAGCTCAACGTCGGCGGTGTGGACACCGTCCCCCGCTTCGACGCCCACACGGAACCGGTGCGCGCCGACCCGCGCCACACGCACGCGGTAACCGACGCCGCGCAGTTTGAGGTCCAGCGGCCGACCGCCCTCATGCCGCACCTGCGGGCGGCCGCCGAACGCCGTCGACAGCAGCCGCTGCTGCTCGACGCGCTCTTCCTCCTCATAGGCCTCGATGGCGGCGGCCGCCAGCGCGACGGCGGAGTGCCGGTGCGAGACGAGCCTGCCTTCGCCCCGGACACGGTCGATCCACCCGGTGTCCGCGCTGGCGTCGATCACCTCGGGTTCGTCGAGCAGGTCGAGCACGAAGCTCTTGTTCGTCGCACCACCCTCGATGATCACCGTGGTCTGCGCCATCGCCCGGCGCAGCCTGCCGAGCGCCTCGTCCCGGTTGTGGCCGTAGGCGATGATCTTGGCGATCATCGAGTCGAAGTCAGCGGGGATGGTGTCGCCCTCACTGACGCCGGTGTCCACGCGAATACCCGGCCCGGCGGGCAGGTCCAGCCGTGCGATGCGGCCCGGGGAGGGCGCGAAGTCGCGGTCGGGGTCCTCGGCGTTCAGCCGGGCCTCGACGGCGTGTCCGCGCTCCACCGGCGGCTCACCTTCGAGCCTGCCCCCGGACGCCACCCGCAGCTGTGCCTTGACCAGGTCGAACCCGGTGGTGGACTCGGTGATCGGGTGCTCGACCTGAAGGCGGGTGTTGACCTCCAAGAACGCGAACAGCTTCTCACCGGGGTGGTAGAGGAACTCGACGGTGGCCGCACCGCGGTAACCGACCGCCACGGCCAACCGTTCGGCCGAAGCCTTGAGCTCGCCCGTCTGCGCGGGGCTGAGCACCGGCGACGCCGACTCCTCGACGACCTTCTGGTTGCGCCGCTGCACCGAGCAGTCGCGGACACCGAGCGCCCACGCGGTTCCCTCACCGTCAGCGATCACCTGGACCTCGACGTGCCGGGCACCGGTGACCAGGCGCTCCAGGAACACGATGTCGCTACCGAAGGCCCGCGCGGCCTCCTGGCTGGTGCGCTCATAGGCGTCCGCCAGCTCAGCCGCGTTCGTGATCACACGAATGCCGCGTCCGCCTCCGCCCGCGGTCGCCTTCAGCATCAGCGGATAGCCGACCTCGTCCGCCGCCGCCAGTGCGGCGTCCAGGGTCTCGACCGCACCGTGGCTCCACGGCGCGACCGGCACGCCGACCTCCTCGGCGAGCAGCTTCGCGCCGATCTTGTCGCCGAGCTTGCGCATGGCCTCCGCGCTCGGCCCGACGAAGGTGACTCCGATCCTCTCGCACAGTTCCGCGAACGCCGGGTCCTCGGCGACGAAGCCCCAGCCGACCCACGCGGCGTCGGCGCCCGTCTCCACCAGCGCGCGCTCCAGCGCCTCCAGGTCGAGGTAGGGGCGTGCGGAGGCGGGACCGAGATCGTAGGACAGGTCCGCTTCGCGGACGAAGGTGGCCGTACGGTCGACGTCGGTGTGCAGGGCGACGGTCTCGACCCGTGTCCCGGTCTCCGCGGAAATGTCCCGTACGGCGTGGATGAGCCGCATAGCGGCCTCACCGCGGTTGACGATGGCGACACGTCTGAACATACGGCCGAGCCCTCCTGTAGACCAAAGATGTGCGTGCCGCGACATGACGGACCACGGCAGTGCTCATCCTTTCGTCTGCCGGCTGGCGGCGCCATGTCGCAGACCGCAAACGCTACGCGGCTCCAGTTGTGGAGAATGACCAAAAGCCGCCGGTCGCCCGCACCCGACCCGGGTTTTTTCGAAGCCACGGCCAGGGGCGGGCCCCTCAGCCGCGCTGTGCGGTGAACGGCCCGCTGCCCAGGGCCAGTTCGGCGAAGCGTTCACCGATACGGCGGTGCGTGGCGGCGTCCGGGTGGAGCTGGTCGGGCAGCGGCAGCTCAACGAAGTCCGCTTCGCCGTAGAGGTCGCGGCCGTCGAGGTAGTGCAGACGGGGATCATCGGCCGCCCGCTGCCTCACGATACGGGACAGCTCCTCGCGGATGACGTTGAGCGTCAACCTCCCCGCGGCGCGCTCGTCAGGGTCGCCGGTGGCCCGGAACCGCAGTTTTCCGGCGCTGAGGGCGCTGAGGTCGAAAGCGCTGGGGCCGGGGGTGTCCTCGTGGATGGGGCAGTAGATGGGCGAGACGACCAGCAGCGGCGTGGTGGGGTGCCCCTCACGGATGGTGTCGAGGAAACCGTGCACGGCCGGGGTGAAGGCGCGCAGCCGCATCAGGTCGGTGTTGACGAGGTTGATGCCGATCTTGACGCTGATCAGGTCCGCGGGGGTGTCTCGCATAGCGCGGGCGGTGAACGGATCGAGCAGAGCGCTGCCGCCCAGGCCGAGGTTGACCAGCTCCACGCCGCCGAGGGAGGCGGCCAGCGCCGGCCAGGTCGTGGTGGGGCTCTCAGCGTCGGAGCCCTGGCTGATCGAACTGCCGTGGTGCAGCCACACCCTGCGCTCCCCCCGCGGCACGGCCTCGACGGGGGCGTCGGTGCGCAGGGCGACCAGCTGGGTGACCTCGTTGTGGGGCAGCCAGACCTCGACGTCCTTCACACGCTTGGGCAGACCGGTGAACCCGACCGTGCCGACCGGGCCGGGACGGGTCTCGACGGACCCGGTAGCCATGTCCATCATCTGGACGTTGCCGCCGCCCACACTGGCACGCCCGCTCAGGTGACCGTCAACGAGCAGGTCGTACACCCCGTCCGGGCGGGGCGGGGCGCCCTGGTAGGCCATCTTGGTGCGCAGCGTGTCCAACTCCACGGCGGTGGCCCGGGTGCGAAAGACCAGCCGCACACCGGAGGGTTGGGCCTCGGCCATGGCCAGTTGCCCGTCAGCGCACTGTGCGCGGGCCCAGGCGGGCAGCCGGTGCGGCAGCACCCCGTGCTCGGTGCGCTCCAGGTCCAGGGCGCCGCGCAGAAGGCACGCCTCGACCGGGGTGGTGATCCAGTCTCCCTCCCGGGGCGAGGAGGAACCGGGTACGGGGTCGTGTTGACGGTTCATCTTCTCAGTCTGTCAACCGCACGCCCGGCCCGCACACCATTATCCGTCGAACAGGGCGGCGGCCGCGCCCACCAGCCGTGGGCGGGGCCGCTGTGGCAGGATCCCCCCATGTCCGCACGCGAACTCCTCATCCTGGGCACCTCCAGCGCGGTGCCCACCCGCCGCCGCAACCACAACGGCTACTTCCTGAGGTGGGACACCCACGGCGTCCTGTTCGACCCGGGTGAGGGCACCCAGCGCCAGATGAGCCTGGCGGGCGTGGCCGCCACCGACATCACCCGTATCTGCCTGACCCACTTCCACGGCGACCACTGCCTGGGGCTGCCCGGCACCATTCAACGCATCGCCCGCGACCGGGTCCCCCACACCGTGCGCGCGGCCTACCCCGCCCAGGGCCAGCGGTACTGGCAGCGGCTGCGCCACGCTACCGCCTTCCACGACACCGACGTCGTACTGGCCCAACCGGTCGGCGGCACAGGTTCCTGCCTCATGGGGGAACAGGACCTGCGCATCACCGCTCTGCCACTGCGCCACTCCGCCCCCGCCTACGGGTACCGGCTGGCCGAACCGGACCGATGGCGCATGCTGCCCGAGAAGCTGGCCGCCCATGGTGTGCACGGCCCCATGATCGGTCGCCTGCAACGCCAGGGCAGCGTCACCACCGGCGACGGGCGCCGGGTGGAGCTGGCCGAGTGCGCCCGCCCCCGCCGGGGCCAGGTGCTGGCGTTCGTGATGGACACCGCCGAGTGCGACGAAGCGGTGGAACTGGCGCGCGGAGCCGACATGCTGGTGATCGAGTCGACCTACCTGGACACCGAGGAGCACCTGGCACGCTCCTACGGCCACCTGACCGCACGCCAGGCCGGACGCATCGCCGCGCGCGCCGGCGGGGTGCGCACCCTGGTGCTCACCCACCTGTCCGAACGCTACGAACAAGACGATGACCACCGCTTCGTCGCCCAGGCCGCCGCCGAGTTCGGGGGCACCGTCGTACTGGCCCAGGACCTGGAGCGCGTACCGGTCCCGCCCCGCGAACCCTGACCCGCGATGGGATAAGATCTCCGGGCACCGCAAGGACCGACCGGGGAGGTGAGAACGATCATCGCTGCTGCAAGCCGGGCGTTCCCACCGCCAGGACACACCGTCGCGTCCTAGCCCGAACGCCCGACAGTCCTCTGGAAAGGCTTTCGTGGCGTCCCCACTCTCTTCGGTCCCCTCCTTCGCCCTGATCACACGTTTGCGCTCGGCGGGCTGTGTCTTCGCTGAGGAAGAGGCGCGGCTGATCACCGACACCGCGCGCACCTTCGACGAACTGGTCTCGATGGCCGACCGGCGCTGCCTCGGTCTGCCCCTCGAACACGTCCTGGGCTGGGCACGGTTCTGCGGGCTGCGCGTACAGGTCAACGAGGGCGTGTTCGTTCCCCGCCCCCGCACCGAGTTCCTGGCCCGCCAGGCCGCCGCCCTCCTCACCCCCGGCGCCGTGGCCGTCGACCTGTGCTGCGGCTCCGGTGCCCTGGGCGCGGTCCTGGCCCACACCCGAGACGACATCACCCTGCACGCCGCCGACATCGACGCCACCAGCGTGGCCTGCGCCCGAGGCAACCTGCCCGGCCATCCGGTACACCACGGCGACCTGTACGAGCCCCTGCCCACCGGGCTGCGCGGCCGCGTCCAGCTCCTGGTCGCCAACGTGCCCTACGTCCCCACCGGTCAGATCGCCCTGCTGCCCGCCGAAGCACGCGTGCACGAGGACCACCTGTCCCTGGACGGCGGCGCGGACGGACTGGACCTGGTGCGCCGCGTCGCCGCCCAGGCCACCGACTGGCTGACCCCGGGCGGCCACCTGCTGGTGGAGGTGGAAGAACAACAGGTCCGGTCCGCGCGGGCCGCCTTCGCCCAGGGCGGTCTGTCCTGCCAGGTGCGTTCCTGCCAGGAGCGGGAGGCCACCGTGCTCATCGGCACCCGCTGACCCCGGGCGGCCAACGCACAGGAACCGGCCACACGTGCGGGCAAGGCCCCTTGGGGGCGCCCCGCCGGGCGCCCTCGACGACACTTCGGTCACCACCGCACGGTCGCTGGCCCATCCTGGAAGGTATGCACGCCCCTGACGGAAATCGCCTGGCCGCCCTGGCGGCCCTGCTCTCCGACCCCACACGCGCCCAGATGTGTCTTGCGCTGTTGGACGGGCGGGCCTGGACCGCGAACGAACTGGCCCGCCACGCCGGTGTCGGCGCCTCCACCGCCAGCGACCACCTGACCAGGCTGGTCAGGGGCGGGCTGCTCGCCCAGGAACGCCAGGGCCGCCACCGCTACGTACGCCTGGCCGACACCACGGTGGCGCACCTGGTGGAGACCCTGGCCGCGCAGGTCGACCCCGCCCCCGCCAGCGAACGCCCCCGCACCCTGCGCACCGTGCGCGCCGACCAGGCACTGGCACGGGCACGCACCTGCTACGACCACCTGGCCGGACGGCTGGGATGCGCCATCACCGAGGCGATGACCCGGCAGGGCCTGCTGCTCCAGGACACCGGGTTCGCGCTGACCGAGCAGGGACTGGCCTGGTTCGCCCGCCACCGGGTGCCCCTGACACGCACCGGGCGGCGCCCACTGGTACGCGCGTGCCTGGACTGGACCGAACGCCGGCCGCACCTGGCGGGGGCGGCCGGGGCGGCGCTGCGCCGACACGCCCTGGCCTCGGGATGGTGCGCGCCCACGGGGTCGGGCCCTGCGGGTGACCGAGCGGGGAGAGCGGGCCTGGCAGGAGCTGTTGGGCATCGAGACGACCACGCTTCACTGAGCACCGAGGCCGCCGTGCGGGGGCCCGCGCGCCCCCGCACGGCGAGCGGCTCAGGCGGCCGAGCGCTCCCGTACCGCCTGATCGGCCTGGGCGGTGACCAGGTCGGCGTTGATCGCCGCGCCCGCCCGCAGACCGGCGGCCGCACCAGCGATGACCTGGTCGAAGGGGGTGGTGACGTTGCCCGCCGCCCACACGCCCGGCACGTTGGTGGCACCGGTGGCATCGGCCTCGATCCGGGTGCCCGTCACCTGCCCCATCGCCTGGGCCTGGATCACCTTCAGCCCCAGCCCCTCCAGGCCCTGAACACGGGCACGCATGTGCGTGGCCACCGTCAGGGCGTTCAGCGCCACGGTGGCGCCATCGGCCATCTCGACCCCGGCCAGGCGCCCACCCTCGACCCGCACCCCGGCGACCGGTCCCCGCACCAAACGGATACCGCGTGCGTGCAGCCGTTCGCGCTCCTGCTCGCCCAGGTCGGGTCCGGTGTGCTGCAACAGGGTGATGTCCTGGCTCCACTGGCGCCACAGCAGCGCCTGGTGCACGGCCATGGCGTTGGTGGCCAAGACACCGATGGCCCTGTCGCGCACCTCCCAGCCGTGGCAGTAGGGGCAGTGCAAGACGCCGCGGCCCCACTGCTGGGCCAGGCCGAAAACGTCGGGCAGTTCGTCGGCCACACCGGTGGCGACCAGGAGCCGGTCGGCGGTGACGGTGGAGCCCTCGTCAAGGCGCAGGGCGAAGGCCGCATCGGGGCGGACCTGGGCGGCGACGACACGGCCGGTGCGCACGTGCGCACCGTAGCCGGTGACCTCGGCGCGGCCGATCTCCAGCAGCTCCGCGGGCGGGGTTGCCTCACGGGTCGGAAAGTTGTGCACACCCTCAGCGGGGGCGTTGCGCGGCTGTCCGGCGTCGACGACCAGGACCGAGCGCCGGGCGCGTGCCAGGGCCAGGGCCCCGGAGAGCCCGGCGGCGCCCCCGCCGATGACGACGGCCTCGTAGTGGCTCGCGGCGGCACTGTGCTGTGCGGTGGTGTCCATGTGTGTCCCCTTTCGCCGTCCATGCTGCGCCAGACACCGAATCCTGGCAAAATTCTTTGCTGTTTCAGCAAACACCCGGGTGGGGCGAGAGCGCACACGGCCCCGCCAGCTCCCAGGGCCGCTCACCCGTGCACGAGGGGCCGGTCCAACAGCGCACGGGCACCCCGTTCCACACGCTCGACCTCCCCGGCCTGCGGCCCCCTGGCCCACGGCTCCCCCGCAGCCAGGGCGTGTGCCTCCCGCAGGGCGACCAGGCAGCGCGCCAACCGGTGGCGGGCCACTGGATCCCGCGCCCCCTCCGCCTCCACCTGCTGGCACGCACCCTCACACGCGGCCAGAGCCGAGCGCAGGTGCTGGCCGGCGCGGCGGTTGGCCACCAGCGCACACACCACCACACCGACCACCGCGCCCAGCACGGTCGCCCACAGCCGCTCGGCGGCCAACCCCTCGGTACCCGAGACAGGACGACCCAGGCTGGACAGGGCCAACGTGAGCGGAGTGACGAACACGATGGCGTAGGAGTAGTTGGTGGCCACCACCAGCTCCGCGGCCATCTGGCACACCACCACCACCGCGATGACGCTCAGCGGGGAGTGGTCGAAGGAGAACAGCACCGCGGCCAACAGCACACCCACAACCGTGCCCGAGGCGCGTTGCAGGGTGCGGTGCCAGGTGGTGGTGACGTTGGCGGCCTGCAAGACCGACCCGGCCGAGACGGCCGCCCAGTAGCCGTGCCCCATACCCAACACCCAGGCCAAGGTCCCGGCCAGCAGGGAGGCCACGGCGATACGCACCACCGAGGCCGGGGTGGGCGAAGGAGAGCGCAACGCGGCGCGCAGGAGCTCACCCGCCCCGGAGGCGGGCGCGTGGTGAGGGCGCAGCCGGGCGACGTGGGCGGCCAGGGCCGTGTGCTCGTCCGCGCCGACCAGGGGCTCGACGGTGCGCTCGCGTCGCGTACGGCGCGCCAACTCGCTCAGCTCGGCGGCGGCCCGGGCGTCGCCGACGCGGTGGCCGGTACCGGTGAGCAGCCTCTGGGCGCGGGCGGTGAGGATCTCCAGTACGTGGTGAACGCCGGTGCGCCGAGGCGCGCACAGCAACACGTCCCAGGCGTGTTGGAGGGCGCCCTCGGCCGCGGCGCGACCGGCGGGGGAAGGCCGGCGCAGGTGTCGGGCCAGGGCGTGCAGGGCGCGCGCGACCGCCAGGCGTTCGGGGGCGGTGGGATGGACCAGGGTGCCGACCAGGGCCAGGGTCCAGCACAGGGCGGCGGCCGCCGCGGTGGTGGCGACCTCCAGGGGCAGGGCGGCCAGGGTCTGGGGGCTGTAGGCGGCCACCCCCGTGGCGAAGACGAACATCAGCCCGGCCGGGGCGCCAAAGGCCAGGGCGTCGGAGAGGTACTTGGCCCCGGCGGCCACCAGGGCACCCGCCACGATGGCGGCCAGGGGATGGCCGAACAGGGCCGAGGTCAGCCCGCCCAGAGCCACGGACGCGGTCAGTGCGGCCCCGACCACAGCCAGGATCCGGGCACGGCGGGCGTAGGTGTCATCGCGTGCGTACAGGGCGGTGAAGCAGCCCATGGCGGCGTAGGGGACCAGGTCGATCCGCCCGGCGGCGTACAGCGACACCAGGGACAGGGCCACACAGGACCCGGCGCGCAGCGCGGTGACCGCGACGTTGCCGTGGACGGGACGAGGCCGAAAAGCCCCTTGGACGCTGAGGGTGCGGCGCAGGGACACCAACACTGACGAAAAGTAATTCACAGGTAAACTATTGTAGGATGGTTTACCAGTAAATCAACCGGAGCGGGGGAGACCTCACCCACCCCGGCCCCACCCACCAGAGACCGCACCACCCACGCGAAGGACACCATGAGCGACGCCGTCTCGCGCTTCCTCGACAGCTGGTCACACCTGCGCCCCGACCTGGACCTGACCAGCATGGCCGCCATGGGCCGCATCCTGCGCCTGGCCGCCCTGATGAACAACATCACCGAGGACGCACTCGCCGACGCCGAGGTCACCCGCCCCGAATTCGAAGTCCTGGCCGCCCTACGCCGCTCCCCCCAGGGCCTGCGCCCCCGCCAGCTCACCCGCGAGACCATCTCCTCCGGCGCCGCCACCACCAAACGCCTCACCCGCCTGCAAGCCGCCGGGCTCATCACCAGAACCCCCCTGCAACGCGACCGCCGCGAAGTCCAGATCCGCCTCACCGAACGCGGACAAGCCCTGGCCGAGACCCTCTTCGCCGACCAACTCACCCGCGAGGCCAACGTCCTGGACCCCCTCACCGCCGACGAGCGCGCCCAACTGGCCACCCTGCTCTCCCGCGTACTGGCCCCCATCGACCGCGCCTGAGCCCACCCCGGCCCCAAAAACCCCGCGCGCCCAGGTCTGGGGCCGTGCCATGATGCACACTCCCCACCACAGCCAGGAGCCCCATGAGCGCGCCCGACGCCCGCCACACCCTCGTCCACGCCGTCCCCGCCCTGCTCGAGCAGCCCGGCCCCGCCCGCACCGTGCAGCGCCTGCGCGGCGGCACCAAAAAGGGCGTCTACCGCCTCACCCTCACCGACGACACCACCGTCATCGCCTACCTGTGGCACACCAGCCAGGACTACTGGCCCACCACCGGCCAGAGCACCGACCCGGCCGACCCCTTCTCCCACGACTCCGGCCCCGACCTGTTCACCACCGCCCACCAGGCACTGACCGACCTGGACGTGCGCGTACCCCACCTATACGCCCTGGACACCACCGGCACCCACCACCCCGGGGCCCTGGCCGTGGTGGAGGACGTCACCGGCCCCACCCTGGAAGAGCACCTGCACCGCGACCCCGACGCCATGCTCGACGTCCTGGACCGCCTCGCCCACAGCCTGCACACCATGCACGCACACACCGCACCCGCCTTCGGCAAGGTCGCCCACGTCCAAGGCGGCGGCACCCCCGCAGCCCCCTCCTGCCACGACCTGGTCCTGCAACGAGCCCTGACCGACCTGGACGAGGCCGCCGAACGCGACCCGCGCGCCCACAAGGACCGCCCACGCCTCGCCCACACCCTGCACACCCTGGCCGCACGCATCACCCCCCGCGACGAACACGGACTCATCCACGGCGAACTCGGCCCCGACCACGTCCTGGTCGACACCGCCGGCGCCCCCGCCCTCATCGACATCGAGGGACTGATGTTCTTCGACGTCGAATGGGAACACGCCTTCCTGCGCCTGCGCTTTGGCCGCCACCACCCGCGCCTTGCCACCCGCCCCCTGGACGGCGCCCGCACCGACCTGTACGCCCTGGCCACGCACCTGTCCCTGGTCGCCGGGCCCCTGCGCCTGCTCGACGGCGACTTCCCCGACCGCGACACCATGCTCGACATCGTCGAACACAACCTCCACGCGGCCCTGACCACCACCGCCTGAAACACTCACCCCATGGACACGATCCCCAACCTGTGGAACACCGACACCGTCTGGCTCAACACCGCCCAGTACGGCATCCCACCCACACCCGCCCACCAGGCCCTGACCCAGACCCTGGACACCTGGCACGCGGCCACCGGCGACCCCCACCACTGGGGCCGGGAGCTGGAACAGGCCCGCACCAACCTGGCCGCCCTGGTGGGTGCGCCCGCCGACGACCTCACCCTGGGCACCAGCACCTCCCAGATCGCGGGCACCATCGCCGCCAGCCTGCCCGAGGGCGCCCACGTCCTGGTCCCCGAAGGCGACTTCGCCTCCATCGTCTTCCCCTGGCACGCCCAAGCCGACCGCGGCATCACCGTGCAAGCCCTCCCCCTGGACCACCTGGCCCAGGCCGTGGACGAGCGCACCCACCTGGTCGCCTTCAGCCTGGTGCAGTCCGCCACCGGCCGGATCTCCCCCACCGACGACATCGTGGCCGCCGCCCGCGCCCACGGCGCCCTGGTCGTGGCGGACGCCACCCAAGCCGCCGGATGGATGCCGCTGGAGGCCACCGCCTTCGACGCCCTGATCGCCTCCGCCTACAAGTGGTTCATGGCCCCGCGCGGCCTGGCACTGGCCTACCTCTCCCCCGGCCTGCGCAAGCAGCTACGCCCCAACAACGCCGGCCCGTCCGCCGCACGCCACACGCCCTCGGCCATGTACGCCACCGACATGGACCTGTCCCCGACCGCACGGGCCTTCGACACCTCACCCAACTGGTTCGCGGCCGTGGCCGCGGCAGCCTCCACCCAGGTGCTGCTACAGGTAGGCCTGGAACGGGTACGAGAACACAACGTGGCCCTGACCGACCACTTCCGCGCCGCCCTGGACCAGGAACCGGCCCACTCGGCGATCACCTCCACCGACCTGCCCGACGCCGCCCAGCGCCTGGCCCGGGCCGGGATCATCACCACCGAACGCGGCGGCCGCACCCGCCTGTCCTTCCACTTGTACAACACCCTCGACGACGCGGAACGGGCCGCCAAAGCCCTGCACCAGGCCTGAAGGAGAACGGGTGCGGCGCCCAGGGGCACCGCACGCGCCGCACCCTCCCCGCCCGCGAGGGCGCGCTGGCCCCTCGGCCTGGACGGCGCCCCAGAACGTGGACTGTGGCCGGTGCGCAAGGGCGACCGTCGAAGCCGCCACAGAGGTCGAGGAATATCGGAAGCAGGTGGCGCCAAGGCCGCACTGACGGGCAGGTAAAGGCCATGAGCAGGCGCACCGGGACGGACGGAGCAGCCGCGGCCACGCTCCCCTGCTCCGGCCCACAGGCGGACCCGCCCAGCCCGGCCCCGCCCGACCCCGCAGGAGGCACCCCGTGAGCACCACCTCGATCACCACCAGCGTGCAACTCTCCATCAGCCAGCCCGACGCCGACGACATCAAGGTGTTCTGGCACAAGGACAACCCCGAACTCCTGGCCCTGGTCGACGTGGCACCCGGGGTGACCCTGCACCTGCACGACGACAGCAGGGACCGCCCCTACCTGGACAAGCTGATCGCGACCCTGTCCCAGGTGCGCGACCGTATGTCTGAGCAGGACCAGGGCCTCTGAGCGGGGGACCTCACGCTGTTCTTCGTGCCCTGACCGGGGGACGGCGGCCTGGACACGGCAGTGCGGCGGCTGGGGCTCCACGTGTCCGGCCACGTAACATGCAGGCATGTCCGATCTGCCTTCGCGCTTGACCGTCGTGACGCTCGGAGCCCGGGACCTGCCAGCGCTCCTCCGGTTCTATCGGGGCCTGGGATGGAGGGAGCTCCCCTCCAGCGGTGACGGCTGGGCGGGCTTCCTCCTCGGCGGCGTGCTGCTGGCCCTGTATCCCATGGAAGAACTGGCCGCCGAGGCGGCGGACGGCGCCCCCGCTTCCTCCAACTGGTCGGGGATCACGCTCGCCTGCAATGTGGACAGCCCCCAGCAGGTGGACAGCGCGTTCGCAGCCGCGGTACGGGGCGGCGCCTCGGTCGTGGCCGAACCGGTGGACCGCCCGTGGGGAGGCCGCTCCGCCTACATCGCTGACCCGGAGGGCAACCGCTGGGAGATCGCGTGGGCCTCGGGTGCAAGGTTCGACGACCGCGGTGCGCTGACCGGCTTCGGCGACTGAGAACCGGCCCTGGGAAAACGACTACAGCGCCTCCTCGCCGGGAGTCCTCCGTCACCGCTTCAAGAAGCACCTGTCCCACTTCGACTCCCAGTTCGCCCACATCGTCGACGCGGGCGGGCCCGCCGTCTACGAGGCGATCCGCGCGGTCATCGACGAAGGCCCCTTCGACGACCGGTACGGCACCATGTACGGCTACGCCTACAAGTTCCAGCGCCCGACTTCCTGCCGTGCTACGGCGAGTGGAGCCTCACCGAGTGCCACAAGGCCCTCCAGTAGTGGGAGGCCCTCACCGACGAGCACGAGGCGGACCTGGACCCCTCTGTCCTGGAGGCCGCCGAGTCCTGCATGGACTGGTGCAGGGCCGCCTCCGCGGCCGGACGGGGCGGCGTCGGCTTCCTCAGCTGATTCAGCTGAGGAAGCCGACGGACCCGCGCGCCCGCAGCCGTGCGGTGGCGGACACGGCCGCCCGCAAGCGGGCCCCCTCGGTCGATCAGCCGCCCCATCAGCGGGCTAGGAGAGGCCGAACAGTGCCGTGTAGGTGTCCATCCGCAGATGGGCGCCCTTGAGCAGGGCGGTCTGCTCGGCGCCGAGGACGCCGGTATCAGCGGTGTAGGAAGCTCCCCCGGTGGGGCCCAGCGGCAGGGAGATGCCGGGGGCCGCGGGTCGGTAGGTGGCCAGCTCGGTACCGCCGTTGACGAGGGTGCCGATGTTGGCCGCGACCACCTCGGCGTGGTCCCCGGCGGCCTTGGCCATGTTGGCTTCCGGCAGCGCGGTGAGGTCGCCGAGGGCGAACACCCGCTCCTGGCCCCTCACGCGCAGCTCGCTGGTGACCTCGACGTGGCCGCTGTCGAGTCGGGCGGACGCCAGCTGCCCGTGCGCAGGTAGCCGCTGTTGGGCGCCACCCCGTAGCAGCGGAACCAGAGGTCGGCCTCGATATCCCGGCCGGACCGGGTGGTGGCCGTGAATTCGGTGACCGTGCCGGGCTCGGTCGGGGGTGAGCGCGCAGGGAGGTACCGATGACCAGTTCGACACCGAGCCGGTCGAGCTGGCCGCGCAGTTCGGCCCGGAACTCGCCGGAGAAACCGCCGGCGAGGATGTCGTCGGCCGGGTCAACGATCGTGACGGCCTTCTCGGGCCAGGAGGCCTTGATCTCCCCGGCCAGTTCCAGTCCGGCGGGTCCCGCGCCGAGCAGCAGGACCCCTTTGGCCTCCTCCAGGGATGCGTGGGTGGCGCGCAAGGTGGCGACGTTGTGCACGAAGCAGTTCCGTGGCTCGACCAGGACGACGTCGGCCACCTCGTCCAGCTCCTTGGCGGCCGCGGTGCCGCCGTATCCGCCTCCGATGACCACAACGGTGGTGTTCACAAAACCCCTTAGTTCGCACTACATACTGTTCTGCTTATGAAATAATTAGTTCGCAGCACGAACGAATGTCAAGTATTCTGGCAGCGGAGGCACACCCATGACCCACACGAGCCACGTCTGCCAAGCCGGCACCGACAACCCGGCGAGCGGCCCAGCAGCCCACAGCGAGCCAGAGGACACCGCGACCAGGGACCACGCGAACGGCGAAACGGCGAACATGGGCCTCACGGTCGCCCTGGTGCGGTTGTCACACCTGGTACAGCGCGTGTTCGGCGAGGTCAGCCGCGACTACGAGCTCACCCCCCAACAGACCCAGCTGCTGTGCCGCCTCATCGACGGCCCCGTCGGGATGGCCAAACTGAGCCGCATGCTGGACCTGGAGAAATCCAGCCTCACAGGGCTCGTGGACCGGGTCGAAAAGCGCGGCCTGCTCACCCGCACGCGCAGCAGCCAGGACAGGCGCGCCTACCAGGTCGCACTGACCCACCAAGGACATCAGCTCGGCGCCGCCACCCATGCCAGCGTGACCGCCCGACTGGAAACACTCGTGGGCCAGGCCGACCCAGCCGACCGGCAACGACTGACCGGCCTGATCACCCACATGCTCTCCCAGCCCGCGCACGGACACGACTGACCCGCGGCGGACCAGGCCCCCGTCCACACACCCGGACCCCGTTGCCAGCGCGCGAACGACAGCCGTGCGCTGACCCCACCAGACAAGGACCCCCCATGAGCACACCCACCCCCCACGCCGAAGGCATGCTCACCGTCAGCGACGGCCACAAGCTGTACTGGCACGAGTACGGCAACCCCCACGGCCAACCCGCCCTGGTCCTGCACGGCGGCCCCGGCACCGGCTGCCACCCCGGCTACACCCGCTTCTTCGACACCGACCACTACCGCATCATCATGCTCGACCAGCGCGGCAGCGGACGCTCCACCCCCAACGCCCGCCACCTGAGCACCGACCTGACCACCAACACCACCCATCACCTCATCGACGACATCGAGGCCCTGCGCGCCCACCGCGACATCAACACCTGGCTGGTCCTGGGCGCCTCCTGGGGCTCCACCCTGGGCCTGGCCTACGCACAAGCCCACCCCGACCACGTCAGCGCCCTGGCCCTGGTCGCGGTCACCACCACCACCGCCGCCGAGGTCACCTGGATCACCCACCACATGGGCCGCGTCTTCCCCGAGGAATGGGAACTCTTCCGCCAAAGCGCCGGGGCACACGCCGACCCCACCGACCTGGCCACCGCCTACGCCCGCCTACTGGCCGACCCCGACCCCCGGGTGCGCTTCGAGGCCGCCCGCGCCTGGTGCAGGTGGGAGGACGTACACGTAGCCACCGTCCCCGGCCACACCCCCAACCCCGACTACGACGACCCCGACTTCCGCATGACCTTCGCCCGGTTGGTCACCCACTACTGGAGCAACGCCGCCTTCCTCCAGGACGACCAGCTCCACGACCAGGCCACCACACTCGCGGGCATCCCCGGGGCCATGGTCCACGGCCGCATGGACATCAGCGGCCCCCTGGACACCGCCCACCGCCTCCACCGCGCCTGGCCCGACGCCGAACTCCTGGTGGTCGAAGAGGCCGGGCACGGCTCGGGCACGGTCACCCTCATGGACACCGCCCGCGCGGCCACCGACCGCCTGGCCGCCTCCGAGTACACAAAACGGCCCCACCGCCGACAGTGAGGCCGCACGGCCCCCACCCCCGGGGCCCAGGTCCCTTCCTAGCGCTCCTTGACCAAACGCACCAGCGTCTCGATCTCCTCCTCGGTGTTGAAGTAGTGCACCGAGGCCCGCACCGCCTCATCCACCACCGGATCGCGCTCCCACACCTGGTTCCACACCCGGGCCACACTCACGTGCACCGAAGCCCGCCCCAGGGCGGCACGCACCCGCTCAGCGCTGGCACCCTCCACGGCGAACGTCACGATCCCCGACCGCTGCACCCCCCGGTCCAGCACACGCACCCCGTCCACCCGCGACAACCGCTCACGGGCGTGGTCGGCCAACGCCCCCACCCGCTCCTGGATCGCGGCCAACCCCAGATCCACCGCATAACCCGCGGCCACCCCCAACCCGATCTGGCCGGCCACACTGCGCTCAAAACTCTCAAACCGGCGCGCATCCTCACGCACCCGGTACCCACGCCCCTCCCAATGCGCCGAACTCACATCCACCACCGGCGGCTCACCCAGACCCGAGCCCGCCCGCGCATACAAAAACCCCGTCCCCCGCGGACCACGCAGGTACTTACGCCCCGTGGCCGCCAACACATCACACCCCAACCGCTCCACGTCCAGATCCCACTGGCCCACCGACTGGCACGCATCCAACAAGAACAACGCCCCAGCCCTACGGCACAGCGCCCCGATCCGCGCAGCCGGATTGACCAACCCGTTGTGGGTGGGCATGTGGTTGACCGCCACCACCCGCACCCCGCCCCGGCCCAACTCGCGCTCCAACGCCCCCAGGTCCATCACCCCGGACGCGTCATCCTCCACCACCTGCACCCGCACCCCCCGATCACGGGCGGCCTTGACCATGCCCAACGCGTTACTGGGGTACTCACTGGTGGTGGTCAGCACCCGGTCCCCGGGCTCAAAGGCCACCGAACCGAACGCCAACTCCCACGCCCGCGTGGCACTCTCCACGAAAGCGATCTCCTCCGGGCGCGCCCCCACCATCCGCGCCACACCGGTATAAAAGCCCTCGACCGCCGCCTCAGCACGCTCAGCCGCCTCATAACCGCCGATCCGCGCCTCCAGCAGCACATGCTCCACCACCGCGTCCACCACCGGCTCCGGTGAGAGCGAAGAACCCGCGTTGTTCAGATGCACCACCTCGGCCACCGCCGGAGTCTCCGCACGCACCGCGCCCACATCAATGCCCACCCGTAGCCTCCTCACGTCCCGCACAACACAACGCCACAGAACCTACCCACCCCGCAGCGCGGGCTTTTCAGCGCACCAGCCCGGCCCGGAAGGCGAACACCACCAGCTGCGCCCGGTCCCGAGCCCCCAGCTCGACCATCGACCTGCTCACATGCGTGCGCGCCGTCGCGGGAGAGACCACCAGCCGGGCAGCGGCCTCCTCCGCCCCGCACCACCCCGGCCGACCGGTTCGCCCGCGGCGACATCACCATGGAGGAGTTCATGAAACGCGCCAGCACCCTGAACTGGACCCCGGGCCAAGAACACCCACGCAAGTAACACCCCGCACAGGGCCCTGCCACGCACACCCACACCATGGCCCACACACCCACACCCATCAGCCACAATGGCCCTCACACATCCCACACCGAAAGGGCCATACCACCACCATGCCCATCCCCAAAGCCGAACTGCACCTGCACATCGAAGGCACCCTCGAACCCGAACTGGCCTTCACCCTGGCCCACCGCAACGGCCTGACCCTGCCCTACACCAACGTCCACGACCTACGCCGCGCCTACTCCTTCACCGACCTCCAGTCCTTCCTGGACCTGTACTACGCCCTGATGGACGTACTGCGCACCGAAGCCGACTTCACCGACCTGGCCAACGCCTACCTGGCCCGCGCCGCCCAACAAGGGGTACGCCACGCCGAGATCTTCTTCGACCCCCAAGCCCACACCAGCCGCGGCATCAGCATGGACACCGTCGTCAACGGCCTGGGGGCCGCCCTGGACACCAGCCAGGACACCCACGGCATCAGCACCACCCTCATCCTGTGCTTCCTGCGCGACCGCCCCGCCGCAGAAGCCCTGGACACCCTCCACCAGGCCCACCCCCACCTGGAACGCATCAGCGCCGTGGGCCTGGACTCCGCCGAGGTCGACAACCCACCCGAAAACTTCACCGAAGTCTTCGCCGCCGCCCGCGACCTGGGCCTGCGCCGAGTCGCCCACGCCGGAGAGGAAGGCCCCGCCTCCTACATCTGGCAGGCCCTGAACCTGCTGGGCGCCCAGCGCATCGACCACGGCATCCGCTGCCTGGACGACCCCGACCTGGTCGCACACCTGGCCACCACCCAAACCCCGCTGACCGTGTGCCCACTGTCCAACGTGCGCCTGCGCGCCGTACCCGACATGGCCCAACACCCACTACCCGCCCTGATGGAGGCCGGACTACTGGTGACCGTCAACTCCGACGACCCCTCCTACTTCGGCGGCTACGTCCACGACAACTTCCAGGCCCTGCACACCCACCTGGACCTGAACCAGGACCAGCTACGCCAACTGGCCCGCAACTCCTTCACCGCCTCCTTCCTGCCACCCCAACGCAAAGCCCAACTGATCGCCGAGGTCGACGCCCACCCCCACCCCTGCTGACCCACACACCTGGGGCCCCACCCCGACCGGGGCGGGGCCCGACAACGACCCGATCAGCCAACCCAGGCCAAGCTCTGCCCGTGCTCACCAGCGCGGGCCACCACACGCCCGTCCAACGCCAAGGTGAACCCGCGCTCCGCCCCAGAGCGCGCCCCCACCAAATCCGGCAGCACCCGGGCGCCCTCGTTCGAGATCCAGTGCCCCTCCAACCCCCGCACGGCCTCAACGAACCCATCACGCCGCTCAGCGTCCAGGTAGGCCAGCACCGCGCTGTGAAACACCACCAGCCGCGCACCCCGGGGAGCCTGCCCCGCCACCACGGACAACTGCTCCACCAGGTCACCCGCCACCAGCGACGGCGGCTCGGCAGCCGCCATCCGCGCCGCCGCACGCAACCGCTCCCGGCGCCGCGCCTCCTGCGGCCCCGGCCAGATCAACGCCTCCAACCACCGCACATCCCGCTCCGAACGCACATCCAACGGATTCAGGTCGATCCCCGCCCGCCAGACCACCTGCGGCACGCGCTCAGGAATCGGCACCGGCCCCCGGGTCTCACATTCCAACAACACCGGGCCGCGCTCCGCACCGATCACCTCACCGCCGTCATAGGAGTAGCGGTACCGGTCCGGATACAGGCACAACCCCGCCGACGCCCCCACCTCCACCAGCGCCAAGGGCCCCTCCAACCCCGCCAGGACCGGCAACAAGGTGGCGCACCTGCGCACCTCGTTGGTCTGGGTACGGCGCTCCAACACCACCTGGCGCACCGACTCCCAGTGCTCCACCAGCCAGGCACGAAACCCCTCCCACGAGGAGACCGGCCCGCCCAGGAACCGCACCGCACCCAACAACAGGTTGGGCTGGCGCTTGTTACCTGCGGGCAACGAGGAGAGCAGGCCCAGAACCTGCTCGTCCCCGGCCACAGCGCGGGCAATGCGCGCATACGCAGGAGCCGCACCAGCCGCGTAGTCGTCCGCGAAACCCCGGTACTGCTCCACGATGCGCTCCACACCCGCACCAACGTCGGCGACGTGCTCCACGATGCACTCCTCGAATCGGGGGACAGGCAAGTGCTGTAGACCTACCATTCCTCAACGGTGTGCGGAAGTGGACCTTCAGCACACGTCGAAGGCCCGAAAGAGGGCTGGTGCATCGAAGGCCGGGCAGTCAGGGGCAGGTGTCGGTCGCGCACCGGGCGACCGGTTCACCGTCGCTGTCCACAACCTCGCGACCGCCCAGGGGTTCGCTCAGTGAGATCCAGTCCCGGACCATGCCGTAGTCCTCCTGGCAGAAGGCGTCGCCGATACCGATGGAGGCGCGAACAACGACTGTGTCACCCTCCTCCTGGGCGTAGGCGGATGTGTACCGCCACGCGCACGCGCCGGGTTCGATGTAAGCGGTCAGTGTGAGCTGGTCCTCGTCGTAGGAGTAGGCGCGCAGACGCCCCCCGCGTGAGCCGCTCGTGGTGAGCCAGGCGGTGGAGGTTGTCTGGGATGCTTGCGCCGTGGGCCCGGCCGGGGGAGAGGCATCGATGGGTGCCGTGTCCTGGGTGAGCTGGTTGTCGGATCTGTCATCCCAGGTCATGGCCCAGGCTACGAGCCCCATGACGATCATGAAACCCGCACTGAACCGGTAACCCGCGTAGGCCAGGCCGGAGGGCCCGTTGTGCTCGGGGTGACGGTACCGCCAACGATTCAGGCTCCAGATGACCTGTGGCTTGACCAGCACGACTATGGCGCCGCCCAGGAACAGCAGGAGCAGCAGGTGCAGACCGGTCACGGAAGGTCCTCTCCAACAGGGGGCGGCGCGGCTGCGCCCCAGTACCGCTGGTCAACGGTACAGCTCGCCGAGAACCCACCCGGCAGGGCGGGCCAGGCCGTGTGCGTCGCACAGCGCCTGCGCTTGCCTCACTCTCGGGATTCAGGTGCCTCGCGGCGAGCGCTGAGGTGGGAGCCGATCCAGGCACCCAGGAGCGCGGTGGTGGGGGTCGCAGCCAGCACCCACCCACGTCAGGCGCACGGACCGGCACTGCTCGCAGATGACCGTACTCTGGAGCTGCTCCACCTGGCCGGCGAACGCCTCCAGAACCTCCGTGGCCAGGGCGCGACTCCGTGGTGCGCACGTCGGGGCGCAGGTCGGTCATGGCACCTGCCTACCGGTCCGGCCCCAGGGTCTGGGCCGGCTGAACTCCTCCCCGGTCGGTGCGGACGGTCGCACCGCCCTGGCCCGCGTGATGGCCAGGGCGAGCACGAGCGCCACGAACGCGACCCCGCCCGCCCAGGCGGAAGGCGACGCCGGACTCACGCAGCGGGCTGGTGTGGTGGGTCAGGGCCGACCTGGGCAGATCGGGGCCCAGGTCGCTTCTGCGAACACAGCTCCCCGACGGACAAGCCACCGATCCAGCTTCTGCGAACACGCGCGGGACGGCCGCGCCAAGCCGCGGTTCCTGCGGGCGGGGTCTCGCCCACGACACCCCGCCGCGAACGGCGGCCGCGGATCGTACTCGGTGGCCAACTGCACCGACTGCGCCGCCCGCTCCCCCGCCAACCGCTCCACCATCATCAAACCCATGTCGATCCCCGCCGACACCCCGGCCGCAGTGACGTACTTGCCATCCACCACCACCCGCTCCTCCACCGCACGAGCACCCCACCGCCCCAACTCCTCCAACGCCAACCAGTGCGAGGTGGCCCGACGCCCCTCCAACAACCCGGCCGCCGCCAAAACCAACGACCCGGTGCACACCGACGTCGTCCACACACTGGTCGCGTCCACAGCGCGCACCCACTCAACCAAGGGACCACCGTCCATATGACGGGCCTGTCCCACACCACCCGGCACACACACCACATCGGCCCGCTCCACCACCATCACGCACCGGCCCACGCCCAGCGGCCACGAAGACCACCTCGACCCCCGGCGACCCGGCCCACATCTCATAAGGGCCCACCGCGTCCAACAGGGTCACACCCTCAAACAACACGATCGCCACACGCACCACGACCACACCCCCTCATCCAGGCACGACAACACCGCCCCCACCCCGACGAGACAGGGACCACCACACGAAGAACTCACACACCCCGCGAGCGGAACCGCTCCCGGTACTCCGCCGGAGAACACCCCAACACCCGCACGAACACCCGCCGCATCACCTCAGCCGAAGCGAACCCGCACCGCCGCGCCACCGCCACCACCCCGGCCTCGCCCTCCACCAGACACCGCCGCGCCGCCTCCACCCGCACCCGCTCCACATACCGGCCCGGCGTACACCCCACCTCACGCGCGAACACCCGCGCGAACTGGCGCGGCGACAACCCCACCCGCCGCGCCAACGCCTCCACCGACGCCTCAGCCTCCGGATGCTCGACGACCCAGTGCTGGACCTCCCGCACCGCCGGGCGCTGCGCCATCTGCACCGACAGCGGAACCGAGAACTGCGCCTGATGGCCCGGGCGGCGCAAGAACACCACCAGGTACTGCGCCAACGCCAACGCCGCCCGCCGCCCCAGGTCCTGCTCCACCAACGCCAACGCCATGTCGATCCCCGCTGTCACCCCCGCCGAGGTCACCACCCGCCCCTGCCGCACGAAGATCGGGTCCGGCTCCACCCGCACCCGCGGAAACTCCCGCGCCAACCGCTCACAGTGGGCCCAGTGCGTGGTGGCCCTCAACCCGTCCAACACCCCCGCCCGCGCGAGCAGGAACGCCCCCGTGCACACCGACGCCACCCGCCCCGTGCCACCACAGCGCCCGCGCAACCACTCCACCAGCTCGGGGTCCTCATCCCGGGTGCCCTCACCGCCCGGCACCACCAGGGTGTCGATGCGCCCCAACTCCTCCAGCGCCGCCGCGGGCACCAGCCCCAACCCGCTGGAGGAGGTCACCACCGCACCACCCAACGAGGCGGTACGCACCCGGTAACCGCCCTCCGACGCATGTGCCGCACCGGAGAAGACCTCCAGCACACCCGTCACGTCCAGACTCTGCACCCCGTCGAAGACGACGATGACCACCTCGTGTCTCATGGCACCCATACCACCGCGCACCACTCATGACCGCAAGGTCGCCCACCCCACCCTTCCTGCCACCACCCACCCCAGACCAGGCCAACACCTCCGCAAACCGCCGAAAAACCCGCCCCCCCCCGGTCGGCCCCACCGCACCTTCGGCACACATCCCACCCAGGAACCAACCGGACCCACCGGCCGTTTCACCCACACACCGTCCACCCACCGAGACCAAAGTCACGAGAAGATCACGAGAACTCTCACCCGCGCAGGACAATCCCAGGCAGGTGACGACCACACCACACGAACGGACACCCGTGAGGCTCTCCAACCGAGGCAAGCTACACCGCAACCCCAACCACACCCAGGCACCCGCCCAACCCCTCGTGGAGTTCCACGACGTGTCCCTGACCCAAGCCCGCATCCGCCTCCTGGACCACCTGGACCTCACCCTGCGCCCCAGCCAACACCTCGCCCTGGTCGGCCTGTCCACCAGCGCCGCCACCGCCCTGACCCACCTGCTCACCGGTCAAAGCACACCCACCCACGGCCACCTGACCACCCACACCACCCCCCACCTACTCACCACCCACCCCCACCCCACCCTGGCCCACGCCATCACCGGCCACACCCCACCCCGCCCCCACGACCCCCACCTGACCCAGGCCCTGACCCGCACCGGCCTAAACCCCGACCACCTGCACACCCCCATCACCGCCCTTCCCGCCCACCTCAGACCCCGCATCCACCAAGCCCGCGACCTGTACGCCCAGCACACCAACACACGCCTGCTCGTGCTCACCGACCCACCACCCGACCACCCCCAACCCACCCCCACCCCCCACACCGGCCTACTCGTCCTCACCCGCCAACCCGCCCTGGCCCGCACCGCCGACCGCATCCTGCTCCTACACAAAGGACGCGTCACCGAAACCGGCACCCACCACCAACTCCTCGTCCGCGGCGGCGCCTACGCACGCCTGTACGCCCTCACCGGCACCCACCGCACCACCCGCAACGCCCTAGAATGAACGCGTGGCACCCATCGTCAAGGAACTCACCGTCGGCCAGGTCGCCGAGCGCTCAGGAGTCACCGTCTCGGCTCTGCACTTCTACGAGCGCCAAGGCCTCATCCACAGCCGCCGCACCGCCGGCAACCAGCGCCGCTACCGCCGCGACACCCTGCGCCGGGTCTCCTTCATCCGCATCTCCCAGCGCGTGGGCATGCCCCTGGCCCGCATCCGCCAGGCCCTGGACTCCCTGCCCGACAACCGCACCCCCACCCGCGACGACTGGGCCCACCTCTCCGAACAATGGCGCACCGAACTCGACACCCGCATCAGCCAGCTCATCCGCCTACGCGATGACCTGACCAGCTGCATCGGCTGTGGATGCCTGTCCCTGAACACTTGCGCCCTGTCCAACCCCGAGGACGAACTCGCCGCCGCCGGCCCCGGGCCGCGCCGCCTGATGGTCCCCGCCCTCCAGCAGGACACCGACACCCCCTGAAAGGCCGCCCCGAAAAGGGGAACAAGGCACCAAGGGGCCCTCAGCGGCGCCACAACCCCGCCCACCCCCCGACAGGGCCACCCACACCAGGCAGTACAAGCCAAACCACACGCCACCGGAACCGGTGAGCACCGCCCGGCCCACCATCCCCACCGCACCCACCGGCACCACCAGCGCCCACCGCGGAAACCGCCGGGCCACGGGCCACGCACACACCACGAAAACCAGCACGACCCCCAACCCCACACCCGCGTTCGCCCACTGGGCAGCGGCCACCTCACCAGGCCCATAGGGGGCATAACGCGAAGCCGCCACCTGGGGCCCGCCACTCACCCCCAAACGGCCCTGCAAGGCGTAAAAGACCTTGGAGAGCACATACAGCGCGGACCACACCGTCCCCGCCCACACGACCAGGGTCGAACGGGAAGAGCCAAGAGGAAGACCACCGCGCGCCGCCATGCCCACCGTCATGGCCCCACCCCAGCCCGCGGTACCTCCCCCTGACGGAGGAGGCCACCTCCCACGGGCGAGCGCGCACCCCACCCGTGCCGGCTACAACCCGGCCGCCTCATCGCGCCCGCGCCGGGCCAGCTCATCAGCGCGATCGTTGCCCTCGTCCCCGCTGTGCCCGCGCACCCACCGCCACTCGACCTCGTAACGCGAGGCCACCTCGTCCAGGCGCTGCCACAAGTCCACGTTCTTGACCGGTTTCTTGTCCGCCGTCTTCCACCCGCGCCGCTTCCAGTTCTGCATCCAGGAAGTGATCCCGTTACGCACATAGGAGGAATCGGTGTGCACCAGCACCGGCAGGGGCTTCTTCAAACTCTCCAGCGCCCGGATGGCCGCCATCAACTCCATCCGGTTGTTGGTGGTCTGCTCCTCACCCCCGTACAGCTCCTTCTCGTACTCGCCATAGCGCAGCCACACACCCCACCCTCCCGGGCCGGGGTTCCCACTGCACGCCCCGTCGGTGTAGACCACCACTTGCTGCGCCGGCCCACTGCCGGCCTCGTCCCCATTACACATGCCGGGCAATCTACCGTCCTCCACGGTCACGAAAAGGCCACACCCCACCACAAGAAGGCCGCGAACAGAGCCAAACTCTCCCAATGGCCCTCTCAAACCCACCATTTCGGCTTCCCATCACAGCCAAAGGCACCCTTTGCTCACGCCACAACCAACCAGTGCGCGTGCCCAGCCCCTCAACGCCGAGAACGAGCCCCCCGGCCCAGGCCAGCAGCGGCAAGCGGCCATGGACGTGCCGTGAGCCGCCGGCCCGCCGTGCTCACGGGGTGAGCCACCGGTCGAACCAGGCACGGGTGCGCTGGAGCATGTCGATCTGGTTCCGCCGCCCGCGCACCGCGTGTCCCTCGCCCGGGTAGGTCACGAACTCCTGCTCCACCCCGAACCAGCGCAGTGCCCGATGCAGGTAGACGGCCTGCCCCACAGGCACGTTGGTGTCCTCCTCGCCATGCAAGACCAACACCGGGGTGCGAATGCGAGAGGCGAAGGAGACGGGGCTGACCGCGTCATGGGGATGCGGGCCCGGCCCCTCCCAGCCGACACTGCCGCTCAGCCCCGCCTCGCTGGCCCCGTACTCACCCGTGGCGGCCAGCATCCCCCAGTCACTGACACCCGCGCCCACGACCGCCGCGAGGAACCGGTCGGTGCGTCCCACCGCCCAGGCCGCCATGAACCCCCCATGGCTCCACCCGCCGATCCCAAGCCGGTCGGGGTCGGCCACACCCGACTCCACGAGCAGGTCGATGCCGTCTTCGATGTCGGTCCACTCCTTGGCCCCCAGCGCGCCCACCACCGTCTCGGCGAAGGCCCGCCCGCGCCCCTGACCGCCGCGGGGGTTGGGCAGGAACACCGCGTACCCGGCATGGGCCAGCCACTGGGCGGGGACGTCGAAGCTCAGGGCGAACTGGTCCACGTAGCGACCATAGGGACCCCCGTGCACCCACGTGACCAGGGGAAAAGGACCCTCGTCGAAGGTGGTGCCCACGGGGGTGAGCAGCAGTCCGTCGAGCGCGAGCCCATCACGGGCCTGGTAGGACAGCCGCTCCCTGACGGCCCAGGTGAAGCGGTCGAGTTCGGGCCACAGGTGGGTGAGCCGGGTCAGCGGGGCCCCGGGGGGCCCGGCGTGCACCTGGCGGGGGTCCTGGGCGGTGGCGGCCACCGCCGCCACACGGCCTCCGGTGCGGTCGCAGGTCAAGGACTCCAACAGCCCAGGGGCGCCTCGAAGTGGCACGAAGCGGCGGGCGCGGGGGTTCAGACGGTGGATCTCGGTGTCGAGCCCATGGGCGAACAGGGCCAGCGGAGGCCCTTCCTCGACCTGGGCGAGCTCGATCGGGCAGCGGTCCATACCCTCGGTGAGGTTGGTGCGCCCCCGGGCTGCGGGGGTGGCCAGCAGGTCGAACACGGCCTGCCCGCCATCGGGGCCCGGATCCATCGCCAGATAGGACAGGTGCCAGCGCCCGCCCCCGTGCCACCACACGGGTGAGTGCGCCTCCCAGCCGGCCTCACCCAGGTCACTGACCTGACCGGTGTCCGGATCCACCAGGTGCAGGTCCCACCGGGGGCGGACGGGGTCGAGGCCAGAGCCCGGCTGACTGATCACGGCCAGGGCACCCCGGTCGGGCCGGGCGGCCACCTCCAACACGTGGCGCTCGCCCAGGCCGGGCACCGTGCGCACACGGCCGGTGCCCGAATCGAGCAGGACCAGCCGGTGGTGGGGCTCGGGCCCGCCCCACACCCGGGGGGCCCGGCCCCCGGCGCCGGGGTCACCGACCACCACCGCCACCGTCGCGCCGCCATGCAGCGGCAGGTGGTCCACCGCCCCGCCCCCAGGGCCGGCCAGGGCTTGGGCCCCGGTCCCGTCGGGGTTGATCCGGTGCAGCCGGGGCGTGTCCCGCTCCGGCCCGGACCTGCCGGAGAGGAAGTACAGGTGCTCTGAGTCCGGAGCCCACCGTGGCCTGTGGTCCCATGCGGTCCCGTCGGTGAGCCGCAGGGGCGCGGTGGCGGCGTCGGCGGACACGACCCAAAGGGCACTCACCGGGCGCGCCGAGGTACGGCTGAGGGCAGTGACCGCATAGGCCACCCACCGCCCGTCGGGGGACAGGACCGGGTCCAGGGGGATGTGCCCGTCGGTGACGACGGGGGCCGTCAGGGGTGGGGTGGGCATGGGTGACCTCTCACGTCGGGGGGTGTCCTCCGGAAAAAAGCCCGGTCACGACAGCGGGGTCCGCGCACCGGACACAGCGGCGCCGTCACCGGCCCCGCCCGGGCCGCGGCTCCACCGCCCAATCCTGGAGCCATCCTCCTCGCCCCGCCACCAACGCACAAAAAAAAGGGGGTGTGGTCCAACCCCCAGGTTCGCCCCCCCCGACCAGACCGGCTCAGGTCGAGAACTCCTCAGCCAACTGCTCCGTGCGCTCCTCACGGCGCGCGAAGACGTCGTTGGCCATCTCGTTCATCTTCTTCAACACCCGCTTGCGCTCTCGCGTACTCAACCGGTCCACGTACACCCGGCCCAACGTGTGGTCGGTCTCGTGCTGCAAACACCGGGCGAAATACCCGCTGCCACTGACCACCACCGGCGCACCGTCACGGTCCACGCCCCGCACCGTGGCGTGCTCGGCCCGGCCCAGATCCGCATGCGGGCCCGGCACCGACAAGCACCCCTCGGCCTCTACCACCACCGGGTCATCCAGGTCGCGCTCGTCCAGGACCGGGTTGATCACATGCCCCACATGCCGCACACCCTCATCATCAGGGCAGTCGTAGACGAACAGGCGCAGGTCCACACCCACCTGGTTGGCCGCCAACCCCACACCCTCGGCCGCGTACATCGTCACGAACATGTCGTCGATGAGCCCGCCCAGCTCGGCCCCGCCCAACATCTCCTCAGGGACCTCGGTGTTGCGCCGGTGCAACACCTCCTCACCCGTCACGGTGATCCGCCGCACCCGCCCCCTGGCAGCCTCCGGAGCCAGCTCGGGAAAGTCCGCGACCTCTCGGCCCTGGACGACAGCGGCAACCTGGGCAGGCCTGGACTGCTCCGACATGGTCCTACTCCCACAACGCACTCAGCACGACAACAGGTGGCACACCACCACCGGCACCACCGCAAAGCCAGCTCAACGGAACCAGGAGTTCCCCTGGATCAGACACCGAGCCAAGTAGTCACGCAACGACACCACTACCAAGCGCCGCCGGTCGCTCTCATGATCCCACACCACGATCCCCGGACCGTAATCAGTGTGCACGTAGGCGAACTGCGGCCCCATGTCCGAATCACCGAAGAAGATCATCTCGTCGAAGGGCGCGTACAACTCCAGGTAGTCCGGCTCCCGGCGCATCGCCAGATTGTCCTCCACCAGACGCCGCGCACCCCACACCACCTCATCCCCGTACTCGTTGGTCACCCCGTCGGTCTCCCCCAACAGTGAGGCCAACTCAAAGGGCAGGGGCAGCATCAGGTGCTTCTCGACCTCGGCCAGGGTCACCTCGTCGACCGGATCTCTCAGATCGGCCTCGGGATACATCTCCAGGATCAGTTCACGCCACACACTCTTGATCATCACAGGTCGTGGCAAGACACGGGAAATCGTCGACGGCGAGTTGCGCCAAAAACCCGGACCAGCCTCTGCGACACCACCACAAACCACCACCAGGCCCCCGCCGAAACCAACCCCGCCCCACGACGCGCCACACGACCCCGCCACGCGCCAACCATCCCACCCCGCCCACAACCACCCCACAAGCGCAGAACAACCACGACGCGCCACCTACGTCACCATGCGTGCACAACCCATCACACTCACACACAATGGCCCCATGACCACCACACAGCGCCTGCTCGCCGCCACCACACTCACCGCGGCCCTGACCCTGACCGCCTCCACACACGCCACCGCCCAAACCGACTACCCCGGCCACACCACCAGCAGCTACGTCCCCCTCACCAACACCACCCCCACCCAAGCCCACCAACACGGCTGCACCGAAGGCCGCACCGGCACCACCGGCCCGCGCATCCTCTTCTTCGGCACCCAGGAAAAGGACGACACCCTGCGAGAACCCGGCAGAGCCGCGAGCTCCACCACCCCCCGCGCCCCCTACACCAAAGCCGCCCAATACGCCCACCACTGGGCCCAGGGCTTCACCGAATGCCGCACCAACCAAGCCACCACCCACCTGGCCCTGGGCGTCAACAACAAAGACGACAGCACCATCACCGGAACCCACGCCGGCCAACGCTGGGCCCACCTGGTCACCACCGTCCAGGACAGCTCCACCACCGACGCCGTAACCATCACCACCGCCCTGGACGCCGAACCCTCCTGGTCCACCCCCACCTGGGCCCGCGACTGGCTCACCGCCTACACCAACGCCACCAACACCCCCCTCTACGCCGCCAACTCCGCCGACTCCTGCCCCACCACCACCTCAGGCGACTGCGCCAACGGATGGACCCTGGCCGACGTCCACCACATGGCCGGAGCCGGCAACCCCCACGTCCACGTCCTCCCCCAGATCTACCGAACCGACGGCATCCAAGCCCGCCAATGGGCCAACATCAGCCGGTGGGGCCACACCCACACCGACGACCCCCTCCGCTTCGCCGGAGCCCTGTCCCAACACACCGCCTGCCAACAGCGCAGCTGCAACAACACCGACAACACACCCCAGCAAGCCTGGACCCAGCTCAAAAACGCCCTCAACGCCCACCAAAGCACCCGCGTCGACACCCTGGGCCCCGCCACCGACATGCGCTGGCCCTGACCCGGCTCCGACCAGCACCAAGGGCTGACGACAACGACCACGCGACCGGGTCCGCACCGCACACCGCCGTGCGCCTCACGCGCGAAGCCCCAAGCACGGACCCGCGCCCCCGCAGTGAACACTCCCGCCCCCAACAACCCCGAAAAACCCTTCCGCGCCACTCCCAGCCAACCGAACAGGGCCAGCACGCAAGAAACCGTGCACCCCCAACCGGCGCACAGAAGCAAAGAACACCACCACACCCCCGCCCCCACCAGGCCAGCCACGCTCCCACCCCCGCCCAACAGGGGAGCCACCACCACCGCACCCCACAACCGAAAGCGGCACAATAGACCCCAGCACCCACAACGCAGGAACGGAAGCACCACCCATGGCCACCGCACCCCACCACCGCGCAGGCCGCCTCACCACCCTGGCCTACCTCTTCCTCCTGCTCTCCCAAAACATCGCCGCCCTACTCCTCCTCCCCCTCGTCATCATCTCCGCCGTCCTCACCCTCACCTGGATCGGCCTCCCCTTCGTCATCCTCATCGGCACCCTCCTACGCACCCTCGCCCACAGCCAACGCCGCACCATCGCCCACCTCCTCCCCAAAACACCCCTCGCCTCCGCCTACCGACCCATCCCCCCAACAGGCATCACCCACCGCGGCAGCACCATCATCACCGACCCCGCCACCTGGAAAGACCTCCTCTGGCTCATCTCCGGAGCCGCCAGCATCACCCTCATCGCCGCCCCCGCCACCCTCCTCCTCCACGGCACCTACCAACTCCTCTTCGCCCTCGATCTGACCAGCCCCGCCCTCTACGACACCTACACACCCACCACCCCCCTACACCAACTCCTCCTCCTCGCCCCCGCCACCCTCCTCATCACCCTCGGCTACCTCCTCCTCACCCCAGCCACCAACACCTACCTACGCTTCAACCGCCTCCTCCTCGCCCCCTCCGAAAAAGCCCGACTCACCGCCCGCGTCGCCCACCTAGCCACCAGCCGCGCCAACACCATCGACACCCAAGCCTCAGAAATCCGCCGCATCGAACGCGACCTCCACGACGGCGCCCAAGCCCGCCTCGTCGCCCTCGGCATGAACCTCGGCATGGCCGAACACATCGTCGAACAAGACCCCGAAACCGCCCGAACCATGCTCACCGAAGCCCGCGAAACCACCCGCCACGCCCTCACCGAACTCCGCGACCTCGTCCGCGGCATCCACCCACCCGTCCTCGTCGAACGCGGACTCCACGGCGCCGTCCACGCCCTCGCCCTCACCCACCACCTCCCCATCACCGTCACCATCGACCTCCAAGGCCGCCCCGCCGACCCCGTCGAATCCGCCACCTACTTCGCCATCGCCGAACTCCTCACCAACACCGCCAAACACGCCAACGCCACCCACGCCTGGGTCCACATCAACCACGGCCGCAACCGCCTCGTCACCACCATCACCGACAACGGCACCGGCGGCGCCGACCCCACCCCCGGCAGCGGCCTCGCAGGCATCCGCAGGCGCCTGGACGCCTTCGATGGCACGATGAACATCACCAGCCCACCCGGCGGCCCCACCATCGTGACCCTGGAGATCCCGTGCGCGTTGTCATCGCCGAAGACCTTGCCCTCCTCAGGGACGGCCTGATCCGCCTCCTCCAAGCACATGACTTCACCGTCGTCGCCGCCCTGGACAACGGCCCCGACCTCCACAAAGCCCTGACCGAACACAAACCCGACGTCGCCGTCGTCGACGTCCGCCTACCCCCCACCTTCACCGACGAAGGCCTCCAAGCAGCCATCTCCGCCCGCGCCCAGATCCCCGGCCTGCCCATCCTCGTGCTCTCCCAGCACGTCGAACAGCTCTACGCCCGCGAACTCCTCTCCGACGACACCGGAGGCGTCGGCTACCTCCTCAAAGACCGCGTCTTCGACGTCGGCCAGTTCATCGAAGCCATCCGCCGCGTCGCCGACGGCGGCACCGCCATGGACCCCGCCGTCATCTCCCAACTCCTCGCCCGCCAGGACCAGAGCGGCCCCCTGGCACAACTCACCCCCCGCGAACGCGAAGTCCTCTCCGAAATGGCCGAAGGCCGCTCCAACTCCGCCATCGCCGGACGCCTCTACATCACCGAAAAAGCCGTCAGCAAGCACATCAACAACATCTTCACCAAATTCGACCTACACCCCTCCTCCGACGACAGCCGACGCGTCCTAGCCGTCCTGGCCTTCCTCAACAGCCAATAGACACAAAAAACCGCGGCCCCCGACCACTCGGTCGGGAGCCGCGGCCCACACACCTCAACTACTACTGCTCACGACGCACCCGGTACAACCCGTCAATCTCCTCCGAGAACGCCCGCAACACCGCCTCACGCCGCAACTCCCCCGAAGGCTGCACCAGCCCCGACTGCACCGTGAACTCCTCAGCCAACACATGGAACGACCGCACCGCCAAATGCCGCGGCACACTCCGATTGGCCTCATACACCAACCCCTGCACCTCACGCAGCAAATCACGGTCCCCCGCGATCTCCTCCGGCGCCATCGACAACGGCCGACCGTTCACCAACCGCCAGTACTCCAACTGGTCACGCACCAACGTCACCAACGCACTCGCGAACGGCCGCCCCTCCACGATCACCAACACCTGACTGATCAACGGATGCGCACGCAACCGCGCCTCGAACTCCCCCACCAACGACGCGTCCCCGCGCTCCTCCACCGGCTCCACCACCGGCAACGCCTCAGTCGACGCATCACTCGCAGGCTCCACCACCCGAGCACGCACCACGGGCCCACGCGCCACGAACCGCCCCGGCACCTCCACCGTCGCCGCCTGCGGCCGCAACCGGCCCAACACCCTCACAGCCCCGTCCGCGTCCACATCCACCGCGAACCCGGTCGCCAACCACCCCTCACGAAATGCACTGCGCGAAGCCTCCCCGTCATCCCAATAACCCGAGAACACCCCGCCACCACGCACATGGGCCTCACCCTCACGCGACACCCACAACTCACGTCCACCCAGAACACGCCCCACCGTCCCCGGCGAACGATCCCCCACAGCACCAGCCACGAACACACCAGCGGTCTCAGCCGTACCAAACGCCTGCACCACCGGCACCCCCACACCCCCGTAGAAGGAGTCCAACCGCTCCGACAGCCCACCGCCCCAGCACACCGCCAGATGCACCCGACCGCCCAGCATCTCCCGCACCCGCGCGAACTGCCAGTCATACATCGACCGCGACAACCGCTGCCAGGCACCCTTCTTCGGCGACCGGTCGAACTGCACCGCCGTATCCACCGCCGAATTGAACGTGCCCAACGAGTCCCACCCCGTCGAGCGCGCACTGCCCTTCTCGCCCTCGAAGACGCCCTCCAACATCCCCGCAGAACACACCAGCACCGTCGGCTTGAACGCCTCAGCCTGCCGCAGCAGACCAGCAGCACCGGCCAGCCCCACACGCACCCGGCCCACCATGCACGCCACCAACGACGCCAACCCCGAAATCTGCGACAACGGCAGATCCAACAAAGCGCTCGCCCTACCCGCAGGCAACTCCGACACCCGCGGCCACATCCGATCAACCAGATCCGCCGCCGAAGACAACAACGCCCCGTGCGAAAGCACCACACCCCGCGTCAACCGCGACACCGTACTCAACGGATACAGCACCACCGCCGCGTCCTCAGCCACCGCCGCATCCCGCCGAAACCGCACCGACGACGCATCCATGTACGCCCCCAGCCGCACCAAATCAGCCAGACCAGCATCCATCCGCCACACCCGGCCCAGATCCGGCAACTCCCGCTGCAACCCCGACACCGCACGCAGCAACCGCTCACCCTGAACCACCGCCGCCGCCGGACGCGTCTGCCGCACCACATGCGCCACCCGCTCCACCGACACCGACTTCGGCAACGGCACCAACACCGCACGCACCGACCACACCGCGAACGCCAGCCGCACCCACTCCTGATGCGAACCCGAAACCACCAGCACCCGGTCGCCCTCGCCCACACCAGCCGCAACCAGGCCCTTGGCGGCAGCCGTCACCTCCGTAGCGAACTCACCAGCCGTCACCCGCTCCCAACGGCCCCGATCCCCCCGCACCGAAAACACCTCAGCACGCGGATCATCAGTCGCCGCCGCATAAACCAGATCGCTCAGCCCGGAAAGACCCCGAGCCCACGTACCAGGGGTGACACTCGGTCCGCCCATAACCCACTCATCCTCTGCCACATCGGAAGGCGGGCACCCAGGCCCGCCTCAATCGGGGAATTGCGACCTACTGTGCCCATTTCCCCACCACACGGCAACCCGGAACGACGAACCACAACCCCCAGGATCCTCGGGTCATCGGACCTTCGAACGCACCGACCACACATACGCCGCCAACGCCAACCCAGCCGCAGACACCATCACCAACGACATACTCACCAACGACGGCTCACCCGAAGCCGTCAACCCCGCCAGCGACGCCACACCGCCACCCAACGAGAACTGCAACGCACCCATCAACGCCGAAGCCGTACCCGCCACCGAGGAAGGCTGACCGTCCAGAGCCGTCACCGTCGCGTTCGGCATGATGAACCCCACGCTGAGCATCATGAACGCCAACAACGCCCCGACCACCCACAAAGCAGCCACACCGGTCAGCGCCAACACCACCAGCACACCCACCGACACCAAGGCCGCCACCAACCCCAGGCCCAAACGCCGCAACGTCTCCACCCGGCCGACCAAAAACCCGTTCACCTGCGTCCCCGCCATCATCCCCAGCGCGTTCAACGCGAACAACCCCGCATACAACTGCGGCGAAGCACCAAACTCCGTCTGCGACACGAACGAGAACGCCGACACATACGTGAACAACATCCCGAAACTCAGCCCCAGCGTCAGCACCGGACCCACAAAACGCGGCTGACGCAACAAACCCGCCACCGTCGACGCCAACGCACGCGGACCCCGACGACGACGCTCCTCCGCCGGCAGACTCTCCGGCAACCACAGCAACACCAAAACGAAACTCAGCGCCGACATCACCGCCAGCACCCAAAAACTCAACTGCCACGGACCCACCAGCAACAGCTGCGCACCCACCAGCGGCGCCAACAGCGGCGCCAACATCATCACCAGCGCCAAACGCGAGAAGAACCGCACCGCGTCATCGCCCTCGAACAGGTCACGCACCACCGCACGCGCGATCACCGCACCCGCGGCACCAGCCATACCCTGCACGAACCGGAGCGCGATGAACAGCGTCACGTCCGGCACGAACACACACAGCACCGACGTCGCCGTGAACACGGCCACGCCCACCAACAGCGGACCGCGACGCCCCCAGGCGTCACTCATCGGCCCGATCACCAACTGGCCCAGCGCCAACCCCAGCATCATCGCCGTCAGCGTCAGCTGGATCCTCGCCTCACTCGTCCCCAGGTCCTGGGTGATCTGAGGAAAGGCCGGAAGGTACATGTCAGTCGCCAACGGCCCCGTCGCCGTCAGCACACCCAGAACCATCACCAGCAAGGCGATCGACTTGCGCGAAGGCGTCCAGGCGCGGCTCCCTGCCGGGGTTGACTCGACCGCCCCCTGCTCAGTGTCCGTGGAGGGGGAATTCGGGGACTGCACAGGCGCTCCAGTTCGGGAAGGTTCGAAAGCGAAGAAGAAGCCGGAAGGGAGGCCTCCCCACGGCGGGTCCACTCCATACCAACACCCGAACCCGCAGATCGCCTCCCTTCCAACCCCCAAACACCTGTGATGTCCGTTACGACCCGGACCGTTACCTTACGAGCCGGTCCAGCAACCGCACGACCTCAATCTCCGGGTCCTCCGTCAAACCACCGTGAATCGGCCCTGGCTGCACGATCGTGCTCCGCGGCGCGGTCAGCCATCGAAACCGCTGCCCCGGCCGCTCACGACCGGCCGCACCCGCCCCCGTACCACCACGGCACATCACCTCGACCGCCTCCAGCGCACGCCGCACACCGGCCACGTCCACCCCCGGGTCCACAGCCAGCAGCCGCCCCTCGTCCAACGAGGAACGAGCCGCCAAGAACCCCCGCTCCTGGCAGTACACGACCACCCCGGCGTTCACGCACTCACCGCGCTCCACACTCGGCACCACCCGCAGCAGCGCGTACTCGAACACCGCGCGGTCACGCTCCTCACCCACACGGCCGGTCGTCACCGCATCGCTGTAACGCCTCACCCCGTCACCTCCGGCAGCCAGGACCGGTCGGCCACCCGCCCCAGCAGGAACCGCACGTACGCATCACGGACCTCCTCGGGAGAGTCGAATCCCGGCTCCCCCGTCAACCACTCGTCGGGAACCAGGTCCACCACACCTCGCAGCAGACCTTCCTCCACCAGCGGGGCCAGAGCGGCGTCCGCGGCGGCCAGATCCGGGGAGGAACCCGAGAGCACGTGGTCGGAGGCGTCGTAGGCCCGGGCGACGAACCTGTCGGCGTTGGCCCAGTTGTGGTGGAAGATCAGCGTCGCACCGTGGTCGATCAGATACGGCCTGCCATGCCACAGAAGCATGTTCGGGTTGCGCCAGGAGCGGTCCACGTTGCCGGTCAGGGCGTCGAACCACAGCACCCGCCCGGCGAAGTCCCGGTCCACCTCGAAGGTCAGCGGGTCGAAGCCGAGCGAGCCCGGCAGGAAGTCCATCCCCAGGTTGAGCCCGCCACTGGCCTTGAGCAGCTCCTGCACCTCGGGGTCGGGTTCGCTGCGGCCGATCACCGCGTCGAACTCCACCAGGGCCAACTCGGGGACCGGTAGCCCCAGGGCCCGACCCAGTTCACCGGAGACCACCTCGGCCACGAGCGTCTTACGCCCCTGGCCCGCCCCGAGGAACTTGACCACGTACATCCCCAGGTCGTCGGCCTCGACCAGCCCTGGGAGCGAACCTCCTTCGCGCAGCGGCAGCACGTACCGCGTCGCGATCACCTTTTTCAGCACGCGGACCAGCATAGGCACCGCCCGAAGCCGGCGCGTCCGTCACCCGCGCAGCCGGGAAGCGCCACCCCGAACGACCAGAGGTCTGAGCCGGACGCAGACGGGAGCACCGGCCCGGCCCGACTCCCCCATCACGCGCACTCACCACGGGCCCGCTAAACGACGCTGAACACGTTCCAGGTATCCACCCACCACGGCAGCGACACGCCGAAACGGTTTCAAGGGAGAGTCTGGGAAAGGGGCGGCGTAGCCGCGCGATGTTTGAACTTCCTTGTTATTTGTTCTTAGAAAAATAACCGCTGCCTTTACGATGTAGATTTCTAGTAGGTCAACGGGGGCTGCGGGGCCTTGTCTCCATGCCTTCCCGCGCGCCCTAGAGGTTGTCCTCGGGTGCTTCTCCCCACTCTCCGTCACCCTCGCCAGGTGAGGGCATCGGCACGGAAGGGCTCCCCTCCCCGTCCTCCTCGGCCGGGCTGGACCCCTCCCCCGGCTGGCCCTCCGGACTCTCCTGCGCCTCCGAAGGCGACATGGACCCCGGCATATCCGGTTGCGGGAACTGCAACATCCACCAGTACAGCAGCGACACCAGCAGCAGGAGCAGCACCAGGACCAGGCCCAGTCCGCCGATCAGCCACCAGTTGCCCTCCCCCGCGGCCACCGCGCTGTCCCGCCGCCCGGTCCAGGGCGCCCACCGCACCGAAGCCGTACCGCGCGAACCCGCCCAGTGCGGCATCACCACCGGGCCGCGCGCAGCCACCCGTCCCGACCGCGCCGCCGCCTCCAGGAACTCCTGTGCCGAGGCGGACCCCTCACGGTGCACCGCCACCCACAACGCCGAACGCCCGTGCGTGCGGGCCGCCACCACGTCCGTACTGGCGCGCACCGCCTCGGCGAAGCGTTCGCGCGCAGTACCGTCACCGGCGGCACCGGAGTCCAGAACGGCCACACTCACCTGGTTCCCGGCCCTGTCCCGGCCCAGGTAGACCACCCCGAGGGAGGAGTCGCGCAGCCGCCCCAGCAGTCGGTAGCCGCCCAGCTGGCGCGGATCGCCCTCGTTCAACCCCATCGTGGGAACCGCCATGTCATTCCCCTCTCTGCCCGCGCCCGTCCGCTTCGCCGCGTTGTGTACCGGACTGGTGCCCGTGGAGCGGGTAGTGTCACCACAGGTGAGGATCCACAACCTATCCGGTGCCCCCGCGTCGGGGCTCCCTGCTAGGAAGGCGGGACATGGCAGAGACCGGAAACGGCTCCGCGCCCTCCTCGGGCCCCGAGAGCTCCCCGGGTGAGCCGACCAGGCTGCTGCGCGCCGCGCTGCACGAGGTGTCCACGGTCATCGTGGGCCAGGAGCGCATGGTGGAGCGTTCCCTCATCGCCCTGGTCGCCAACGGCCACTGCCTGATCGAGGGCGTGCCCGGTATCGCCAAGACCCTGGCGGTGTCCACCCTGGCGCAGGTCACCGGCGGCTCCTTCGCCCGCGTGCAGTTCACCCCGGACCTGGTGCCCTCCGACATCATCGGCACGCGCATCTACCACCCCTCCACCGAGAAGTTCGACGTGGAGTTGGGCCCGGTCTTCGCCAACTTCGTACTCGCCGACGAGATCAACCGCGCCCCCGCCAAGGTGCAGTCGGCCCTGCTCGAGGTCATGGCCGAACGGCAGGTGTCCCTGGGCGGTACCACCTATCCTCTCCCCTCCCCGTTCATCGTCATCGCCACACAGAACCCGGTCGAGTCCGAGGGCGTGTACCCGCTGCCCGAGGCCCAGCGCGACCGGTTCCTGATGAAGGTCAACGTCGGCCACCCGCGTGCGCACGAGGAGATGGAGATCCTGCGCCGGATGTCGACCACCCCGCCCACGGCGCACCAGGTACTCGACCCCGTCACCCTGAGCGAGCTACAGTCCGACGCCCAGCGCGTGCACGTCCACCAGCTCATCGCCGACTACGTGGTGCGGTTGGTCATGGCCACCCGGGAGCCGGAGAACCACCAGATGCCGGACCTGCGCCAGGTGTTGGAGATAGGGGCCAGCCCTCGCGCCAGCCTGGGCCTGGTCTCGGCCGCGCGGGCCCTGGCCCTGCTGCGCGGGCGCGACTACGTGCTGCCCGACGACGTGCGGGTGCTCGCCCACGACGTCATCGCCCACCGCCTGGTACTCACCTTCGACGCCCTGGCCGACGGAGTCACCGCAGAGCAGGTGGTCGACCGCATCCTGTCGACCGTGCTCGCGCCGCGGGTGATCTGGGACGAGCCGCCCAGCGGTGAGACCGCCTCCTTCGCCTCCCCGAGGTGAGACCCGTGACCAGTCCCGCGATCGGCACCGACCCCCGCCTACGCGCCGCGCTGCGCCGTCTGGACCTGCGCATCGTGCACCGTTTGGAGGGGCTGCTGCACGGTGAACACCTCGGCCTGCGCCTGGGACCGGGCTCGGAGGCCGCTGAGGCCCGCGTGTACCAGCCGGGCGAGGACGACGTGCGGCACATGGACTGGTCGGTCACCGCCCGTACCACCATCCCGCACGTGCGCGACCTGGTCGCCGACCGCGAGCTGGAGAGCTGGACCCTGCTGGACCTGTCACCGAGCATGGACTTCGGTACGGGCCTGCGTTCCAAACGCGAGGTGGCGGTCGGCGCGATGGTGGCGGCCAACCTGCTCACCCAGCGTGTGGGCGACCGTTTCGGCGCCCACTTCCTGCACCAGGGCAAGGTCCGGCGCTGGCCCGCCCGCTCGGGCAAGGAGGCACTGCTGGCACTGCTGGCCACCGTGGCCGCGGCGCCGACCAACGACGAGCACACGCCCTCCCCGCACCAGGCCACCCTGGCCGACGCACTGTCCGACATGGTGCGCACCCGCCGTCGTCGCGGTCTGCGGGTGGTGATCTCCGACTTCCTGGACACACCCGCCTTTGGCGGCGAGATCGCCTGGGAGCGTCCGCTACGGCAGCTGTCACTGCGCCACCAGGTACTGGTGGTGGAGGTGGTCGACCCACGTGAGCTGGACGTGCCCGAGGTGGGCGACGTGGCCCTGCGCGACCCCCGTACGGGCAGGGTGCGTGACGTACGGCTGACCCGGTCGGTGCGCGAGCGCTACCGCCAGGCGGCCGCCGACCAGCGCTCGGCGGTGCGCGAGGCACTGCGCCGGTGCGGGGTACACCACCTGTTGCTACGAACGGACCGGGACTGGGTATTGGACACGGCACGGTTCGTCATCCACCAGCGACGTACCGCGCACCACCTGGCCCGCCACACTCCGGGGGCGCCCGGGTGAGCGGGGAGGGTCGCCATGGGACCGAACGAGGGCGCGGGGTCCGACCCGCGGGACAGAGCCTACGCACGGGGGACTGAGCGATGACCTTCCTGGAGCCCCAGCGGCTGTGGTGGCTGCTCCTCATCGTGCTGCTGGTCGGGGCGTACGTGTTCGCGCAGAGTCGGCGACGCGAGTACACGATGCGCTTCACCAACCTGTCACTGCTGAACCAGGTGGCACCGCACCGGCCGGACGTGCGCAGGCACGTCCCGGCGGCGCTGTTCACGCTGACCTTGGGTGTGCTCATCACGTCGATGGCGATGCCCGCGATGCCGGTGGAGAAGCCGCGCGAGCGGGCGACGATCATGGTGGCGGTGGACGTGTCGCTGTCGATGGCGGCCACCGACATCGACCCCGACCGCCTGAACGCGGCCAAGGAGTCGGCGCAGGGGTTCGTGGAGACTCTGCCGGACCGGTTCAACGTGGGGCTGGTGGCCTTCTCCTCGACGGCCACGGTGGTCTCCTCCCCCACCCATGACCACCAGGCGGTGATCGGGTCGATCGAGAACCTACAGCTGGGACCGGGTACGGCGATCGGTGAGGGCGTGTTCGCCTCGCTGGAGGCGATCAGCAGCTTCGACGAGGACTCCGAGCAGGACCCGCCCCCGTCGGCGGTCGTGCTCCTGTCGGACGGGGAGAACACCAGCGGGCGCGACATCTCACAGGCGGCCTCGGTGGCGGTCGAGCAGGAGGTACCGGTGTCCGCGATCGCTTTCGGCACCGGTGCGGCGATGATCGAGATCGACGGCTACCAGGTACCCGCCGACATCGACAAGGACGCGCTGATCGGCCTGTCACAGGACACCGGCGGTCACTTCTACGAGGCCGAGAGCGAGACGGAGCTCAACGAGGTCTACGAGAACATCGGCTCGTCGTTGGGCACCGAAGTGGTGCACGAGGAGATTGTCACACGGTTCGTGCTGGTGGCGATCGTGCTGGCCATGGCCACGTCGATGACGTCATTGCTGTGGTTCCAACGGATCCCGTGAGCTCGCAGGCAGCCCCGGGCTCCCCCACCGCCCTCTGCTGGTGACTTGGGTCACATCCTTTTAGGTGGGGTTTACACCCTTTCCGTCATGTCCACGGGTTAGCGTTGGCATGTTTTGTCCTGCCCATTCACTTGAGGAACGATGCCGAACACATCCGCAGCACCGACGGCGATCTGCTTCGACCTGGACGACACCCTCATCGACGACCTCGCCGCGTCGTCCGCGGGGCTCCGCGCGGTCATGGAACGGCTCGGCCACCCGGACTTCGGTGCCGCGCGCAGTCTGTGGGACGTACAGACCGAGGTCTCCTTCGGCTCCTACCTGCGCGGACACCTGAATCTGGAACAGCAGCGCCGCGAACGCATCCGCGCCCTGGCCGTCCAGGCAGGCCACACGGACATAGCCGACCAGCACTGCGACGACCTCTACCGCCTCTACCTGGACGTACACCGCTCGGCCTGGCAGGTCTTCCCCGACGCTATCCCCTCCCTGAACACCCTGGCCTCGTCCGGATATCGCCTGGCCGTGGTCACCAACGGAATCGAGGCCTTGCAGCACGCCAAGTTGCAGGCCCTGGAGCTGGCCCCCTACTTCCACGCCGTGGTGTGCGCCGACACGGCCGGGACGGGCAAGCCCGACCCGCGTATCTTCCGCACCGCCGCCCAGCGCCTGGGAGTGGACCCCACCGCCTGCTGGCACGTGGGCGACCAGATCCAGGCTGACGGCGTGGGCGCCGTGGCCGCAAGCATGCACCCGATCATGGTCGACCGCCGGGGCCAGCAGCGCTTCGACGGCGTGACCACCGTCACCGGACTGGACGAGCTGCTGCACATGGTCGGTCTGCCCAGCAGCGTCCCCGCGGCGGGAACGCTGTGACCCTCCCCTCCCCCGTCGGGGCTGGGCGACGCGTCACCGCGCACCTGGTCACAGGGACCGCCGTGCTCGGCACACGCGTGCTGTTCGGGCAGGACCCGGCGGACGTGGTCCGCGACCTGGGCGGCCTGTCCCCGCACACGCCCCTGCGCGCGTTGGACGTGCTCACCGAACTGGCACGGGCTCCCGACGGCACCTCCCTGCACATCGACCGGGTGGTCTTCGCCGAGGCCGGAGCCGAACCGTCCTGGCCCTCGGCCGCCGCCGGGACCGGGCTGTCGCCCTCACCCGCCGAACTGGCCGAGGAGGAGGCCCCGGCCCAGGGCCGGCCGCGGCTGCGCCGGTTCGCCTCCTACGGAATCGTCAGCGACCCCGCGGGCCGTGTGCTGCTGAGCCGGATCGCCGAGGGATTCCCCGGCGCCGGTACCTGGCACCTGCCGGGCGGCGGCGTGGACGCGGGCGAGGACGTACGCGCCGCGCTGCGGCGCGAGGTGGCCGAGGAAACCGGCCAGCACGGCCAGGTCGGCGACCTGATCACCGTGTCCAGCCACCACCGTGGCCAGCCCGGCGACCACGAGATCTACTCGGTGTGGGTGTTCTTCCACGTGTTCGTGGCCGAGCCGGGTCCGGCCCGGGTGCTGGAGGAGGACGGCTCGACCGCCGACTGCGGCTGGTTCACCCCCGAGGAGGTGGCCGGGCTGCGGTTGTCCACGACCGCTCTGCGCGGTCTGGCCTACCTGGCGGAGCACAGCCGCATCTGAAGGGTCCCGCCCCGTATCCGGAGCAATGCCCCCAACGTTAGAAACGCAGGCCGAACCGCTCTCGCAACCACCACAGGCCCGCGCCCAGCGCCAGAACCGCCATGCCGGTGATGACCGCGGGCAGCGGCAGGCTACAGGCCAGGACCACGCACCCCGCCAACCCGGTCAGGGGCACCACCAGCGGCGGTCGGGGCTCGTCGGGTCCCAGCCGCAGCGCTGAGGCATTGGTGATGGCGTAGTACACCAGGACACCGAAGGCGGAGAAGGCGATGGCGCCGCGCAGGTCGGTGATCAGGACCAGGACGATGACGAGCGCGGCGACCGACATCTCGGCTCGGTGCGGCACCCCGAACCGCTCGTGGAAGACGGCCAAGGAGCGGGGCAGGTGCCCGTCGGCGGCCATCGCGGCGGCGGTCCTGGAGACCCCCAGGACCAGGGAGAGCAGGGCGCCCAGGCTCGCCACGGCGGCACCGGCGACCACGACGGGGGTCAGCCAGGGGAACCCGGCGACCTGGACGGCGTCGACCATCGGGGTGTCGGTGGTGGACAGGCGCCCACGGCCCAGCACGATCAACAGGCCGGTACCGATGACCAGGTACAGCAGGAGCACGCCGCCCAGGGCCAGGACGATGGCCCGGGGGATGGTGGTCTCGGGATCGCGGACCTCACCGCCCAGGGTCGCCACGCGCGCGTACCCGGCGAAGGCGAAGAAGACCATCCCAGCGGCGCCGAGCACACCGAAGGAACCGGGCCAGGGCCCCAGGCCCTCCACCTGGGCGACGGCTGCCAGGCGCCCGCTGAGCACCATCGCCACGACCGCGGCGACCAGGACCGCCAGGACCAGGACGAGAAGGACCTTGACCACCAGGGTGGAGCGCTTGACCCCCCGGTAGTTGAGCGCGGTGAGCGCGAGCACCGCGGCCACCGCCACGGGCCTCTCCCAGCCGGGCAGGAGGTAGGCGGCGAAGGTCAGTGCCATGGCGGCGCAGGAGGCTGTCTTGCCGATGACGAAGGACCACCCCGCCAGGTAGCCCCACAGCTCGCCCAGGCGTTCACGTCCGTAGACGTAGGCGCCACCGGACTCGGGGTGGCGGGCGGCGAGCCTGGCCGAGGAGACGGCGTTGCAGTAGGCGATGAGACCCGCGATGAGGATGGCCACGGGCAGCCAGGCGCCCGCGCCGAGCGCGGCCGGAGCGAAGACGGTGAACACTCCGGCGCCGAGCATCGCGCCCGCGCCGATGGCGACGGCGTCCACGGTGCCGAGGACACGGGCGGGCCTGGCCTGGGATCCGGAAGAGGTGGGCAACGGGTCTCCTTGCGTGAGTGCTCCCGGCGCGCGCCGGGCGGTAACACGCCTTCACCCGGGACCTCCGGTAGAAGCGCGGCGCTACCTCGGGACGTGACGGCGGACCTCGTGCGCCCGGCTGGCGCACTCTCCCCCGCCACGGCCTGGTCAGGCACGACGCGGCGTCCCGGCCCCGGAGGGCCGCGACGCTCCTCCGCCGCTCGGACGGCGGTCGTACCCGACTTCTGAGTGTGCCCGATCCCGGTGACCTTCGGACGCAGAAAACCCATGGCGAAGGTGGCTGCTTCCGGTCCAGGCGGTGTCGGCCCGGCCTCACCCGCCGCGGCAGAGCCGGTCAACGCCGAGGGCCCGGACCGGTACCGGTCCGGGCCCATGCTCTCGGGCGGCCCGCGTGAAGCGGGGACCGCGGGGAGCGCCCCGTCAGGTGGGACGCCACGGGACACCGCTGTGGTCGTTGATGTCCTCGGCGGCGACCTGGCGGAGCTGGCGCGAGAGGTCGGACAAGGCGCGCGAGACCGCGAGCTCCTCCCCGATCTCGGGTACGTCCAGGTCCGTGGGGTGCTTGCGGGCCATCCCGTGCCCCCTCAGAGCCGTTCCGTCATCAGCCACCAAGCCCACCTCGGCCCAGGTCCGCGCGCTGTCCCCCTCGGACTCCTCGGCGACCACGACGTCGACGTTCCAGCGCTTCATCGTCTGCATGGCATCGGCCCCCTCTGCGTTCACGCCCACGCCCTCGGGCAGGTGTTCGATGTGCGCGTCCGGCCCCGGGTAGATCAGGTCGTCGTGTCCTCGCTCCGCGTCGGACCAGTGCACCTGGTACGGGGGTGATCCGTCGGCCCCCCGCACTCCGGTGACGACGCCCGTCCTGCGGTGGGTGTCGGCGCGCGGGCTCTCGACTACCAGCCGGTCTCCTACCTGTGCTCGCATGGGTTCTCCCACAAACGTTGGGTACCATCATCTTCGGCACTTCGGCCGCCGAGGTCCGAGATGTTGGAGATTTCGTTCACACGGGTGTACGAGGTTTTTGCCCGATGCGGTGTGCCACTCGGTCCCTGGTAGCGTCACGGCGTGGCCCAGCACTACTTCGACTCCGACCCGGGCGCCGCCAGCCGCCCCTCCACCGCAGACCTGGTCCTGCCGGACCTGCACCTGCGGCTGCGCACCGACCGAGGCGTCTTCTCCCCCGAGAAGGTCGACCTCGGCACACGGGTACTCCTGGAGACGGTCCCGGCACCGCCCGCCCGGGGACGCCTGCTCGACCTGGGCTGCGGCTACGGCCCCATAGCCCTGACCATGGCCTCACGCGCGCCGCGGGCACGGGTGCTGGGCGTGGACGTCAACGCCCGCGCCGTGGACCTGGCTCGGCTCAACGCCGCCGAACAGGGGTTGGACAACGCCCGCTTCACGGTTGTGGGGTCCAAGGGCGCTCCGGCCGAGGGCGAAACGACGAGGGATGCCCCGGTCGGGGACGAGGCGGGGACGCCCCTGGCCGAGGACCTGCTCGGCCCCTTCGACACGGTGTGGTCCAATCCGCCCATCCGGGTAGGCAAGGACGTGCTGCACACGATGCTGCTCACCTGGCTGGGGCGGCTCACCCCGGAGGGTGTGGCCTACCTGGTGGTACAGCGCCACCTGGGTTCGGACTCATTGCAGAAGTGGCTGGACTCGCAGGGGCTGCCCGCCGAGCGCGTGGCCTCACGGGCCGGCTACCGGGTGCTCGCGGTACGCCGATCGAAGGATTGAAGTTCCTTTTGCCAGGATGTGTCCCGGGTCATGTGTGCACGCACGCATGGTGACCGGTACTCTGTGGCGGACAACCGGCCTCCCGGTTCATCCCGGGCACACCCGTCGAGGAACACACCGCAGTTGAGCACGCAGTTGCGTCCCACGGACGTCAAACGCCTGAACCGACAGTGGCGCAGGCGCACCGAGGGGCGACTCGCCCTTCTGGTCGAATCGGTCACCCAGCCCTTCAACCTGGGATCAATCCTGCGCACCTGCGCGACTTTCGGTGTCGATCAGCTCTGGCTCACGGGCAACAGCGCCGACCCCGACGACTCCAAAGTCGGCAAGACCGCACTGGGCACCGCCGCGAAGGTGAGGCACACACGGCTGTCCTCCACCGCCGATGCCCTGGCGGCCGCGCGCGATGACGGCTACAAAGTGGTGGCCGTCGAACTCGCCGACGGCGCCGTACCGCTGCACGCGGCTCCGCTGGAGCCCGACGTGTGCCTGGCCGTGGGCGCCGAGGACCACGGCTGCTCCCCCGCGCTCCTCGCGGGCGCGGACGCCGTCACCTACATTCCGCAGGTCGGGCGTGTGGGGTCGCTGAACGTCGCCGTGGCCACCGCGATCGCGCTCGCCGAGGCCCGCCGCCGCGAGTGGGCCGTCTTCGGCGGGGAGGCCGACGCCCCCGTCGGAAGCTGAGCATCCGGGGAACTTTCTCCCCCGCTCCTTCGTCTTTATCTCCACAGCAGGCCACTCCCATCACACAGTCAACGCGCACAAGGCGTAGAGAGAGGAACAGTGGATCCGTCCCGAAGTACCGGCAGCATCCTCAGAGGATGCTGTGACCCAGACGACGAGCCCCCTTCTACGAAGGGTGCGCACCTTCGTAGGGACCATGCCACGAGGCGGAACCAGGCGGTGCGTGCCCGATGATGAGCACCGTCCTCAGTATCGCCTTCGGGGCTTTGGTGGTCTTCCTGATCACCGTGGCGACGGGATACTTCGTCGCCCAGGAATTCGGCTACATGGCCGTGGACCGCTCGCGCCTACGGGCGCGGGCCGCAGCCGGTGACACCGGGGCGAAACGCGCCCTTGGCATCACCAACCGCACGTCCTTCATGCTCTCCGGTGCCCAGCTGGGCATCACCGTGACCGGGCTTCTGGTCGGCTACGTCGCCGAGCCCATGATCGGCCGGGGCGTCGGTGAGCTCCTCGGCGGCGTCGGGGTCCCCGTGGGGACCGGCGTGACCGTCGGTACCGCCCTCGCGCTCCTGTTCTCCACCATCGTGCAGATGGTCTTCGGCGAGCTCTTCCCCAAGAACCTGGCCATCGCCCGGCCCGAACCGCTGGCCCGCTGGCTGGCACTGTCCACCGGGATCTACCTGAAGGCATTCGGTCCGCTCATCTGGCTGTTCGACCAGGCCGCGATCCTGCTGCTCAAGGCAGTGCGGATCGAACCGGTGGAGGACGTCCAGCACGCGGCGACACCGCGCGACCTGGAGAGCATCATCGCCGAGTCCCGGGAGAGCGGGGACCTGCCCGCCGAGCTGTCCACGCTGCTGGACCGCACCCTGGACTTCCACGACCGCACCGCCGGGCACGCGATGATCCCGCGTCCGGAGGTGACCACCGTGGAGGAGGGCGACCCGGTCAGCCGGGTCGTGGAGCTGATGTCCTCCGACCACTCGCGCTTCCCCGTCCTGGGTGACGGTGTGGACGACATCGTCGGTGTCATCTGCCTTCGCGACGTACTCGCCCTGGGTGACCGCGACCTGTCCGACGTCAAGGTCAGCGAGGTGGCCCGCGAAACCGTGATGGTTCCCGCGTCACTGCCGCTGCCGGTACTGCTGGACCGGCTGCGCGAGGCGAACGAGGAGTTCGCCTGCGTCGTGGACGAATACGGCGGACTGGCCGGAATCATCACGACCGAGGACCTGGCCGAGGAGCTGGTCGGCGAGATCGCCGACGAGCACACCCCGGAGGAGGAGTCACCCTCCCACCTGGACGGGGAGGGCTCCTACCTGGTCCCGGGCGCACTGCACATCGACGAGGTCGAGCGGCTGATCGGCCACGACCTGCCTCCGGGCGACTACGAGACCTTGGGCGGTCTGGTCATCCACGAGCTCCACCGGCTGCCCGAGGTGGGCGACCGGACCCGGATCTGTCTGCCCCGCCCGGCCAGCGCGCACGACGACGATCCCGACATGGCGCTGACCCTGACCGTCAACACCGTGCACAGGCACGTTCCGCACACCGTGGAGCTGCTCCTGCGCGAGGCGGTCGAGAACGGAAGGGAGGTGCGCGCATGAGTGACATGAACGTGTGGTTGGCGCTGGCGCTGACCATGGTCATCATCGTGCTGAGCGCGTTCTTCGTGGCCATCGAGTTCGCTCTGGTGGCGGCCCGCCGCTACCGGCTGGAGGAGGCCGCCGAGACGAGCGTGTCAGCGCGGGCGGCCCTGCGCAGCGCCCGCGACCTGTCGCTGCTCCTGGCCGGTTCGCAGCTGGGCATCACGCTGTGCACGCTGGCGCTGGGCGCGATCTCCAAGCCCGCCGTCCACCATCTGCTGGAACCCCTGTTCGTCGGCCTGCCGCACGCGGTGTCGTCGGTGGTCTCGTTCGTGCTGTCCCTGGTGATCGTGACGTTCCTGCACCTGGTGGTGGGTGAGATGGCGCCCAAGTCCTGGGCGATCTCGCACCCGGAGAAGTCGGCGACCCTGTTGGCGGTCCCGATGCGGGCCTTCATGTGGCTCACCCGGCCACTGCTGCTCATGCTGAACGGCATGGCCAACTGGTGCCTGCACCGGGTCGGGGTGAACGCGGTGGACGAGCTCTCGGCCGGGCACGGCCCGGACGACGTGCGCGAACTGGTGGAGCACTCGGCCAAGGCCGGGGCGCTGGACGCTGAGCGGCGTGACCAGCTGGCCACCGCTCTGGAGGTCAACTCCCGTCCGCTGGACGAGATCGTCACCCGGAGCGAGGAGATCGCCTCGGTGGCCCCCGACGCGGGTGTGGAGGAGATCAAGCGGGTCTCCCGGGAGTCCACGCACCTGCGCCTGGTGGTGATGGACCGGGACGAACCGGTGGGTGTGCTGCACGTGCGCGAGGCGCTGGCGAGCGCGAAGGGCACGACGGCGGCCGACCTGATGCGGCCGGTGCTCACCCTGTCGTCGGAGACGCCGATGTACGCGGCCATGAGCATCATGCGCGAGAGCCGCAGCCACCTGTCCCTGGTGGAGTCGGGGGGAGAGGCGATCGGCCTGGTCACCCTCCAGGACATCCTGGACCGTCTGCTGCTGCTGGAAGCGGCCGCCTGAGCCCGGGGCCGGCGCGCCCGAACGCGCGAGAGGGGGAGGGCGCGCAGCGCGTGCCCTCCCCCCGTCTCTGGGTGGACCCTAGGCGGTCTTGGCCGTCAGGTTCACCTCGATGTTGCCACGGGTGGCGCGGGAGTAGGGGCACATCTGGTGGGCGCCCTGGACCAGCTCCTCGGCCTTGGCCTGCTCCACGCCCGGGATGGTGACGGTGAGCGTGACGGCCAGGTCCATGCCCTCGTCGGACTTGCCGAGGCTGACCTGGGAGTCGACGGTGGAGCCGTCGACGTCGACCTGCTCCTTGCGGGCGACCGCCTTGAGGGCACCGTGGAAGCAGGCGCCGTAACCGACGGCGAAGAGCTGCTCGGGGTTGGTGCCGACACCGTCGTCGCCGCCCATGCCCTTGGGCACGGACAGGTCGACCTCCAGGCGGCTGTCGTCTGTCCTTCCCGCTCCCTTGCGTCCCTCACCGGTGACGGTGGCGTTGGCGGTGTACAGCACGTCGTATGCCATGGTTGCCTCTCTCGTTGACGACACGTGGTCGCTGTTGTTGGAACGGTTGGTCCGGGAGGCGGCCTCAGTAGGGGCTGTGCCTGGTGGAGGCCGTCTCCACCGAACGTGTGATCTGACCGAGCACGTCCCGTAGTACCGCGGCCCGGTCCGGGGGAAGGTCGGCGGCGCACAGGACACGGTCGGGGACGCTCTCGGCCCGTGCACGCAGGTCCTCGCCCTTCCGCGTGGCCGAGACCTCCACGACGCGCTCGTCGGCGGCGCTGCGCTCACGGGTCAGCAGCCCGATGCCCTCCAGGCGGCGCAGCAGCGGCGAGAGCGTTCCCGAATCCAGGCGCAGGGCGTGGCTGAGTTCCTTGACGGTGAGTGTTTCGCGCTCCCACAGCACGAGCATGACCAGGTACTGCGGGTAGGTCAGCCCCAGATCGCCCAGCAGCTCCCGGTAGAGCCCGGTCAGGGCCCGGGAAGCCGCGTAGAGGGAGAAACACAGCTGGTTGTCCAGGGCGAGGGGGTTGTCCCCTTCCGCTTCGGCCACGGTGTTCCCTCCTGCGCGTACGGGACCGTCGGTCAGGCACCACCGTAACAGAATTTGGTTGCGCGCAACATAATAGGGCGCAACTTTTCTGTGTGCCGTCGGTGCCCGCGCCCCTCGCCGGACGCGGGCACCGCGTGGTCACAGGAAGCGGACGCCCTGGGCCAGCGGCAGCTCGCCGCCGTAGTTGACCGTGTTGGTCGCCCGGCGCATGTAGGCCTTCCACGCATCCGAACCCGACTCGCGGCCGCCACCGGTGTCCTTCTCCCCGCCGAAGGCGCCACCGATCTCCGCACCGGAGGTGCCGATGTTGACGTTGACGATCCCGCAGTCGGAACCGGCCGCGGACAGGAACCGCTCGGCCTCGGCCTGGTCCTGGGTGAAGATCGCCGACGACAGACCCTGGGGCACGCCGTTGTGCAACCGCACGGCCTCGTCCAGGGTCCGGTAGGACATCACGTACAGGACCGGCGCGAAGGTCTCCTCCCGCACCACCTCGGTCTGCCCGGGCATACGCACCACCGCGGGCTCGACGTAATAGGCGTCGGCGGCGTCCTCCGCCAAACGACGGCCACCGCCGACGAGCACCTCGCCGCCGTCGGCCTCGACCCGTTCCAGCGCCCCGCGCATGGCCGTGTACCCGCGCTCGCCCACCAGCGGGCCCACCAGGGTGGACTCGTCGAAGGGGTCGCCGATCCGGTCGCGCAACTGCTTGTAGGCGTCCACGACGCGCCGGGCGACCTCCTCGACCACGTCCTCGTGCACGATGAGGCGGCGCAGGCTCGTGCAGCGCTGACCCGCGGTACCGGCGGCAGAGAAGACACTGCCGCGCACCACCAGGTCCAGGTCCGCGGACGGGGCGACCACCGCCGCGTTGTTGCCGCCCAGCTCCAGCAGGTAACGGCCCATGCGAGCGGCCACCCTCGGCGCGACCGCGCGGCCCATCGCGGTCGAACCGGTCGCCGACAGCAACGCCACACGGCGGTCCTCCACCAGGGCCTCACCGACCTCCCGGCCGCCCAGCACCACACGGTGCACCTCCGGGGGCGCGCCGACGTCGGCCGCCGCGCGCATGAGCAGGCCGTGGCAGGCCAACGCGGTGAGCGGGGTCAGCTCCGAGGGCTTCCACACCACGGTGTCGCCGCACACCAGGGCCACACACGTGTTCCACGACCACACCGCCACCGGAAAGTTGAACGCGGTGATCACACCGACCACACCCAGTGGATGCCAGGTCTCCATGAGTCGGTGGCCGGGCCGCTCGGAGGGCATGGTGCGCCCGTACAACTGCCGGGACATGCCCACGGCCAGGTCGCAGATGTCGATCATCTCCTGGACCTCGCCCAGGGCCTCGGAGCCGATCTTGCCCGCCTCGATGGTCACCAGCTCAGCCAGGTCGGCCTTGTGCTCGCGCAGCAGCTCACCGAGCCGGTGGACGAGCTGCCCGCGCACGGGGGCGGGGGTGTCACGCCAGACGGAGGTGAAGGCCTCGTGGGCCGTGGTGACGGCCCTCTCCGCAGAGGCGGCGTCGTCATGGTCCAGGGGGAAGAGCTCCTGCCCGGTGATGGGTGTCCTGGCCGCGCCGAGGGCCCCGGCCGGCTCGCGCGGCCGGTCGAGGCGGCACCGCTCCAGAGCGGCCCGCGCGCGCTCGGCGAGAACCCCGGTGTCGGGGAGGGCGGAAGTACTCATGTGTTTCTCTCTCCGTTGAGAGGGGCAGCGGTCACTACACACACTGCCAAGTCCGGCCCCGCCGGTCCAGCCCTGGCGTCTTACTCCCAGGCAGCGCCACACTCCGCCGCAACGGCCGGAACAGGGCGGCGTTAGACTCTGCTGGCCCTCCCCCAGCGGCCACCGAACACACTTGAGAAGACAGCGACCCCGTGCATCACCACACCACCCCCGAAGAGGACCGCGCCGGACTCGCCGAGCCGCGCACGATCCTGACCCGCTCCGGTTTCGGCGCCGCCGATCCCCTGTTCAGCGCCGACCTGCGGGCGAGCGGCGACCTCGCCCAAGCCCGGGAGGTGGTCGCCGCACACGCCTCCCGGCTGTGGACGGAGGCCGCCCGCGACGGTATCGACGACCGCCCCCTGTACTGGGCGCGGCTGGTGCTGGCCGCCCGGCTGCGGTCCTGGCGGCCGGGCTTCGCCCTGTCCGACGCCGAGCACGCCGACCTGCTGCACCTGTTGGAGAGCGGCTCGCGCGGTATCGCCGACCTCGACTTCCCACCGGGCGACCGGTGGATCCGGGTGGTCGTGACTGGTTTCGACCCCTTCCAACTGGACGATGACCCGGCGTGCTCCAACCCGTCCGGGGCAGCGGCGCTGGACCTGAACGGATGGACGTTCCCCGTGGGCGGGCGCACCGCCGTGGTACGCACCGCCGTGTTCCCGGTGCGCTGGGCGGACTTCGACGCGGGCCTGGTGGAGGAGGCACTGGCCGGCCTGCACGAGCGCGCGGACGCGGTCCTCACGCTCAGCCGGGGCCGGCCGGACCGCTTCGACCTGGAGGTGTGGAACGGCGTCTGGCGCGGCGGGGGCGAGGACAACCTGCGCGTGTCACGCACGGGCCGGATCCCGCTGCCGGGCGCCCCGGAGTGGACGCGCTCCTCGCTTCCCCACGAGCAGATCGTGGCAGCGGCGGAACAGGACCCCCACCCGGTGGTGGTCAACACCGAGGTGAGCGAGGTCCCGGCGGACGGCGGTGAAGCGGTGGTGCGCCCGGACGGCCCCACCGAGGGCTCGGCCGCACGGTGCGGAGGCGGCGGGGACTACCTGTCCAACGAGATCGCCTACCGCAACACTCTGCTACGGGACCGGGCGGGGCGAAGGGGCCTGGCCGGGCACGTGCACCTGCCCAAGGTGGCGGGGGCGGGCGAGAACACCGCGGTCCTGGCCCAGGTCCGCCTGATCGTGGCGGCCGTGGCCTCCGCCGCGGCGGAGGCGGAAACGCAGGACACGGCGCCGGTGGAGGAGTAGCCCGCTCCCCCGGCCCCCGTCGCGCGGAGGCCGACGGGTGCCCCGGCCGCGACGGCGGCCGGGGCACCGGAAACCGTCATCAGGTGTAGGTGGAAGTTTCCTCGAAGACGGAGAAGATGCCCATCGCGCCGTAGAGGAGGAACAGCACGACCCAGAAGACGGCCCCGACGCCGAAGAGCACCCAGGAAATGATGGTGCAGGTCTTGGCGGCTTGGGGATTGCTGCTGGTCATGGTGAGGGCGATGATCGCCAGGATGACGCCGACGATCGCGACGGCCCAGCACATGCACAGGCCGACGACGTTCGCGATGAGCGCGCCGACGGCCGAGCCCTGGTTCGCGGGCTGCGGCGGCTGAAAGCCGGGGCCGCCGTACCAGCCTCCCGGGGGCGGAGGGGGGTAGTTGCCGCCGCTCCCAGGTGGCGGCGGAGGAGGGTAGCTGCCGCCGTCCCCGGGAGGGGGAGGATAGCCGCCGCTGTTTCCCTCGGGAGGAAGGTAGCCACCGGTTCCGGGACCATAACTCATGAATGCCTTTCGGGGGAGTCCGGGGGCGAGTGCCCCGGAGAAGTGTGACGCCTCGCCAGTGTCCCAGGTTCACTCGGGCACCCCCGCGCCTCTTCCGAACACCGAGGGTGACGGACCCGCTGCGAGGCGATTCACGCGGGAACGAGTTGCTCGGATATGGTCCCCTCGTGGCTCTCACCTCTCTGCGACGAAAAATCTCCGTCAGTGCTGCCCTGTGCCTCATTCTGGTCCCCGGCTGCCATGCCATGGAACAGGCCCTGCCCTACGCCGAGGCGGTCCGGACCTCCACCGACGACATGGCCGGGTTGAAGGCACCCACGGTGACGGTGGCCACCGACCACAGCGTGGTGAGCTACCGCTACCCGGTGCTGGGCGAGGCGCACCCGCTGACGGTGGAGACCCGCACCCGCATGGCCGAGCGGCAGACGGCCTTCCTCGACGAGCTCCCAGAGCGGGGAACGCCCGAGCTACACCAGGACGTGACCATCCTGGCCGCCTCCCCCGACGTGGTGGGGGTACGGCTGACCGCGACCGCCTCGGCCGGAAGGGACCAGACCTTCGAGGCCAGCACCCTGTGGTACGACGCCGAAAACGGCGAGGTCCTGCCGTGGACGTCGCTGTTCCGGGACGAGGAGGCGATCGAGCAGGCCCACCTGGCGCTCGCCGAGGTACTGCAAGACGGGTACAACATTCCCCGGCAGCAGCTGCCCGGACCGGTCGGCGAGGTCGCCCGGGGCGGCGAGGAAGCCGTGGAGGCGGGCGCCCCCGACAACGACGCCGAGCAGGACCGCAAGGCAGCCGGGCGCTGGACGGACTCGCCGCTGGAGGACCTGGCGTTCAGCACGGCGGGCGGCCTGGCCGTGCGAATGGATCCCTCCGAAGTCCCCTCGGCGGGCCGGGTCAACGAGGTGCTGGTGGCCGTGGATCCCGAGGACGCCGAGGAGATGCTCTCCGAGCTGGGCTATCGGGCACGGGAGGCCGCACTGTCGGGAAACAGCGCAGACGAGGAGCTGCCACTGGACGGTGAGCCCGGCCCCGACGGACACACCCTGGACTGCGCACGGCTCAGGTGCGTGGCGCTGACCTTCGACGACGGACCCGGCGAGCACACCGAGACGCTGCTCGACATCCTGGCCGAGTACGACGCGCACGCCACCTTCTACGTACTGGGGTCGCTGGTGGAGGAGTTTCCCGACCCGGTACGGCGCATGACCGCGGAGGGACACGAACTGGGCAACCACACCTGGAAGCACGACGACCTGGCGAAGATGTCGAGCACCGAGATCCGCAAGGACATCAAGCGCACCAACGAGGCCGTGCGCGAGCTGACCGGCTTCTCCCCGCCCACCATCCGGCCCCCCTACGGGTCACTGGACGGCACGGCACGCCGATCGGTGGACCAGCCGTTCATCCTGTGGGACGTGGACACACTGGACTGGCAGAACCGCGACAGCGGCATCGTCAGCGAGCACGCGCTGACCCACACCGTGCCGGGCAGCGTGGTGCTCTTCCACGACATCCACGAAACGTCGGTACAGGCGGTCCCCGCCGTCCTGGCCGGACTGCACCGGCAGGGCTACCACTTCGTCACGGTCACCGACGTCTTCGGGGCCGCGGGCCTGGAGCCGGGCGACGTGTACACCGACGCCCAGCTCTCCTGACCGGCGGTCAAAGGAGCCTGCGCAGCAGTTTCTCCTTGAGGTCGGTGACGGGCGCGTAGGCGACCTTCATGGTGTCCATGAACAGCGACTTGTCCAGCACGGACTTGGTGTGCGAGAAGGTCTCGACCGAGGCCGCGGCGTGGTAGGCGCCCATACCGCTATCACCCACACCGCCGAAGGGCAGGTCGGGAACGGCCAGATGGGCGATGGGCAGGCCGAAGGCCAGACCGCCGGAGGAGGTCTCGGTGGTCAGGCGGCGCTTGCTCTCCTCCGAGTCCGTGAAGCCGTACAGCGCCAGCGGCTTGTCGCGCCCGTTGACGAAGGCGATGGCCGCGTCCAGGTCGGGGACCCTGAGCACCGGCAGGATCGGACCGAAGATCTCCTCGGCCATCACCGGGGACGACGTTTCCACCTCTCCCAGAACGGTGGGGGCGAGGTAGAGGCTTCCACGGTCGTGTCGGCCGCCGGCGACCACGGTGCCGCTCTCCAACAGCGCGGTGAGCCGGTCGAAGTGGCGTTCGTTGACGATGCGCCCGTAGTCGGCGCTGTCGGCCGGGTCGTCGCCGAACATCTCGGTGATGGCGGCGGCCAGCTCCCGCTGGAGGGGCTCGGCGGTGTCGCCGACGGCGAGCACGTAGTCGGGTGCAACACAGGTCTGCCCGGCGTTGGTGAACTTGCCCCAGGCCAGGCGGCGGGCCGTGGTGGCCAGGTCGACGCCGGGCTCGACGATGACCGGGCTCTTGCCGCCCAGTTCCAGCGTGAGGGGTGTCAGGTACTTGGCGGCGGCGGCCATGACGATGCGGGCGACGGCGCCGTTGCCGGTGTAGAAGATGTGGTCGAAGCGCTCCTCCAGCAGGGCGGTGCTCTCGGGGATCCCGCCCTCCACGACCGCGACGGCCTCGGCGTCCAGGTAGCGGGGCACCAACGCGGCCAGGGCGGCGGATGTGGCGGGGGCGAGCTCGCTGGGCTTGACCAGGGCGGCGTTACCCGCCGCGATGGCACCGACCAGGGGCGCCAGGGACAGGTTCACCGGGTAGTTCCACGGCGAGACGATGAGCACGGTGCCGAGCGGCTCGCGCACACGGCGCGCCTTGGCCGGAGCCAGGGACAGGGGCACCGGCACCCGCTGGGGGCGCAGCCAGGAGGCCAGGTGCTTGAGGGTGTGGTCGATCTCGTTGACCACGAAACCGATCTCTGTGGTGTGCGCCTCGACGGGGCTCTTGCCCAGGTCGGCCTTGAGAGCCTCCTCCAGGGCCGGGCGCTCCGCGGTGAGCAGGCGGCGCAGCGCGCGCAGCTGGGCGCGGCGCCAGGCGATCGGCTTGGTGCGACCGGAGGCGAACGCGGCGCGCAGGCGGGCGACGACGGGGGGGATCTCGGTGGTCAGGGTCAGCGGTTCACCGCCCTGCGGAGCGGTGTCCTCGACAGTTCGGGCGCTGGAGGGGTTCGTCATGGGGTGATGTTAAACGAAACACTTTCGTTTCAAAAGAGGGGCTGGCATAGGATCCCGAACATGACCACGGACCATCTGCCGGACGCGCCGCACACCCCCCACCGTGGAAGGCCACGCGACGCCAGCCGGGACCGCGCGCTGATGGACGCCACCCTCGCCGAACTCCGGCTGCACGGCTACAGCGGCCTGACCACGGCCGCCGTCGCCAGACGGGCCGGTGTCTCCACCGCCACGCTCTACCGGCGCTGGCGCTCCAAGGAGGACCTGGTCCTGGGAGCCTCCCAGGCCTGGGCCGAGGAACTGGGCCCCGACCACGACACCGGGAGCCTGGCCTCGGACCTGGCCTCCCTCCTGCACGACAAGGCCGCCGCCCTGGACGGCCCCTCCGGGCGCCTGCTGCGCGCCGTACTGGGCGAGGCCGCGCACAACCAGGCGCTCGCCGACGTACTCATGGAGCAGTTCGTCCTACCGCTCCAGACCCGCGTCGAGGCGCTCCTGGCGCGGGCCGCCGACCGGGGCGAGATCCCGCCGGGGCAGGATCCGCTGGTGGTGGGTGAGATGGTGATCGGCCCGATGGTCAGCCACACCTTCCTCATCCCGCACGAGCCCGGGTCCCAGCCCGGCACGGATATGGCCGAGCGGCTGCTGCCCTACCTCCTGCGCGCCCTGGGCGCACGGACCGGATAGGCCCGGGCGCGGAGGCGCTCCGGCCTGCCCTGCCTCGGGGAGGCCGGAACGGGCGCGCTGGCGGTGGCACTACCTCCGCGGCACGTCCTTGGCGAACACGATCCCGTCGCTACCGGCCAGGTGGGCCGGGTCCAGCGGGGAGTAGCCGTACCAGGGGGATACGCGGGGGGCGGGAGCCGTGCCGGCGAGCGCGGCGGCCAGTTTGGTATGAACCTAACCGCCACCTTTACAACATAGATTTTGTTCTGGTGGTTCGGTCAGGCGACGAGCCGTTGGCGGATGCCGTCGATGATCGCCCGCCGTGCGGGCGGATGCGCCGGTTCGGCCTCCTCGGCGGGTCCGTCGGCGGCGGTCGGCACACTGGCCGTGAGGGACGCCAGGATGCGCTCGGTGAGGGCCGGGGCGAGGCCGGAGGGCTCCTCCCCCGTCAGCTCCTCGACACCGGGGGCCTCCCCTCCCCCCGCCGGATTCGGGCGCTGAGGGCGGAGCCGGCGGGTGCAGGAGCTCGTTCGGCACCCGCCGGCAGGGGTTGCCGCATGCCCGGCAGGCGCCCCCGGGCACGTTGCGCACACCGGGGTGGTCGGGGCAGGTGCGTGTGGCGGTACCGCGCCCGTCCACGTCGAACTCCGGGACTCGGCCGAAGAGGTCTGATTCCTCCCCCGCGGCGCGGGGCCGCGGGATGGTCGGCCGCCCCGGGGCGCTCACGCCCCGCCCCAGGGCCCCGCCCAGGAAGGCCCGGGCCGCGTCCAGGTCGCGCAGGCGGCTCATCAGCGCCGGATAGGGCCTGCCCAGGTGCTCAACGCCCCGCAGCAGCGCGGTCAGGGCCGCGATGCACAGACCCTGGCGGGCGAGGTCGTCCACCGCCCGGCACAGGGCGGCACGGTCGGCGGCGGGGTCGAGCAGGAGGCGGTTCGGGACGCGGGCGATCCGGCCGTGGGGCCCCTCCGCCGGCGTTGGCGCGGCTTCTTCCCCTGTGGTTGAGCTTCCCCGGACGGAACCGGGGGGCTCGTTTGGAGGAAGGTGAGTGGGAGACGGGTATGTGGGCCAACATGAACTGCCGCCGGGGTCAGATTGAACCGTCGCCACCTTCCGAAGGCGAGGACGGGTGGTCTCGTCCAGGGGCTCCTCCCCCAGCGCCGAGCGGACGGCGTTGATCTCCTCGCGCACCGGATCGAGGAAGTCCTCGGCCGGGATCAGCAGTTCGAGGACGAGAGGCAGACAGTCCAGGGAGCGGATTCCCCTCACCAGCCCCCCGAAGAAGAAGGCACTGGCTTCGTGAGGCGTGAGTTCGCGGAGCAGCCCCGCGCCGATGAGGTCGTTGATACCGCGCTTGGCCCCGGAGAGGCTGAGCAGTCCGCCGGACCGGTCGACCAGGTTGTCCAGGTACAGAAAGCACCAGCGCCCGTCGAGGTCGGCGGCGCACGCGACGATCCCGGCGACGATGAAGGAACGGGGGCTGGGAAAGAGCCCGGCCTCGCGGGCCTTATTGACCCAGATGTCCGGTATGAACCCGATGCCCTTCATGGACTTGCGAGGGCGTTCGTACGGACCGAAAAACCTGGCCGAATCACGGCGTTCGGTGGTGGCACAGGGGCCGGAAGAGCTAGACTCCATAACGGGTCGCCTTCCTGAGGGCCTGAGGGTAGGTACAGGCAGGTGGCACGGTCGAATGCTTGTTCACGCATGCGTCGACCAAATCCCGGCTCAGTGTTGTCCGCACCGACCGGGATTTTTCTTTTCAGGAATCAAGCTAGCGCAACGAACACGAGTGCGCAGGTTTTTCACTCAATCCCACACATGCCAGCAACCCGAATTCTCCGCTTTTTCCGAGAAGCCGCCTAACAGGGAATGGCCTGGATTTCCCGTTCAACCATGAAAACGGCCCTCCGTCGAAGCGAAGGGCCGAAGAGAGGCGGAGGGGCAGCGCATCGCGGCGGCGAGGACGCCCTCCGCCTCTGGCTCCGCGCGGGCAGCCAGCTTCCCCGGCCCAGGAGCGGGCCGGCGCGCTCCTCGGGGCTGAGCCGGCGACGGGACCACCGTGGGAGCGGCACGATGCGGGCCCGGCCGCCGACCGCCTGTGGCGGACCGCGACCGGGCCCGGAAACCGTCAGGTACCTCTGACTACCGCGCCGGGAGGATCCTGCCGCTCACCTCGCCGAAGTCGACCCTGGTCCCGTCCGGGCCGGGGGCTGTGGCGGTGATGGTCACCTCGTCGCCGTCCTCCAGGAAGGCGCGCTCGCTACCGTCGGGCAGGCGCAGTGGCTCCTTGCCGCTCCAGGTCAGCTCCAGCAGGCAGCCGCGCTGGCCGGGCTCGGGGCCGCTGACGGTCCCCGAGGCGTAGACGTCGCCGGTGCGCAGGGAGGCCCCGTTGACCGTCATGTGCGCGAGCTGCTGGGCCGCCGTCCAGTACATCTGGGCGAAGGGCGGGTTCGAGACCACGTGCCCGTTGAGGCGGACCTCCAGGCGCAGGTCCAGGCCCCAGGGCTGGGACCCCTTGAGGTAGGGCATCGGCTCTGGGTCCTGGGCGGGCTGCTCCACCCGGGCGGACTCCAGGGCGGACACGGGCACGATCCACGGCGAGACGGACGTGGCGAAGGACTTGCCCAGGAACGGGCCGAGCGGCACGTACTCCCAGGCCTGGAGGTCGCGGGAGGACCAGTCGTTGAGCAGGAACACCCCGAAGACGTGGTCGGCGAAGTCGTCCACCCCGACCCGGTCACCCATCGCGCTGGGCGTCCCGACGACGAAACCGACCTCGGCCTCGATGTCCAGACGGGCCGAGGGGCCAAAGACCGGGGCGGGCTCCGTGGGCGGCTTGCGCTGGCCGGTGGGGCGCACGATGTCGGTGCCCGAGGCCACGACGGTGCCCGCGCGGCCGTGGTAGCCGATGGGCAGGTGCTTCCAGTTCGGGGTGAGGGGCTCCTGCTCGGGGCGGAAGATGCGGCCCACGTTGGTGGCGTGGTGCTCCGAGGCGTAGAAGTCCACGTAGTCGGCGACGGTGAAGGGCAGGTGCATGCGTACGGCGGAGCGCTCCACCAGGTGCGGGCGCACCCCGGCCTCGTGGGCGGGGGCGGTGAACCAGTCGGTCAGGGCCGCGCGCACCTCGTCCCACACCGTGCGCCCGGCCGCCAGGAGGCCGTCCAGGTTGGGGCCGGAGACGGTCTCGGCGAAGGGCGCGTCCAGCGCGCGGGCCGCGGCGCCCAGGTCCAGGACGTGGTCGCCTACGGCCACGCCCGTGCGCGGGGCGGGGTCGGCGTCGGTACTGAACACCCCGTAGGGCAGGGTGGCCAGGCCGAACTGCGCGTCCGGTGCGAGGTCGAGCCAGCTGTCGGGCATGGCGTTCGCTTTCTTGGGAGTGGGTGGGTCAGCGGGTACGGGATGCGTGCAGTGCTCCGAGGACCACCAGGTCCTCCAGGGGCTCGGTGACACTGCACGTGCCGAAGGAGCGGAAGTGGCGGCGCACCCGTTCGGCCTCGGCGTCGGTGATCTTGGCGGCCAGCGCGGCCAGGCGCGGGCCGTCGCGGTCGGCCAGCACGTGGGCGGCCTCCCGCTCGGTGGCGCCCTCGATCAGGACGGCGGTGGCCAGGAGCACGTTGAGGAAGCCGTGCTGTTCGAACCCCTCGACGGTGGTGTGGCGGACGGCGTGGTGCAGTCCGGCCGTGCACTTGAAGGAGAGCTCCAGTTCCACGGCCGCGTGCAGGAACGCGGCCAGTTCCTCCTCGTCGGGGTGTGCCTGGGGGGTGAGCCCGCCGGTGCGGAACTTGGCGTTGTGGCCGGTGCCGGCCAGCGCCCGCAGGTCAGCGCGCACATCACCCTGGCGGGAGACCTCCACGAATCCCTGGACCCCCACGGGCAGGTGGGCGTCGAACCGCTCGGCCACGGCCGTGGCGGCGCCGGGCCCCGCGGCGGCCTCCACCCCGGTCAGGCGCAGTGCCGGGTCGGCCAGGACCGCTTCCACCGCGGCCGCCACGCCGTCGGCCCCGCCGGGAACGGTGACCACGACCGCGAGTGGTTCGCGGCCGTCCTCCTCCCTGGCCAGGACGGCGCGCAGCTCGCCCACGCGGGCGTCGGACACCAGGAGCGGGCCGACGTACTCGGCGCGCGGGCCCGCCCGGTGCACGCGGTGGTCGGGCAGTGCCCCGCCCATGGGCGCGTTGCCGGGTGGGAAGAGCGCGGCGTCGTCGAAGAGCCCGCGGTACAGTGCCGTGCTCACCGCTGCTCCCTCCGTCCGCCGGCCCAGGTCCAGGCGTAGGCGCCGTCGTCGCTGGCGATGCCGCCTTCACCGAGGTCGAGCGGGCGGAAAGTGTCCACCATGACGGCGAGTTCGTCGAAGGCCTCGGCACCGATGCTGCGCTCGTAGGCGCCGGGTTGCGGGCCGTGGGAGTGGCCGCCCGGGTGCAGGGAGACGGATCCCTGGCCGATCCCGGAGCCCTTGCGGGCCTCGTAGTCGCCACCGCAGTAGAACATGACCTCGTCGGAGTCGACGTTGGAGTGGTAGTAGGGCACCGGGATGGCGCCGGGGTGGTAGTCCACCTTGCGCGGCACGAAGTTGCAGATGACGAAGTTGTGGCCCTCGAACACCTGGTGGACGGGCGGCGGCTGGTGGACGCGGCCGGTGATGGGCTGGAAGTCGTCGATGTTGAGGACGTAGGGGTACAGGCACCCGTCCCAGCCCACGACGTCGAAGGGGTGGGTGGGGTAGGTGTAGCGGGTGCCGGAGATCCCTCCGGGTCCGTCGCCGCGGTGCTTGATCAGCACGTCGACGTTCTCGCCCTCCGCCAGGAGCGGTTCGGAGGGGCCGCGCAGGTCGCGCTCGCAGTAGGGCGCGTGCTCCAGCAGCTGCCCGTAGCGGGACAGGTAGCGCTTGGGCGGGGTGATGTGGCTGCCCGCCTCCACCACGTAGGCGCGCAGCGGCTCCTCTCCGGTGGGCACCCAGCGGTGGGTGGTGGCCCGGGGCAGGATGACGTAGTCGCCCCGTCCGACCTCCAGTAGGCCGAAGACGGTCTCCACACGTGCGGTACCCGACTCCACGTACACGCACTCGTCGCCGATGCCGTTGCGGTAGAGCTCGGAGGGCGCTCCGGCCACGACGTAGGAGATGCGCACGTCGTCGTTACCCAGGACCAGGCGACGCGACTCCACGACGTCGGCGGCCTTCCACTCCTGGCCGGGGAACAGCTCGTGCAGCTTCAGGTGGCGCGGCACCAGCGGTGCGTTGCGGGTGCGGGTCTGGTCGGGGACCCGCCACTCGGCGGCGTCGGCGATGGCCGAGGGGATGGCTCGGTGGTAGAGCAGCGAGGAGTCGGAGGAGAAGCCCTCCTCCCCCATCAGCTCCTCGTAGTACAGACCGCCCTCGGGGTTGCGGTGCTGGGTGTGGCGGGTGCGGGGCACCTCGCCGACCCGGCGGTAGTAGGCCATGGCGCTGTTCTCCCTTCCGTGTGGGATCGGGCTGGGTCAGGTGGTCGTGAGGGATCCGTCGCCGGGTGCGTCCGTGTCGGGTGCGGGGGCGCCGGCCAGCCCCAGCGCGGTGCGCACCGCCGCGCGTACGGCGGCGGGGTCCTCGCCCGCGACGACGGCGGCCACGTGGGCGTCGGGGCGGACCAGCCACACCTGGCCGGGCTCGGGGGCCAGGGCGCCGGTGAGCGCACCGGTGGCGTCGGCCCCGTCCAGGTACAGGGCGGTGACGGGGGCGCGTGTGACCTCGCACGCGGCGGCGCGGACTCTCCCCAGGAAGACGTCGGGATCGCGGCCTTGGGGAGCGGTGCCCACCAGCAGGGTCAGGCCCTGGCGCAGCAGCGGGCGGATACGGGTGGGTGCGTCCTCGCCGGGGAGGCTGACGGGGGCGTCGGGCAGGATCACCCCGGGGCAGGGGACGGGGGGCTGTCCGCGTGGGGGCCGCCCGCCGAAGGGGCGTTCGGGGCAGGGGGTGGTCAGGGCCGAGTCGGTGTACCAGAACGGTTCGGCCAGGCGCCCGGAGTCGACCCGTGCGTGGGCTGCCTTCTCGGTCAGGGCCCGCTCCAGCACGGTGACGCGGGTGCGGTGCCCCTCATCGTCGTGGGGGACGAGGAAGCGCATGGTGGCGCTGGTGACGTCGGCGTTCTCCAGGGCCGCGGCGTGGCGTTCGGCGTGGTAGCTCTCCAGCAGCTCCTCCCCCGCCCACCCCGCCAGGACGTAGGCGAGCTTCCACGCGGCGTTCTCGGCGTCCTGGACGCCGGAGTTGAGGCCGCGTGCTCCGAAGGGGGCGACCAGGTGGGCGTTGTCGCCGAGCAGCAGGACGCGGCCCGTGCGCATGCGCTCGGCCACGCGGGTGTGGAACCGGTAGACCGAGTGCCAGACGATCTCGTAGGGCCGCTCGCCGATGATCTGGCGGATACGGTCCTCCAGGCGGCCGCTGGCTTCCTCGGCCGCCAGGTCGAAGTCGGAGGGGACCTGCCAGTCGATGCGGTAGACCGAGTCAGGGCAGGGGTGGATGAGGACCTGGCGGCCGGGGTTCCACTCGGGGTCGAAGTAGAAGCGGCGCTCGCGCTCCCATCCGGTGAGGTCGGCGCGGATGTCGCAGATGAGGAACCGGTCGTCGAAGGTGGTGCCCTCGAAGGTCAGGCCGAGTGTCTCGCGGACCACGCCGCCGTGGGCGCCCAGGCACGACAGGGCGTGGGAGCCGCGCAGGAGCGCCGGGCCCCGGGGGGTGTCGCATTCGACGGTGACGCCGCGCTCGTCCTGTGTCAGGCCGGTGACCCGGTGGTTCCACAGGACCGGCACGCCCGCCTCGGCCATGCGCTCGTCGAGTACCTCCTCGGTGCGGGACTGGGAGATGTTGACGAACGGGGGCAGGGGCGAGGCACCCGGGTCGGCGAGGTGGACGCTGAACAGCTCGTGTTCGCGGTAGAAGGTGCGTGCGGTGTCCCAGGTCAGCCCCTCCTGGGCGATGGTGCCGGCACCCAGCCAGTCCCAGACGTCGAGCACGTCGCGCTGTTGGCAGATGGCCTTGGAGCCGACGGCGTCGCGCTCGGGGCGCTCGTCCACGACCAGTACGGGGACGCCGCGCCTGGCCAGCAGCAGGGCCGCGGTCTGGCCGACCGGCCCCGCGCCGAGTACCAGGACCGGTTCGGCGCCGGGGTCGGCGGGGGTGCGTGGAGCAGGGGGGTGCATGTGGTGGCTCCGTTCGGCGTGGGCGCCCCGTACGGGCGCGGACGGGAGAAGGAGGGTGGACGGGGCGGGTCAGTTCTGGAGCTGGTCCCAGACCTCGCGGTCGCGCTCGGCGGTCCAGATGACGGGGCGTTCGATGCCGGAGAACTCGTCCCACAGGCGTGAGACGTCGAAGGGCAGGCAGTGCTCGAAGATGGGCCAGTGGCCGTAGTCGCCGACGAGGGCGGCGTGGGTGGCGTCGAAGGCCTCCTTGAGGGTGCCGCCGCGGCCGTGGACGGCGCCGACCTCGCGGATCATGACGTCGAGGAAGCCGCGGGTCTGCTCGATGGCGGCGTCGACCTCCTGGCGGCCGCGGCTGACGGCGCCGCGCCCGCCGACGAGCATCTCGGCGCCCAGGGCCTTGACCCCGTCCAGGGTGGCCCCGGCCCAGTCGTGGTGGAAGGCGTCGCCGGTGTAGAGGGCGGCCTGGGCTTCGACGAGGTCGCCCGCGAAGAGGATCTTGTGCTTGGGCAGCCAGGCGACGATGTCGCCCTCGGTGTGGCCGCGGCCGAAGTACTGCAAGACCAGTTCGCCGCGGTCGCCGCCCAGGTCGATGGTGGTGCGGTCGGCGAAGGTCTGGGTGGGCCAGGTCAGGCCGGGCACGGAGTCGGCGTCCTTGGCCAGGCGGGGCATGCGGCCGAACTCGCTGGCCCAGTCCTCCTTGCCGCGTTCGCGGATGAGCTCGTGGGTCTTCTCGTGGGTGAGGACGATCTCGGCGTCGAAGGCGCTGGCGCCCAGGACGCGGACCGCGTGGTAGTGCGAGAGCACCAGGTAGCGGATGGGCTTGTCGGTGTGCTGGCGCAGCACGGTGAGCCAGTCGCGTGCGGCGGCGGGGGTGGCGAGGGCCTCGAAGGCCACGAGGAAGTCCTCGCCCTCGATGGCGCCCACGTTGGGGTCGCCCTCGGCGGTCAGAGCGTAGACACCGTCGGCCAGGACCTCCAGGGTCTGCTGCTTGGCCTCGGTGTCGGCGGATGAGGCGAACGGCTTGGCTGCCATGGTCGAAGGACCCTTCACTCGCTCCGGGCGGCGGACCCCGCCCAATTGATCAAAGGTTTGATGATTCTGACCATAACGTGCCCCAAGCCACAGCACCAAGAGGCGTGGGACCGGTTGTTACGTGATACAGATCACAGGAGCAGGCTACCCCGATCCCGGCCGCACCCGGGGCGTGACCGGTCCGGTGGTCCTCAAGGCGCAGGGGGCCGACGGCTTGCGAACAGCGGGCGTCCAGGCGGAGAAACTTCGGGCGCTAGGGTGGTGCGCGTGACCCACAACACCGCACCCCCCAGCGATCTCACCTTCTGGTCATTCGTGGACTACGCGGTAAGCAAGGCCGAACAGGAACTGCCCTCGGTGAACACCGACGCCATGCGCATGGTCCTGACCCTCAACAGGGCCACGAGCATGGTGATCTACGACCTGGAGTCCTCCGTCCACCGCCCACGCGGACTCACCTGGCCCGGATTCAGGGTGATCTTCGCGCTGTGGCTGGCCGGCCCCATGGAGGCCAAGACCACCGCCGAGATCTCCGGCATGAGCCGGGCCGCCCTGTCCGCGCTGCTCAACACCCTCGAACGCGACGGACTCATCGTGCGCGAGCGCGCCGTCCACGACCGGCGCGCCCTACAGCTCAGCCTCACCGAGGCCGGATACGGGGCGATCCTCGGCGGCTTTCGCGCGCACAACCGGCGCGAGAGCGCCTGGGCCGACGCCCTCGAACCCGAGGAACGCGAAGAGCTCGTGCGCCTGCTCAACAAGCTCATGGCGGGCTCCACCGAGGCCAAGGCCAAGTTCCGCAGCTGAGGCCGCCCGCGGGTCCGAACACAGTCCTCTCCGGACCGGAATGGACCTTGAGCGCCCCGTCCCCGGCTGTGAGCATCGAGCCATGGACGACGCCAGCTATGCCCGCCTGAACTCCGCCCGGCGGCAGTTCAGTGCCCAGAACACCTACCTCAACACCGCCACGCACGGCCTGACGCCCCACCGAACGCTGCGGGCCCTGGAACGGCACACCCACGAGGTGGCCTCCGGCCTGTTCTCCCCGTCCGAGACCGACCCCGGGATCGACAGGGTCCGCGCCGCCTACGCGCGCATGAGCGGTGTGTCCGCCGACGACGTGGCCATCGGCTCCCACGTCGCCCAACTCGTCGGCACGATCGCCGCCAGCCTTCCCCCCGGCACGCGGGTGCTCACCGCCGCCCACGAGTTCGCCTCACTGGCCTTTCCCTTCCTGGCCCGCCAGGAGCACGGCGTGCGCGTGCGCGAGGTGCCCCTGGAGGCCCTGGCCGAGGAGGTCGGACCCGACACCGACCTGGTGGCCGTCTCCTCCGTGCAATCGGCCGACGGCGCGATCGCCCCGATCGAGGACCTGGTCAGTGCCTGTACCGACCACGGGGCGCGGCTGCTGGTGGACACCACCCAGTCCGCCGGATGGCTGCCCCTGGACGCCAGCCGGATCGACTACACGGTGTGCGTCACCTTCAAGTGGCTGCTGGGCACACGCGGGGCCGCCCTGCTGACCGCCACCCCCGAGGCCCGGACCGCGCTCGAACCCCAGGCCGCGAACTGGTACGCGTGCGATGACCGGTGGGGTTCGCTGTACGGAGGACCGCTGCGACTGGCCGAGCAGGCCCGCCGCCTGGACCTGCCGCCGGTGTGGTCGGCCTGGATCGCTTTGGAGGAGTCCTTGGACCTGCTCCAGCAGGTGGGGATCGAGACGGTCGGCGAGCACGACGCCGCCCTGGGCGACCGCTTCCGCGAAGCCATGGACATGGAGCCCACCGGGTCGGCCATCGTGTCGGTACCCGCCCCCGAGGGCGCCGTGGAGCGCGTGGCCGAGGCCGGGATCGCCACCGCCGTCCGCGACGGACGGCTTCGGGCGGCCTTCCACCTGTACAACGACGAGTCCGACGTGGACCTCCTGGCCAAGACGCTGAAGGGCCTGTGAGGGGAGGAGCCGGGAAGGAGGAGCACGGGCGGCCTCGCGGCTGGAGGCCGCCCTCGGGATCCGTGGTCAGTCGAACTGGCCCGGCTGGTAGTCGCCGGCGGGCTGCTGGACGATGACGTTCACGCGGTTGAAGGCGTTGATGAGGGCGATGAGGCAGACCAGGGCACCCAACTGGTCATCGTCGTAGTGCTCGGCGGCCTTCCCCCAGGCCTCGTCAGTGACACCACCGGCCGCGTCGGCGATGCGGGTGCCCTGTTCGGCCAGTTCCAGGGCGGCCCGCTCGGCCCCGGTGAAGACCTCGGCCTCCCGCCAGGCCGCGACCAGGTTGAGGCGCAGCGAGGTCTCCCCGGAGTGCTCGGCGTCCTTGGTGTGCATGTCGGTGCAGAAGCCGCAGCCGTTGATCTGGCTGGCGCGGATCTTCACCAGCTCCTGCGTCGCGGCCGGCAGCGTCGAGTCCGAGGTCACCTTGTTCGCCGAGACGACGTGCCCCAGGGACTTGGCCACGACCGGGTTGCCGAAGAGGTTGAGACGGGCGTCCATAGTGCGCTCCCTGCCGTTGTCGGTGGTTACACAGCACTGACGGAACGGCCCGGCCGGATGTGACAGCCGAACGGGGCGATGCCGGTGACGCGTGTCACACGCAAGGCATCTGGCGCGGCGGGGACGGGTGGCGGCCGTCTGGACGACGCAGCCCCGTCGTCGGGCGGGCGGGAGGCCTCCCGCTCCCTCCGACCGCCGACCCGGCGGGCCTGTGCGGTCACAGCGCCCGCACAGGCCCGCCCGCGGAGCCGGGGCTGCTCCGAAGAGCACCGCCCCGGCACGTCGGACGGTCAAAAGACCAGACCGCAGAACGGGGCCTGGGAACGGTGCAGCGCGGCGTCCAGGCGCTCCACCGCACCCGGGGTGTGCTCGGTGAGCAGCCCCGCGCGCAGGTAGCCGCCCAGCGTGCTCTGGCCCAGGTAGGCCGCGCCCAGGTGGGACACGTCCAGGCTGAGGTCGGGGGCGGCGTCGGTGGCCCGCACACGGGCTCCGCCGGTGTCGGCGCTCAGGTGCCAGCGGCCGGCGTTCCACGGCGCGAACCGGTCGGCGACCTCCAGGACCGCCTCGGCCGGCACGGTGTAGGAGCGCTCCGACAGGGCCCCGGGCACATCCACCAACCGCACCCACAACGACGTGTAGACCACGGGCACCGCCCGGCCCATGTCGGCGAGCAGATGACGCAGCGGATCGTCCAGGGCCAGGGAGCCGAAGACGACCTCACTGGTCAGGTCGCGGCTGAACAGGTGCTCGTACAGGGCGGCCCAGGCAGCCGGGGCAGTCGCGTTGACCTCGCTGACGTGCACCTCGCCGTGTGCTCCGTCCCGCTCCCACCTGCTGCGCGTGCGGTAGAGCGCATAGCCCAAGGGTCCCCGGGGTCCGCTCACCACCACGGCCCGCAGCGGGCCCTTGTCGCCGCGCTGCTCGGGCAGGTCCCGCAGGACGCGGTCCCACCAGTGCCCGGCACGCTGGAACTGGCCGGCCTGGGCGAAGGCGACCTCGCGGTGCACCTGCTCCAGGTCCGGGCGCACCTGTGCGGGGTCGGCGAGGCGGACCTCCAGGCCGGAGTCCACCGGAGCGTCGGCGCGCAGCGCGGTGTGGGGACTGCGCACGCTCGTCTCCATCTCCGTGACCGCCGGACCGTAGCCGAACCGGCCGTAGATGCCTCCCTCGGAGGCCCACAGCGCGGCGTACTTCTCCCCGCGCGCGTGGATGCCGGCGAGCTGGCGGCGCATCATCGCGCTGAGTACGCCCCTGCGGCGGTGGGTGGGCCACACACCCACACCCGTCACACCGGCCACCGGGCGCGGACCGCCGGGCATGGTCATCTCGAAGGCGAAGTCGTTGACCGCCCCCACGACCTCGTCGCCGTCCGCGGCCACCAGGAGACGGTCGTACCCCTCGGCGTCGAGCAGGGGGCGGAGGTAGCGCTCGCGCTCCTCGGGCGGTGCCGACGACAGCAGGGCCTCACCGACGACGCGCATCACCTCGGTGTGCTCGTCGCGGTCGGTTCCCCGTACGGTCCAGTCGGTATGGGAGCTGGAATTGGTTGTCATACTCCGAAGCCTGTCAACTGCGCCGCGGTCTCGGCCACGGCTGGTGTGTGTGGTGTAGGTGTCATTCTCGTCAGAAGTCGGTGCCGCAGAAGGGGGCGCGCGGAGCGTACAGGGCGGTGTCCAGCCGGGCGGCCGCACCTGGGGTGTGCTCGGTGGCAGCTCCCGCGTCCACGAATCCGGTCAGAGGGCGACGGCCCAGGTAGGCCGCGCCCAGGTGGGACACGTCCAGGCTGAGGTCGGGGGCGGCGTCGGTGGCCCGCACACGGGCTCCGCCGGTGTCGGCGCTCAGGTGCCAGCGGCCGGCGTTCCACGGCGCGAACCGGTCGGTGACCTCCACCACGGTGTCCACCGGGATGTTGTAGGGACGGTCGGACAGGGCCCCGGGCACGTCCACCAACCGCACCCACAAAGCGTCGAAGCCGTGCCGGACCAGGCGCCCGGGATCGGCCAGCAAGACGGTGAGGGCGTCGTCCTCGGGCAGGCTCCCGAAGACCGTCTCGGCGATCAGGTCGCGGTCCAGCAGGTGTTCGTACAGGGCGACCCGCGCGGCCGGGTCGGTGGTCAGCAGTTCGTGCACCACGACCCGTCCCTGGGGCGAGCCTCCCTCTTGGCCGTTGAGGAGCCTGTGCAGCGCGTATCCCCGGGGTCCGTCGGAGTCGCGTACCAGGGCCACGCGTGTCCGCCCGGGCTCGGATCCGGGCTTGTCCCTGAGTATCAGGCTCCACCGGTTGGCGCCGCGGAGGAACTGCCCCACCCGCGTGGGAAGGACCCGCTGGTGGAGGTGTTCCATCTCTTGGCGCGCCTGGTCGGGCTCGACCAGTTCAACGGTGAGGGAGGGGTCGCGGGGCACGTCGGTGCGCAGAGCGGCGTGGACGCGTTGGACGCTCGCCCGCATCTCCTGGAAGGAGGGGCCGTAGCCGAACCGGCCGTAGATGCCTCCCTCGGAGGCCCACAGCACGGCGAGGTTCTCACCCCGGGCGCGGATGTCGGCGAACTGGCGGCGCATCATCGCGCTGAGTACGCCCCTGCGGCGGTGGGTGGGCCACACACCCACACCCGTCACACCGGCCACCGGGCGCGGACCGCCGGGCATGGTCATCTCGAAGCTGTGGGCCATGGTGGTGCCCACGATCCGGTCACCGTCCAGTGCGAGCAGGGTGCGGTCGTGCTCGGCCGTGGGATGGTCTCGCTCTCTGTCCAGTTCCTCCTGGGCAGAGACGTTGAGGGCCTCAGTGAAGACCCTCAGGGCCTGGGGGTGTTCCTGCTCCGTACCTCCGCGCACGGTCCAGAGGGCATCGTCGCCGCGGAGGGAGCCGTACTCTCGCACGCCTGTCATGGTGCGAGCCTCTCAGCCGCCCCCGGCGGACGCCAGTGGTTTTCCGAACGGCGAGCCGTGGTGGAGGCAGACGAGCCCCCGCCCGGCCGGGCGGGGGCCACACGTCGGCGAACCCCTAGGTCGTGTTCTCTGGTTCGTGGTTGAGCCAGAAGACAGAACCTAGAACGGGCGGTCACCGACGATCGCCACGCGCTCGGCCACACGCGGGTGCGGGTAGTAGTCGTTCACGGCGTAGTGCTGCGTGGCACGGTTGTCCCAGAACGCGATCGAGTTCGCCCTCCAGGAGAAGCGCACCTGGAACTCGGGGGCGTGCGCCTGCTGGAAGAGGAAGCGCAGGATCTCGTCGCTCTCCGCCTTGTCCAGGCCGACGATCCGCGTCGTGAAGGAGACGTTGACGAACAGCGTTTTGCGCCCGGTCTCGGGGTGTGTGCGGACGACGGGGTGCTCGACCGGCGGGAAGCGGTCCTGCCACTCCAGGAGCCGGTCCTCGTCGAGGAAGCGCGCGAAGCCGGGGATGACGTCGTGGACGGCGGTGCGTCCCTCGATGCGCTCCTTAACGTCCTCGGGCAGGTTGTCGTAGGCCGCTGCCATGTCGGCCCACAGGGTGTCGCCGCCCATCGGCGGGACCTCCACCAGCCGCAGGACGGCGCCCAGGGCGGGTGCTTCGCGCCAGGTGACGTCGGTGTGCCACACGTTCTCGTAGCTGGGCGGCATCGAGCCCTTGGCGAAGCGGGCGATGTGGGCGTCGTCCCCCTGGTCGATGAAGGGGTTGGTCTCCAACTCGCCCCACATCCGGGCGATCTCCTGTTGACGCTCGGAGTCGATGGGCTGGTCGCGGAAGAAGATCACCTTGAACTCCAGCAGCGCACGGTGGAGTTCGGCACGCAGTTCCTCGCTGATGTGCGCCCGCAGGTCCACGCCGTGGATCTCGGCGCCGATGAGGGGACCGAGCGGGCGGACCTCGAACAGCTCATAGGGGCGGGACGCCGCGTCCGTGGCGAACCGGCGCAGGGTGCGCGGGCCCTCCACGAGGGCGTTGTCGACGGCCGCGCTGTCACGCAGGCCCGTCGAGGCGGTCTCGATGGTCGCTGTCATGGTGCGTACCTTCCTGTGGGCATGGGTGGGGTCGGGGATGGGCGGGCAGGGGCCGCAGGCGGGAGAATCGCGGAACGAGGGGTTTCGCACCGGCCACCGGTCATGGCCGATGGCATGGCGCACACGTGCCCCAGGGCGTGCGCTGACGCGTGAGAGCACCGGTCGGCGAGCCCGTGGGGGCTGTGGAGGAGCCGGGCGGCTGGGCGTCAACGCCCTCTTCGGGCACACGTGGGCCGCGGGCGGGGCGGCGAGCTGCGCCGGCGCGAGGAAACCGCGGATCAGCCGCGGGGAGGGGACCCCAGGCGGCCGCGGCGCAGGATGAGTCCCGGCGTGCCGCGGCGCACCCTGTCGACCCGTGCGGACCACCGGTTGGCGGTCGGGCGGTTCAACGAGAGGGTGTCCATACCTGTGAGGGTGGGGGATCGGGCGCTCCCCTGTCAACATCCCCGCCGGCGACGAGGACGCGGCCGTGCCCGGCGGCCCCTGGGATACAGAGGCCGCCGAGGGGCCGTGCGGGCGGCACCGGCCACGACGCGCCCCCTTCCGTGCGGCCCGGGCGAGTAACACGCGGCGCGGCGGGGCACCTCTTTCCTGTGACACCTACGATCTCCTCGCCCCGGGCCCGAACCGACCAGCCAGAGGACCGAAGCAGACTCGTCCTGGGCGTGGACGCCGGCGGCACCACCACCCGCGCGCTGGTCACCACACTGTCCGGCCAGCGCCTGGGCCAGGCCTGGGCGGGGGGCGCCAACCCCAACTCCCACGGAGCGGACGGGGCCTCCCGACAACTGGCCGAGGCCGTCAGCGGCGCCCTGGACCTGGCGGGACCGTGTGCGCGCAAGGCCGTGGCCGCCGCCGTGGTCGGCCTGGCCGGTGTGTCCTCGCTGCGCGAGGGGCGCGTACGCGAGCGGATGGAGCGGGCCCTGGCCGAGGCGGGCCTGGACCCGGGGCACGGGGTGTTCACCGGCGACGACGAGGTGGCCTTCGCCTCGGGGACCCCGACCGCCGACGGCACGGTACTGATCGCCGGAACCGGGGCGATCGCCACCCGCATCGACGGACGCGGGCGGATCCGCTCGGCGGACGGGATGGGGTGGCTGATCGGCGACGAGGGCTCGGGGTTCTGGATCGGGCACCAGGCCGCCCGGGAGACGGCGCGGCAGCTGTCCCGGGGCGGCGCGCTCAGCCCGCTGGCGCGCGCGGTGGCCAAGAGGGTCATCCCGGGCCAGCGTCCGACGGACGGAGGGGAACACCTGCCCGAGGAGCACGCCCGCGGCTTCGCCCGGACCCTGACCTCCGCCGACCCGGTCATGCTCGCCGGACTCGCACCACTGGTCAGCGAGGCCCACATGCTGGGCGACCCGGCGGCCGAGGTGATCGTGGAGGCCGCCGCCGGACACCTGGCGCATTCGGTGCACCAGGTACGCACCCCCGGCGAGAGGCTGCCCGTGGTGTTGGCGGGCGGGGTGCTGACGGGGTCCGGTCCGGTACGGTCCGCGCTCACCCGCAAGCTGGCCATGGGCACGGCCGGATCCGTGATCGCCATGGCCGGGTGCACGGTGGGCGGAGCGGCCTGGCTGGCGGCCCTGCGGGCGGGGGCGCCCGAGGACGACCACCGGCTGCACGCGGTCTTCACCCAGGCCGACCGGGACCGCGGCCGAAGCCGCACGGACGCCGCCTGAGGCCGCACGGCGGACGGCACGTAACCCGCGGCAGCCAACACGAAGTTTTGCCCCTTTTGCGCACTGTGCACTAAGGTATGTCTAACTTAGGTTTGCCTAACCCAGGCAGGAAGAAGGGGGACGCCGTGGCTCAACGGCAGGGACGGCCGGCCAGGACCGTGCACACAGGACGGGTGGAGACGGTCCAACAGCTCACCCCGCACATGATCCGGGTCGTACTCGGCGGAGACGGCCTCTCGGCGTTCGCCACCAACGGCCACACCGACAGCTACGTCAAACTGCTCTTCCCGCCACCCGCGCCGGAGGACCCCGAAACCTTCGACCTGGAACGCGTGCGCGCCGAACGCCCCCGCGAGAAGTGGCCGGTCACCCGCACCTACACCGTGCGCGCCTGGGATCCCGGCACACGGCGGCTCACCCTCGACTTCGTCCACCACGGCGACACCGGCCTGGCCGGTGTGTGGGCCGCCGGGGCCGGACCGGGCGACCGGCTGCGCTTCCTGGGACCCGGCGGCGGATACTCCCCCGCCCCCGACGCCGACTGGCACCTGCTGGCCGGGGACGAGAGCGCTCTGCCCGCCATCGCCACCGCCGTGGAACGGCTCGGGCCCAACACCACCGCCCACGTGTTCATCGAGGTCAGCGGCCCCGAGGAGGAACAGGAGCTCAGCGCCCACGACGGCGTCCACGTGCACTGGCTGCACCGTGGGGACCGCACCGTCGGCTCGGCCCTGGTCCCCGCCGTGCGCGCACTCGACTTCGCCGGGGGCCGCGTCCACGCCTTCGTGCACGGTGAAGCCGCCTTCGTACGTGACCTGCGCCGCCTGCTGCGCGTCGAACACGCCCTGCCCAAGGAGCAGCTGTCGGTGTCCGGCTACTGGCGCCTGGGCCGCGATGAGGACGGCTGGCAGGCGTCCAAGGGCGAGTGGAACCGCGGAGTGGAAGCCGAGGAGGAGGCCGCCCTGGCCGCGAACGGCTGAACGCCACCCGGTCGGCCTCACATCCGCAGGTCCTCCAAGGCGATGAGGTAGGCCTCGTTGAACGTGGGAAACTGCGGGATCGAATCGGCCAGCGCCGCGACCGGCAGACCCGTACGGATCGCGAGCGCCGCGGTGTGGATCCACTCCGCGGCCATGGGCGCGAACGCCCACGCACCCACCAGCACACCGCGCCCGCGGTCGGCCACCAGGCCCAGCGTGCCGCGCGGGTCGGTGTCATAGGTCCAGGGCCGGGCCAGGGCCTGGGGCAGGTCGGCCTCGGCGGTGACCGTGTCGATCCCCCGCTCCCGGGCCTGATCCGCGGTGAGCCCCACTCCGGCGATCTCGGGATAGGAGAAGACGACACGCGGAACGGCCGTGTAGTCGGCGGCCCGGCCGACGCCCAGGATGTTGTCGGCGACCACGCGCCCCTGGTACTTGGCCACGTGGGTGAACATCGCCCGCCCGGTGGCGTCACCGACCCCCCACAGGCCCGGCGCCGCCCGACAGCGCTCGTCCACCACCAGGGCCGAGCGCTCCAGCTTCGCACCGGCCTCCTCCAGTCCCAGCCCCTCGGTGCGGGGCCTGCGTCCGGCGGCGAGCACCACGACGTCGGTGCGCACACGTTCACCGCTGTCCAGGACGGCCCCGACCCCGTCGCCGTCACGGGAGACCGAGGAGACCTGGGTGTTCAGGTGCACGGTGACGCCGTCGCGCTCGAACTGGTCGCTGATCAGCTCACACAGCCGGGGCTCCTCACGGTCCACCAGGCGGGGACCGCGCTGAACGACGGTCACGGACGAGCCCATACGGGCCAGGAACTGGCCCAGCTCCACCCCCACCGCGCTGCCCCCGACCACGAGGGCACGGTCAGGAACGGCGGTCAGGGTGGCGGCCTCCCGGTTGGTCCACACCACGGAGGGGTCCAGCTCCTCCAGCCCCTCGATCGGCGGACGCGTGGCCGCCGATCCGGTGGCCACGACCACGTGGTCGGCGGTGAGTTCGGCCTCGCCCACCACCACCCGCCAGGGGTCACGGCCGGTGATGCGCCCCGGCCCCCGCAGCACCAGCGCGCCCTGGTCCCGGTACCCCCGCACCTGCGCGGAGTCGTCGAGGTGGCGGATCATCTGGTCCCGGTAGTCGCGCAGCCGCGGCCAGTCCAGGTCCGGACGAGCGACCCCTGCCGCGCCCTCGGTCTCCTGGCGCACCTCCGGCGGGCGAAGCAGCACCTTGGTGGGGATGCACGCCCAGTAGCCGCACTCGCCGCCGATGAGCTCGCGTTCGACGACCGCCACCCGCATGCCCGCGGAAAGCAGCCGCCCCGCGACGGTCTCACCGCCCGGCCCCATCCCGATGACGATCGCGTCCATGTGCTCCATGCGCCCTCACTTCGCCCGCAGCCCGGTGGATCACCCCGATCGTGTCCCCTGTCCGGGGCGCGGAAGGGCTCGACACGCCGTTGTGCACCACCAACGCGGAGCCCACGACACCGCGTCCCCGAAGGGCGGGCAGGATCCGAAAGCGCATCCGGGCGCCCTCCCCCGTGCGGCGCGTCACAGCGCGAACAGGCGCTGAAAGGGCCTCGGACGTGGTGGAATAGTCGGTCGGTATCCGGCCCAACTGGCCCACCCGGAAGGAAACGCCATCCTCGGCGCACACGTATGTCCACGCAGACCCTGATCCTCCTCCTCGACCTCATGGGCATCCTCGCCTTCGCCATCGACGGATCGCTGACCGCCATCCGCACCGCGCGCGTGGATATCGTCGGCGTCCTGTCCCTGGGCGTGGTGACCGCTCTCGGCGGCGGCGTCATCCGCGACCTGCTGCTCGGCGTGACCCCCGCGACCTTCCAGGACTGGCGCTACATCTGCACCGCCCTGCTGGGCGCGACCACCGCGTTCTTCCTCAGCCGCCAGCTCACCCACCTGACCAAACCGATCCTCGTCTTCGACGCGGCCGGATTGAGCCTGTTCGCCGTGATCGGTGCGACCAAAGCCCTGGAACTGGGCTTCGGCCCCCTGCAGGCCACCCTCCTGGGCGTCATCACCGGTGTGGGCGGCGGCACCATCCGCGACGTCCTGCTGAACCGCGTACCGACCGTGCTCAGCGCGAACTCACGTCTGTACGCCACCCCGGCCCTGCTGGGTGCGGGCCTGGTCGCCGCCGCCTACATCGTGGGCCTGACCTGGGGATGGATCGCCGTGGTGGGAGCCCTGCTGTGCTTCACCGTGCGGTTGCTGTCACTGCTGTACCGGTGGAGCGCACCCAGCCCGCCCGGCGCCCCGCCGCTGTGAACACCCGCGCGGCACGGACCGGCCCGGCGAGGACGGGCGCCCCTCAGCCCCCGTCGACCGCCGCACCGCGCGGGTCCAGGGCCCGGTGGGCGACACCGCGCAGGATCGCGACCATGGCCGGAACCGGCTCGGGCGGGTTGCGCCGGTGCACGGCATAGATCTCCCGTGCCAGGCGGGCATCGCGCAGCGGACGGCTCACCCAGCCGCCCCGGCGAGCCGAGCCCAGGATGCTGAGCGGGATGAGGGCCACACCCACACCGGCCTCGATGAGGGCCAGGGCCACCTCGTAGTCGCGGGTCTCATAGGCCACGTCCAGGCGCACCCCGGCGTCGGCGGCGGCGGTGTCCAGACTGATCCGGTTGTGGATGCCCGGCGCGCCGCAGATCCACTCCTCCCCGGCCAGATCGGCCAGCGACAGGTCCTGGTCGGTGATCGGATGGCCGGTGGGAGCGACCGCCAACAGCGGATCCACCAGAACGCGCTCGCGATGCAGCCCTCCCGCACGGGGCAGGGGCACACCCGGATAACGGTGGGTCAGCAACAGGTCCAACTCCCCGGAGGTGACCAGGTCGTACCCGCCGGGAGGTTCGATGTCGGACAGGGACAGGCGCACGTGGGGATGCTCGTGGCCGAAAGCCGCCAAAGTGGCGGGCAGCAGCACCTGGCCCGCGCTGGCGAAGGCCCCCAGCGACAACCGGTCGGGGGCCACTCCCGCGAAGGCGCGCACAGCCGACTCCGCGTCGCGCAACTCCCCCAGCACACGTTCGCCGTGTTCGAGCAGGACACGGCCCGCCTCGGTGAGGGAGGCGCCGGTACGGCCGCGCTCGACCAGACGGCAGCCGACCTCGCGCTCCAGCTTGGTGAGCTGCTGGGACAGGGCGGGCGAGGTGAAGGAGAGCCGCTCGGCCGCGGCGGCGATCGACCCCGCGTGCGCGATCTCCACGAGTACACGCAACCGGTTGGCGTCCAACACGGCGACCACACCCCACAAACGACACCTGACACAAAGTTTCGCTTAACGAACTTTAGCAAACCCAACTTTAAGTTAACGAGTAGTAGCGGCACAGTGGGATACATGAGCCCCACGACCACGCACGACGCGCCCACGGCCACCGACGTCCGTGCCGCCGCCGAACGCATCGCCCCACACGCCCGCCGCACCCCGGTACTGCACACCGAGATCGACGGACGGCCGCTGACGCTCAAGCTGGAGCAGCTACAGCGCACGGGCGCCTTCAAACTGCGCGGAGCCCTCAACGCCCTCCTGGGCGGACAGGACACCGACCGGGTGATCACCGCCTCCGGCGGCAACCACGGCCTGGGCGTGGCCACGGCCGCCCGCCTGCTCGGCATCCACGCGACGGTCTACGTCCCCGAGACGATCCCCGAGGCCAAGGCGACACCGCTGGCCGCCACCGGTGCCGAGATCATCCGGGTCGGCGAGCACTACGCCGAGGCCGCCGAGGCCGCCAAGGCCCGCGCCGAAACCGAGGGCGTGCGCTATCTGCACGCCTTCAACGACCCCCTCGTCGTCGCCGGCCAGGGCACGATCGGGCTGGAGATCGCCACCGACGCCCCCGAGTGCGACACCATCGCGGTCGCCGTGGGCGGCGGCGGACTGGTCGCCGGTGTGCGCCTGGGAGCGGAGGGACGCCAGGTCGTGGGCGCCGAACCCCAGGGCTGCCAGAGCATGCACGCCGCACTGGCCGCGGGCCACCCCGTGGAGGGCTCCGTGGACTCGGTGGCCTCCTCCGCGCTGGGCGCCTCCTCCCTGGGCCAGGTGCCCTTCGAGGTACTACGCGAACACCCGGTAACCCCGGTACTGGTCAGCGACACCGAGATCCTCCGAGCACAGGAGCGGCTGTGGGAGGAGCTGCGGATCGCCACCGAACCGGCCGCGGCCGTGCCCTTCGCCGCCTGGCTGACGGGACGGGTCCCCGGCGAGCGCCCGTGCCTGGTGGTGTGCGGAGCCAACGCCGAGTGGCGACGCATCGGCTGACCGACGCCCGGCCCCGAACCGCCGCGGCCAGCGCACCCGAGGAAGAGGACACGGTACCCGCCCGGCACAGAAACCGCCCCCTCTCCCCGGTGACCTGGAGCACTATCCCCATGCCCGGGCCATGGTTACCGACCGGTCGCCCTTACATTGGACTCCAACATCTGACCATTCGTGAGGGAGACCACGTGCTCTACGGTGTGTTGCGGCAGACGGCCTCGGTGCTCGCCCGTACCCTGTGCCGCCCGACCATCGAAGGCCGCACGAACATCCCCGACACCGGACCGGTCCTGCTGGCCAGCAACCACCTGTCGTTCGTGGACAGCGTCGTCATCCCCCTGTCGGTGACCCAGCGCCGGGTGCGGTTCCTGGCCAAGTCCGACTACTTCGAGGGCACCGGCGTCAAGGGCCGCCTCACCAAGACCGTGTTCTCCTCCCTGGGCGCCATGCCGGTGCAGCGCGCCAACGCACGCGGCGCCATGCTCTCCCTGGAGATGATGCTGGACCGGCTGCGCGCGGGCGAGGCCTGCGTCGTCTACCCCGAGGGCACCCGGTCCCGGGACGGCCGCCTGTACCGGGGCCGCACGGGCGTGGCCCACCTGGCGTTGGAGTCCAAGGCCCCGGTCGTGCCGGTGGCTGTGACGGGCACCCAGCACGTACAGCCCATCGGCGCCTCCGTGCCGCGCCCGCACCCCTTCACCATCCGCTTCGGCGAACCGATGGACTTCTCCACCGGCTACGACCACCTCGCACCGGGCAAGGCCCGGCGGGTGATCACCGACCACGTCATGGACGCCATCCACACCATGTCGGGCCAGGAGCGGGCCAAGGGGTACAACTCCTTGGACAGCAACGAATAGCGGCCACCCACCGCGTCCGGTGGCCGGCCGACCCGGTCCCGCCCACGTGACGGCCAAGCTGAGCGGAAGACGCTACGAACATGCGCGTGCTGATCCTGTCCGACACCCACATCCCGCGCCGCGCACGCGACCTGCCCGACCAGGTGTGGCGGGAGGTCGACCGGGCCGACACGGTGGTCCACGCCGGGGACTGGTGCGACCTGGCCAGCCTGGAACGCCTCCAGGCACGGGCCGCACACCTGGTCGGTGTGTACGGCAACAACGACGGCCCCGAACTGCGCGCACGACTGCCCGAGGTCGCCCGCCCCACACTGGAGGGGGTGCGCTTCGCCGTCGTACACGAGACCGGCGACGCGCGGGGGCGCGAGAAACGCTGTCAGGCGCGCTTCACCGACTGCGACGTGCTGGTCTTCGGGCACTCGCACATCCCCTGGGACACCACCGCTCCCGGCGGGCCGCGCCTGCTCAATCCCGGATCGCCCACGGACCGGCGGCGCCAGCCCCACCACACCTACATGACGGCGATCGCCCAGGACGCGCACCTGCGCGAGGTGCGGCTGCACCGGGTGCGCTGAAGCAGGGGGCCGGGCCGCTTCCCACCCTCAGAAGGCGAGCACACCGACGATCCCCGCGTAGAGCACGATCAGCAGTACCCCCTCGAAACCGATCCGGGCCCAACCGCGCACCTGGCGCAGGATGAGCCCGGCGAGCAGCACCACGGTCATCAGCAGCGCCCCGGTGGTGAGGAAGTACTCGTCCGTGGTGGCGACATGGAACAGCGATCCCTGCCGGTAGAAGACGTCGCCCACGGCCAGGTTGAGCACGTCCAGACTGTTACCGCCGATAACCGCGGCCACCGCCAGTGTCATCGCGCCCCGCCGGACCGCCGCGACCGCCGCGACCGTCTCGGGCAGGGCGTTGACCGCGCCCATCGCCACCGCGCCCACGAACCCCGCGTTGAGCCCCGTGGAATCCACGATCGTCGCGGCCGCACGAGCGAGAGCCCATCCGCCCACGGCCACCACAGCGCCCACCGTGAGAAAACGCACCCACAGCACGGCGGTCCTCGCACCGGCCCCGTCGCCGCCGCCCGGACCGCCCGCGTCGCCTTGGCCGGGAACATCCACCACGGTCTCGGTCGTGCGCACGGCCCTCCACATCGGATGCTCGTGCTCCTTGTGGATCAGCCAGAGCCCGCCCGCGTAGAACAGGACCAACCCGACCGAGGCGGGATGCACCCCCAGGGCGGTCACATCGGGCCCAAAAGCCGTGAGCAGCGCCAACGCCAACAACCCGATCAGCATGCAGCAGAAGAGCAGATTGGCCGAGGACGCCGCGGCATGCTCCAAGTTGGCGCGCCGGTGGAAGAAGTCGGCGACCGCCAACGCGAGCGTCTGCGCGACGATACCCCCCACCGCGTTGCTGTAGGCCAGCCCGGGCTGGTCCACCGAGGCGCTGACCGCCGTCATCACGATCCCCGACAAGGAGGTGGCCAGACCGAAGAAGACCGCGCCGAAGACCGCCTCACCCCACCCGGTGCGGTCAGCCAGGACATCACCCAACCCCGCCAACCTGATACTGGCCACCACCGTCACCGCGGCCACCAGGACGAAGAGCCCAACGCTCCACCCCAGCGGCCAGGGAGGGACCAGCGCCTCCAGCATGTCGTCCCCGCTCCCTCGATCCGTACGGACAAGCCCCTGACGGCCTACCTCCTGCCCACACAGCCGCCACGCAGGCACAGAGGCGGCACATGAAAACCCAACTCTCCCCCAACCGCGCATACGCACTGAGCACCCGGGTAGCGGCCGAAACAGAAATTGTTCAAACCACATCCCCCAGTGATGAGGCGCACCCGTGTTCCGACACACCAAACACCTACAGTTCGAGGCCAAACCCGAGGCACCCGACGCGCTCTACGCGGCCAAACTCCAAGAACTCATCGGCGGCGCCTTCGGCGAGATGACTGTCACCATGCAGTACCTGTTCCAGGGCTGGAACTGCCGTATCGAGGGCAAGTACAAGGACCTGATCATGGACGTGGCCACCGAGGAGATCGGCCACGTCGAGATGCTCGCCACCATGGTGGCGCGCCTGCTGGAGGGCGCCCCGGCCGAAACCGTGGCCAAGGCGGTCAAGGACCCCGCGGTGGCGGCGATCGTGGGCGGTATGAACCCCCAGCAGGCCATCGTCGCCGGAGGCGGCGCCGTACCCGCCGACTCCGGGGGCACCCCGTGGAACGGCAAGTACATCGTGGCCAGCGGCAACCTGCTGGCGGACTTCCGTGCCAACGTCGCGGCCGAAGCCCAGGGCAGGCTCCAGACCGCACGGCTGTACAACATGACCGACGACCCCGGCGTCAAGGCGATGCTCCAGTTCAACCTGGCCCGGGACACCGTCCACCAGAACATGTGGCTGGCCGCCATCGAGGAACTCCAGGAGGACGGCATCGAGGGCGAGATCGCCCCCAACGCGCTCCTGGACGAGGAGAACCAGGAACACGCCAACACCATCTGGGGCCTGTCCGACGGCACGGCCGCCGCCGAGGCCCGCTGGTCGAACAGGCCCGCACCCGACGGCCGGCACGAGCTGCGCTACCTCGACCAGCCCCAGCCGCTCGGCGGCCCGGCCTCCGCGCCTCCTCCAGATCCCAAGCTGTACGCCTCCTTCGCCGGTCCGGGCGGAGAGGGATCGGCCAAGGGCGCCTCGCAGGCCACCAAGGGCGAAGGCGTCATGGGCAAACTCAAGGACACCCTGGAGTAGCCCACCGCCAGAAACCGCCCTTCCGCCCGCCCCACCCGCCACGGGGCGGGCGGAAGCCCCTCCCCGCCGCGAACGGCCCGATACCGTGGGCACGGGCTCATCCCCACGAGGCGGCGGAGGCCGCCCCGTACCCGGCAGGGTGAGAGGAACCGGTGAAGAAGACACCAACGCTCGGGAACCGGGAAGCGCTGCCTCCCACCGACCCACCGCCCCTGCCCGGGCCGCCGCTGCTCAAGCAGGACTGGCGCGACGTGGTCCTCACGCACTGGGCGGTCCCACCCGAACAAGCGGCCCCGCTGCTGCCCCGAGGCACCCGCCCCGACGTGATGGAGGGGACCACCTACGTCGGACTCGTGGCCTTCCACGTCCCCACCACCACGGCCGCGGGAATCCCCATCGGCGGATTCGACGAGGTCAACGTACGCCTGTACTCGGTGGACGGACACGGACGCCAGGGCGTGGTGTTCCTGTCCATGGACGCCGACTCAGCGCACAACGTTCTGGCCGCCAGAGCCCTGGTCGGCCTGCCCTACATGTGGTCGGACATCTCCCTGTGCCGCAGGGGCGGCGTACACACGGGCGCGGTACGCCGACGCCTGCCCCGGGACGGGGCCCGGGGCCGCTGGCGGGCGGCCACGGGCGAGCGCGTGACCCACGAGTCCCCGCTGGAGCGCTTCGTCACCGCACGGTGGGGCCTGCACACCCGTCGCGCGGCACACACCTGGTGGATCCGGGTGGAACACCGGCCCTGGCCCCTGTACCGCATGCGCTCCTGGGAGTACGAGGGCGACCTGCTCCGGGCCGCGGGCGTACACGTCGGCGACCGCGCACCCGTGTCAGTGCTGTGGTCGCCCGGGGTGGACACCAGCGTGTGCCCCTCCCTGCTGAGCGCACCCCGCACCTGACCCGCGACCGCACGAACCGGTCAACGTACAAGCTTGTCCGCCGTGACCGGCAGGTCCCGCACCCGTACGCCCGTGGCGTGGTGGACGGCGTTGGCCACCGCCGCGGCCGTACCGACGATGCCGATCTCGCCCGCGCCCCGCGAACCCATGGGGGTGGCGCGAAGATCCTCCTCCTCCAACCAGTCGGCCCGCAGATCGCCCACATCAGCGTTGGTGGGGATGTGGTACTCGGCGAAGTCCCCGTTGGCGACGTGGCCGTGGCGCGGATCCCGGAAACTCTCCTCATGCAACGCCATCGACACACCCATGACCATCCCGCCCAGAAACTGCGAACGCACCGTGCGTGGATTAACCACCCGCCCCACCGAGAACATGCCGAACATGCGCGGTACCCGGATCTCGCCCGTGTCAGCCCGCACCCGCACCTCAGCGAAGTGCGCACCGAAGGAGTAGACCGCATACCCCTCATCGACGGTGTCCTCCGCCGCGCTGGCGCTCGTGGTCGCCCCCGGCAGCGGAGCGTGCCCGTGCTCGGCGCGAAAGGCCCGGGCCGCGGTCACGATCGCCGTACCCCAGGAGCTGGTGCCACTGGACCCGCCCGCGACGGAGGCCGAGGGCAGACCGGTGTCACCGATCCGCAACCGCACCTCGGCCACAGAACAACCCAAAGCATCAGCCGCGATCTGGGTGAGCGCGGTCCAGGCACCGGTACCGATGTCCACAGCACCGATCCCCACCTCGTAGCGGCCGTCGTCGCCGTAGCTGATACGGGCCACCGACCCCGGGTTGAACAGGTGCGGGTAACTCGCCGCGGCCACACCGGTACCAACCAGCCAGTCCCCCTCACGGCGGGCCCCGGGCTCCGGATCGCGCCCATGCCAGCCGAAGCGCTCAGCGCCCTCCCGCAGACACCTGACCAACCGCCGCCCCGACCACGGCGCACCGCTCTGGGGATCAGTCTCAGGCTCGTTGCGCACCCGCAGTTCCACGGGATCGACCCCGCACGCCTGGGCGAGCTCGTCCATGGCCGCCTCCGCCGCGTACATCCCCGGAGCCTCACCCGGAGCACGCATCCAGAAATTGACGGGCACGTCCAAAGCGGCCATCCGGTGGGTGGTACGGCGGCTCGGCGCGGCATACATCCACCGCGAACACATCGCGCTCTGCTCGGGGAACTCCTTGACGGTCGAGGTCTGCTCCACCGAGTCATGGACGACCACACCCAACCGCCCGTCACGGTCAGCGCCCAACCGCATCCTCTGGATGGTGGGGGTGCGGTAGCCCACCAGGCAGAACATCTGCTGCCGGGTCAGCGCGAACTTGACCGGACGCCCGGGCAGGGCACGGGCGGCCATCGCGGCCAGGATGTTGTGGGCGTGCGCCTCTCCCTTGGAGCCGAAACCACCCCCCACGTGAGGCGCGACCACCCTGACCTGCTCCAGCTCCAGACCGAACACCGCGGCCACCGTCTCACGGACCACGTGCACGCCCTGGGTGGAATCGTAGAGCGTCAAGAACCCGCCCTCCTCCCACAGGGCCACGGTGGTGTGCGGCTCCATCGGGTTGTTGTGCTCCGTGGGCGTGCGATAGGCCTGATCGACCAGGACCTCGGCCCGCCCCAGTGCCGCCTCGACCTCACCCTGCTCAGTGTCGGCCGCGGGCCCGCCCTGGTTCTCGGGCCGGTACAGGCGCTCATGATCGGCGCTCAGCACCACCTCGTGCGGCCACCGCTCGTAGTCCACCCGCACCAGCCCAGCCGCCTGCCGGGCGATCTCGGGGGTGTCGGCCACGACCGCGGCGACGAACTGGCCGTGAAAGGCCACCTCCTCGGACTGTAGAACGGCGAACTCCCGGTCCCCGGTGTCGGCGAGCCGCTCAGCGTTGACGGAGGTCAGGACGGCACGCACCCCCTCCAGCGCTCCGGCCTCACCGGCATCGACACCGGTGACGCGTCCCCTCGCGAGGGTGGACAGCACCGGATGCAGGTACAAGGGGTCGGCGAACGGGTGCTCATAGGCGTAGGGCGCCCGACCCGTGACCTTGTCCACACCCTCCAGGCGGGCCAGCGGCCGTCCCATGGCTCGCAGCTGCGACGTCTCGTTCAACGTGCCTCCTCAGCGGTCAGCTCGCGCAGGGTCGAGGCCAGTGCGTTGACGGCCATGGGAACCTTGAAGGCGTTGTCCGGCCCGGTACTCGCGTCGGCGAGCTCGGCCCGCCCGGCTTCACGGAAGGCCTCCTCGGTCGCCTCTCCGCCACGCAACGCCTCCTCAACGCGGTGTGCGCGCCAGGGCGCGTGCGCCAGGCCGCCGAAGGCCACACGCACATCGACGACGGTGCCGTCCACGACGTCGAGCGCAGCAGCCACCGACACCAGCGCGAAGGCGTAGGAGGCACGGTCGCGCACCTTGCGATAGGCCGACCGGGCCGCCAGAGGCAGGTGGGGCAGGTCAACGGCGGTGATCAGATCGCCGTGCTCCAGAACGGTGTCACGCTCGGGCTCCCCACCGGGCAGCCGGTGCAGGCCGGGCAGGTCGACGGTGCGCTCCCCGCCCGGACCGAGCACGTGCACACGCGCGCCCAGGGCGGTCAGCGCGACCGCCATGTCGGACGGATGGGTGGCCACACAGTGCTCGGAGGTGCCCAGGACGGCGTTGTAGCGGCCGTAGCCCTCCACCGCCGAGCACCCCGTACCGGGTTCGCGCTTGTTGCAGGGCATGGCGCGGTTCTGAAAGTACACACACCGTGTGCGTTGCAGAAGGTTGCCACCGGTGGTGGCGGCGTTGCGCAGCTGGCCCGAGGCTCCCGCCAGCAGGGCCTTGGAGAGAACGGGATAGCGCCTGCGCACCTCGGGATGGGCGGCCAGGTCGCTGTTGGGCACGGCCGCACCGACACGGATCCGACCGTCGGCGAGCTCCTCGATCCGGTCGCTGAGCAGCTCGCGCACGTCCACGAGCGCGGTGGGCTCGGTGATGCCCAGCTTCATACGGTCGACCAGGTTGGTGCCCCCACCGATGTAGGCGGCCCCGGGATCGCCCGCCACGGCGGCAACGGCCGCGGCCGCCTCGGTCGGCCGGGTGTAGTCGAACGGTTTCACCGGGCGGCCTCCCTGATGGCGGCGACGATGTTGACGTAGGCACCGCAGCGGCACAGGTTGCCGCTCATACGCTCGCGGATCTCCTCATCGTCCAGACGGACCGCAGCGTTGAGGTCCTCGGTGGCATGACTGGGCCAGTCGGCGGCGGCCTCCTCCAACATGCCAACCGCTGAACAGACCTGGCCGGGCGTGCAGTAGCCACACTGGAAACCGTCATGGTCGACGAAGGCACGGGCCACAGGGTGCAGCTGCCCCTCCTCGGCGAGCCCGGCGGCCGTGGTGACGTTGGCGCCGTCGTGCGCGACCGCGAAGGCCAGGCAGGACACGACACGGCGGCCCTCCAACAGGACCGTGCACGATCCGCACTGGCCGTGGTCACAGCCCTTCTTGGGCGAGGTCACCTCCAACCGGTCGCGTAGAGCGTCCAGCAGGGTGGTGCGGGTATCGACGGTGAGTTCGTGTTTCTCACCGTCGACGTGCAGTGTGATCGTCGCCTCCAACGGCGGTGCCCTCCCTCGTGTGTGAACTGTCCTCGCCTTCTCCGCACAGAACATCGAAGGCTCGACACAGTCTGTGACAGGTTCGGGACTACCGAAAGCCGACACGGCGCGAACCCCGCTCGCATTCGCCCCGGTCGTTTGCCCGGCACGGGCGGCCGAGCACCGCGATGACCGCTGCCGGTGCGTGATGACTCGCCCGTCCAAGGGGACCTTGCGGGCCGGAACGCTCACACAGCCCACGGAGGGGCGTTACCGGCGCCGTTCGACCGGCCGTTCAGGAGGGACGACCGATGATGGACGCCATCTGACCATCCCGGGCTATCGGGGCCGCTACGGGGCGGAGGAAGCCGACTTGCGCGCCCGGATATCGCGGGCCGCCAGTGTGAGCCAGACGGCGAACAAGCCGATCAGTGCGGTGGCGGCCGCTATGGCGTAGTAGGGCAGGTCGAAGGCGAGGATGGAGGCGGCCACCCCTGCGGCTGCCGCGCCGAAGGCCAGATGCGCCTTGGGTTGCACGATGGAAACCACTTTCTGCGGTCGGTTGTGCCCGCCAAGCTAGCACCGCCCGTTGCGCCGGACACCCCGCACCGGTCCCGCGGCCCACACGGAGCCTTCCGTCACTTCGGGTCCGTACCGCCGCTACCCTGCCGTGCGGCCGCGCCCCGCGGGAAGACGCCGCCGACAGTCGAAGGCGGGGGTGGCCGCATCGGGCCACGGAGCAGGACCTGTCCGCCGACGCGGCCACCGCTCCAGCCTCGAAGGGGTTCAGCCCCCGACGGGCTCCAGAACCGCCCTGGCCCCCGGCAACCGACCCTTGTCCAGGTCCTCGAAAGCCTCAGGGGCGTCCTCAAGCCGATAGGTCTTCGTGCGCTGGCGCACTCTGCCCAGGGAGGCCAGACGCATGAGCTCGACGAGATCGTTGTAGCTGCCCACCAGGTTGCCGACGATGGAGATCTCACGGGAGATGATATCGATGGTGGAAACGTCCAACGCGCCGCCGTAGCCGATGACGAAGTAACTCCCGGCGTCGCGGGTCATGGCCACACCCTCCTTCTCGGTGCCGCCCTCACCGACGAAGTCCAACACCACATGCGCGCCCTTGCCACCGGTGATGCCGGCGACCGCCTCAGCCTGGGTGCCATCGGCCAGGACCGTGTGCTGGGCGCCAAGCTCCTCAGCCACACCCAGCGCCTCCTCCGAACGGTCCACGACGGTCAGCTCGGCGGGACTGAGCGCGTTGAGCACCTGGATCCCGATATGGCCGAGCCCCCCGGCCCCGACCAGCACCACATGCGCCCCCGGATACAACAGCGGAACAGCCCTGCGGACAGCGTGATAGGCGGTCAGCCCAGCATCAGCAAGCGCGGCCACATCCACCGGCGCCAGCCCCTCAGCGAGCTTGACGCAGGAGCGCGCGTTGGTGAGCAACAGCTCGGCCATACCGCCGTTGGCGTCGATCCCGGGAAAGGAGGAGTTCTCACAGTGGACGTCGTCCCCCGCCCGACAGGGGCGGCACAACCCGCACGTGACCAGAGGATGCAGGATCACCTTGTCCCCGACCAGCACATTGGTGACGGCCGAACCGATCTCGACCACGGTCCCCGCGTTCTCGTGCCCAAGAACGTAGGGCAGGGAGACCCCGCTCTTGTCAGCCCACTGGCCCTCGACGACATGCAGGTCGGTACGGCACACGCCCGCGGCGTCGACCTGTACCAGGACGTCCAGCGGCCCCTTGGCCTGCGGGTCGGAGACCTCGTCGACGGAGGGCTCCCCACCGTACTCGTGTACCCGTACCGCACGCATACTGCCCCCTGAGGTCTCTCGGCTCCGCGCACCGAACGAAAAACGGCTCCTTCGTAGGCGCACTTTCCGCGGTCCGCACCGCCGAAACGTGCCGCACCGCCCCGGCCCCGCACCGGCTCCGCCAGCTCAGGGAGTCCTGCCGGTGAGGGCGATGAGCCGGTCCTGGACACTGGCATCGGAACCGACCTCCACGGGCGCGTCGAACATCGGCCCCGGACCGAACCCCTGACCGCTCGCCCACGTGTGCACCTCCTTGGCCAGGCCGGGATCGAGGGTCTCGTCGACGCCGAGAGCCCGCGCCAGATCCCAGGCGTGAACCGTCAGGTCGAAAGTCATCTGCCACAGGTAGAGCTCGGCGGGCGCGTCCCCGAAGGACAAGTGCACCGTGCTTTCCAGGGAGGACGGGGCGAGCCAGGCGGCACGGGCCTCACGGGCGGCCACCTCCCAAGTGGTGATGGGCTCATCACCCAGGTTGTCACCATCGAAACGGTCACCGATGTCCTCGACCCGCGCGCCACCCAGCAGGGACGGCACCCACAGCTGCTCAGTGGTCAGGTGGTTGACCAGGTCGTGCACATCCCACCCGGCACAAGGCGTGGGCAACGCCCAGTCCGTCAGCTTGACCCCACGGACCCGCCGGTCGAACTCCCCCATCGCGGTGCCGTGCAGGTCGGTCAGTCGTGCCATGAGTCTCCCCCAGGACGGATATCGATTCTGCCGCGGCTCACCTACCCGTGCCGCCGCGAAGCGAACCCGTGCGCGCGGACCACCGGGCCCCGCGCGTGCCCCTCCCGCGAAACGTCGGCGGCCGCAGCATCCTCCGAGGTGCCGGACCGCGTCCGGCGCACGAAGAACGACATGGCGAAGGCCGCCACCGAGACCACCGCGCCCACCAGGAAGGCGGCGTGGACACCGCCCGCCTGGGCACCGACCTCCGTGAACCCGTCGGTGAGCAGACCGGCCGAGGTCGCGGACATGATCGCCACGAACGTCGCCGTACCGGCCGCGCCGGCGACCTGCTGCACGGTGCCGACCACGGCACTGCCATGCGAGTACAGTTCGGGCCGGAGCGATCCCAGCGCACCGGTGAGCAACGGCGTGAACATGAAGCCCAGCCCCGCGCTGAGCAGGACATGGGCGGCCACGACGAAACCGACAGGCGTGTGGGCGTCGAGCATGGTCATCCCCCACAGCACCAGGGACACCATCGCCGCGCCCGGGGTGACCAGCGGACGCGGACCGAAACGGTCGTAGAGGCGGCCCACCACGGGGGCGAGCAGCCCCATGGCCAGACCACCGGGCAACAGGGTCAGACCGGTGACGAGCGTGTCGTGACCCAGAACGTTCTGCATGTAGACCGGAAGCAGGATGAGGGTGCCGAACAGGGCCATGAAACTGATCATGACCAGGACGATCGAGACCGAGAACTGCGTCGAACGGAACACGCGCAGATCGAGCAGGGCACGGTCCCCGCGCTGCAAACGCAACTGGCGCCACACGAACAGCACCAGCGCCACGGCGCCGGCCCCGATCGCAGCGACGGGCGGAACCACGGCGGTGGCCTCCCCCTCGCCCAGGCCGGAGAAGCCGTAGACGAGTCCGCCGAACGCCAACGCCGACAGCGGCAGCGAGGGCAGGTCGATGCTGGCGGCGCGCGGCTCGGTGAGGTTGCGGATGAAGAGCGCGCCCAGGACCAGCCCCAGGACGGCGATGGGCAGGACGAGCCCGAACATCCACCGCCAGTCGAACACGCTCAGGATCAGGCCCGCCAGCGTGGGACCGACCGCGGGCGCCACCGACATGACGATGGAGATGTTGCCCATCGTGCGGCCGCGACGGTCCTCCGGGACGAGGTTCAGCACGGTCGTCATGAGCAACGGCATCATGATGGCCGTCCCCGACGCCTGGACCACCCGGCCCGCGAGCAGGAAGGAGAACCCGGGCGCGAGGAAGCACAGCAGTGTGCCCAGGCTGAACAGCGTCATGGCGGCGATGAACACCTGGCGCACGTGGAAGCGCTGGAGCAGGTAGCCGGTGGCGGGGATCACCACGGCCATCACGAGCATGAACGCCGAGGTCAGCCACTGCCCGGTGGAAACCGAGACACCCAGGTCCCGGGTCAGCGCGGGCAGAGCCACACCCATGATCGTCTCGTTCAGGATCACGACGAACGCCGACACCAGGAGCAGCGGGATGACGAAGCGGTTGGCGCGCGCGTCGCGGCCGCCGTGTTGTTGGACCGAACCGCCATCGGTCGCGGGTGAAGCGGGCTGCCCTGTCACAGGTGTCCTCAAGGTCGTGGTGTTCGGTCGGATCCGCGGGAAGGGCTCTTTCAAACCTCTCCAGAGCCATCCCAACGTCCGAGGACATCCGCCCGTTCCCGAAACGGCGGTGTGTTCTGGGCCATATGGCCGTCAGCCGCGTGTGTGGGTATCCGTGTGCAGGCCCTGACAGGCCGTACAGGCGAGCGCGACCGCACAAGCGTCCTCGACGGCCCCGCCGATCCACCCGGGGCGCCCGGTGCCGTTCCAGTACCGGCGCCACCCCACACCCGCCGCCGCGCCCACCGGAGAGGCTGCGGCCGCGATCACGGCGCCGAAGGCGACCGGCATACCCAGGTCCCGGAACAGTACGGCGCCGCCCGTGGCCGCGCTGGCGACCCTGCCCATCAGGCTCGGCCAGGCAAGTCGGCTGGGGATGTCCGGGGCCTTGTCCCCGGACAACTCCCCGAGAACGGCCACCGCCATGAGCGCACGCTTGCCGGTTCCCGACTCGGCCCACAGCGGCACACTCCCGAGCGTGCCGCGCGACCCCGCGGCGAGGCCAAGCGCCACCGAGCGGACCACTCCCGAGACCGAGGACGCGCCCATGTCCCTACTCCCCTCCTGACCGTGGCCGCCGTCCGCGGCCCTCCCCATCCCGGCTATCCCGATCGATCCCCGTGAAACCTCGCGCTTCGAGGATCCGGCGATGCACTCGACCACCGTCTCCGCAGGGAGGACGTATGTGCCCCTCTCCCCCTCACGCGATCAAGGTATTTGACACGAAGCAACACCTTTACGGTGTAGATCTGTTATAAGCGATATGGCGGGACCGGACGGAGAAGGGGTTTCCAGGCGGGACTCGGGCCTCGCACGCACCTCAACACCTGCCCGAACCCTGCTCACGGCGCACACGAAACCGGGTGAGACCGCTCCGGCCACGAGAAGACGGACGGCTCTTCACGGCGGGCGCCGAACGTGTCCCCGGAGGGCAGAGGTCGACGCGCACCGCGTACACACCCCCAGGAACAGCTGTGGCACTCCAGTCGGCCGTCCCACAGCCGTGTCGCCTCCACCGCCCCCCCGCTCCGTTCCCTGCCACGCCGCTCGCTGACGGGCGGGGGCCGCCCCACCGTTCGGTGGAGCGGCCCCCGCCCGTGCTGCCGGGACGAGCCTAGCGAGGCAGGCGCTCGGCCAGCCAGGCCTCCACGTCGGCGGAGGAGCGCGGCAGGCCGGCCGACATGACCGTGCGGCCCTCCTCGGTGACCAGCACGTCGTCCTCGATGCGCACGCCGATGCCGCGCAGCTCCTCGGGGACGGTGGTGTCGTCGGGCTGGAAGTACAGGCCCGGCTCGACGGTGAGCACCATGCCCGGCTCCAGGTCGCCGTACAGGTGCATCTCCTGGCGGGAGACCGCGCAGTCGTGCACGTCCATACCGAGCATGTGCCCGGTGCCGTGCAGGGTGTAGCGGCGCTGCAAACCCAGCTCCAGGACACGCTCGACCGGCCCCTCCAGCAGGCCCCACTCGATGAGGCCCTCCGCCAGCACCCGCTGGGACGCCTTGTGGAAGGCAACGAACGGCTCGCCCGGGGCGACGGCCGCGATACCGACTTCCTGGGCGGCGTACACCAGGTCGTAGACCTTGCGCTGGAGGTCGGTGAAGGTGCCCGACACCGGCATGGTGCGGGTGACGTCGGCGGTGTACAGGGTGGCGGTCTCCACGCCCGCGTCCAGCAGCAACAGGTCGCCCTCACGCACCGGGCTGTCGTTGCGGGTCCAGTGCAGGGTGGTGGCGTTGGCACCGGAGGCGGCGATGGTGCCGTAGCCGACGTCGTTGCCCTCCACGCGGGCGCGCAGGAAGAAGGTGCCCTCGACGTAGCGCTCGGAGGTGTCCTTGGCCTGCGGCAGCGCCTTGACCACGTCGTTGAAGCCACGCACGGTGGCGTCCACGGCCAGCTGGAGCTGAGCGACCTCCCACTCGTCCTTGACCAGACGGTGGTCGGCCAGGGTGACGGAGAGGTCCTCGTCGAGCTGGGCGGACTTGGCGCGGGACTCCTCGTCGGTGTCGGCGCGCAGTTCGTCGACCAGGGCGTCGAGTTCGGCGTCGTGCCCGCGCACGATACGGGTGGTGGAGTCGCCGGAGCCCAGCGCCTCGGCCAGGGTGGTCACGTCGGCGGTGGCCACGCCGAGCAGGTCGGCGGCCTCGGAGAGGCTGTTGCGGCGGCCGGTCCACAGCTCGCCGTAGCTGCCCAGCCAGAACTCGCCGTTGTCGCGGTTGGAGCGGGGCTTGAGGTACAGAACCACCTCGTGACCGCCCTCGGCGTCGGGCGTGAAGACCAGGCAACCGCCGTCGGAGGTGTCGCCGGTGAGGTAGGCGTAGTCGGTGGCGGCCCGGAAGGGGTACTCGGTGTCGTTGGAGCGGGTGAGCAGCTGCCCGGCCGGGACCACCAGGCGGTCACCGGGGAAGGCCGCGCTGATCGCGGCACGGCGGCGGGCGGTGTGCTCGGCCTGCTCGACGGGCTCCAGGTCGCGCCGCTCGGTGTCGGCCCACCCCGTGGTCATCCACGCGGCGAGCTCGTCGGAGACCGACTGCGCCTGCCCGTTCTTGCGTGGACTGAACACGGGAGCGTTCGTCTCGTCCTGGGGGCGCTGCTGCTCGCTCACGTTGTGCTCTCCTCGTCGATCTGGTCGAAGTGACCGCTGGTGACGGCCTTCACCCATCGTACGGGGGAGGCCGAACACGCGGCCGCTCCGCGGACATAGCGTCCCCCATAACAACGCTGCGAGAGCGCGCGCCCGGGCCCTCGGCGCGGGGCGGACCCGCGGGACGGGACGCCGCAGGTCCCGCCGGTCTGCTCAGGCGAGGTCGTGGGTGAAGGGGATGGCGGACGTGTGGGGCAGTTCGTCGATGACGGCCGGGTCGACCGGCCGGTAGCCGATCCGCTCGTAGAAGGCGATCGCCTCGGGCTGGGAGGGGCCGGTGAACAGCAGGACCCTCGTGTAGCCGAGGTCGCGGGCGGCCTCCTCCAGAGTGGTCATCACCCTGCGCGCCAGACCGCGGCGGCGGTGCCGGTCCGAGGTCCAGATCCGCTTGAACTCGGCGGTGTCGGCCATGGTCACGCGGTCCTGCTTGTAGGGGCGCACCGCGCCTCCGGCGACGATCTCCCCGTCCTCCTCGGCCAGCACGATGCGGCCGTGCGGGGCGGCGAACTCGGTCACCGGGTAGCGCGCCATCTCGTCGGCCGCGCCCTCGGCGCCGTAGCGCTCGGTGTACTCCGCCAGCAGTCCGGCGAGCAGCCCCGCCACCCGGGGATCGTCGTGGTGCACGCGTAGCATGCGGACGCCGCCGGTCCGCCCGTCCGTCCCGGTGCCCTCGGTGCTGGTGTGTGTCACCGCGTCTCCCCCGCTCGTACGCCGCCCGGGCCTCCCGCCGCCGCAGCGGCGTGTGGTGCCCGATTCCGTCGGAATACTATGCGCGGGACCGTCAGAGGCACCATGCGGGATCGCTCACCCACGGCCACAGCGCCGCGCGCTCAGTCGGCGTTGGGCCCGTATCTGCTGTCGTGGTCCCTCGGGTCGTCGGGATCGGCGAGGTTGCCCAGGGTAACGGCGACGGGTGGCAGGAAGGCCGCCACCACGCACATGGCCACCGCCCATCCGGTGCCGAACAGGTAGTAGACGGGCAGCGCACCGGCGAACAGGACCAGGCACACCCCCATGACGATGCTGTACTGGCGTACCCGGCGCTTCATGGGAAGTCCCCCTCTACAGCAGGCACTCCCCACGCTACCCGGCGACGCCCTGGTCAGACCTCGGCCGGGGCTCGGGGAGGCGGCACGGACGGCGCACGAAAGAGGGTGCGCGAGCGCATGGCCCGGAACCCGTTCCCGATCTCGTACCCGGCGTCGAGCAGGCGCTGCCTGGCCTCGTCGGCGCTGCGTACGGTGGCCTCGTCGAAAATGAGGTTGTAGTAGCGCTCGGGTACCCGGTTCAGGGCGGTGCGCAGAGCCCGCAGCGACGCGGTGGCCGCCGCGTCCCCGCCGGGTACCTCGGGCAGGGCCCCGTAGGAGCGGCGCGCCCACACGGGCAGAGTGGCATAGGACAGGGCGCCGACCGGGAACCACAGCGGTTTGAGCGGGGCCAGCCAGGACAGGTGCTCGGGCACCTTGGGCCACAGCAGGAACCGCACCGCCTTGCGCGCCTCCGGGGTGGCGCGCAGGGCGGGCCGGACCGAGGCGAGGTAGCGGCGCATGCCGGCGAGGCCGCGCGGCACGTCGTCGCGGGACAGACCCACGTAGGTGGCGGTATGCGACTGCTCGTCGATGTAGCGGTCCGCCTCCCCCGTGGTCAGCGGCACCCCCGCGCGGTGGGCGGTCTCCAGGTAGGAGGAGACCTCCGCGCAGTGCACCCACACCAGCAGGTCGTGCTGGTCCACTCGGTGGCGGCGGCTGGTGGCCGGATCGGTGAAGGCCAGGGAGCGGTGCACCCGGCGGATGCGCTCGCCGAGCGCGTCGGCCTCGGCGGGGCTGCCGTAGGTGGTGACGGCCACGAAGTGGGCGGTGCGCAGCAGGCGGCCTGTGGGGTCGGAGCGAAAGTCCGAGCGCTGCCACACCCCCTGCATCGCCACCGGGTGCAGGGCCTGGAGCATCAGGGCCCGCACGCCCGCCACCCACATGGACCGGTCCAGGTGGATCTTCCAGGTGACGCTCTCGGGGTCGGCGACGGTCGGCTGCATCCGGTCTCCTCCGGGCTGCGAGGGGGTTCGCACCGTGTGGCGGACTCTGCTCCCACGATACGTCCGGTGCCCGGCCCCTCCCCGCGGCCCCTGGACGGGCGGAGGCGGTGCTGGTCAGGCCGGGCGGCGACGGATACCGAGCCGTGACCCGCCCTTGAGCGAACCGGAGGATGCCCGAAGCGCAGTCTGGGTAGTGGGACCGCCCGTGCCAAGGACGGTCCTGGAAGGGGAAGGAGCGGAACCATGGCCGCACCGGCACGGACCCACACTCCCTTCGACGTGGACCGCTACACCCGGGCCGTGGAGTCGGCCGACGCCGACGCCATCATGGCCCAGTACAGCGATGACGCCGAGATGGAGATGTTCGACCGGCGCACACCGCCCAGCGCACCCGCGGTCCTGCACGGCAGGGAGCAGATCGAGACGGCCGTGCGCGACCTCTGCTCCCGCGAGATGACCCACGAGGTGCTCCAGTGCGTGGCCGACGGTGAGCACGTCGCCTACACCGAGCGGTGCACCTACCCCGAGGGCAACCAGGTCCTCAGCATGACCATGCTGGACCTGCGGGACGGGCGCATCGCGCACCAGTCCATGGTGCAGGCCTGGGACGAGGACGCCCGGAGCACTCTCCAGGTGGCCGGGTTCGACGAGCCCGAGCAGAGCGAGGAGTTCGGGAAGGGGCGTACCGACCTCGTGAGCGTCGGCGGCCAGGGCGTCGTGCGGATGACCCTGGAGCCCGGCTGGCGCTGGTCCGAGCACCGGGGCCCCGCCCTGGAGGCCGGCACGTGCACGATGACCCACTGCGGTTACCTGGCCTCAGGCACCATGCGCTGCCGCATGGACGACGGCACGGAGCGCGAGATCGGGGCCGGTCAGGTCGTGTTCGTCCCGCCCGGGCACGACGCCTGGGTCGTGGGAGGGGAGACCGCCGTACTGATCGACTGGTGCGCGGCCGCCCCCTCGTGAGCACCGGGCTCCGTACGACCCGCAGGGATCCCGGGCGCGCGGGCCCCTGCGGCTCAGGAGGGACGTCCGCGGAGATAGGCCAGGACCGCATGGACGCGGCGGTGCACGCCCTCGTCCGGCGGCAGGTCGAGCTTGGCCAGGATGTTGCCCACGTGCTTGCCGACGGCGGCGTCGCTGACCACGAGCTGGCGGGCGATCGCCCCGTTGGAGTGCCCCTCGGCCATCAGGGCGAGCACCTCGTGCTCGCGCGGGGTCAGGCGCGCCAGCGGGTCGGCCCTGCGCCGCAGCAGCTGGCGGACCACCTCGGGGTCGACGAAGGTGGCGCCGTCCACCACCCGGCGCAGCACGGACGCGAACTCGCGGACGTCACCCACCCTCTGTTTGAGCAGGTAGCCCACGCCCCGGCCGTCACCGGAGTCGAGCAGGTCGGAGGCGTAGCTCAGCTCCACGTACTGGCTGAGCGCCACCACCGCCAGGCCGGGGTGCTCGCGGCGCAGCCGCACAGCCGCGCGCAGGCCCTCGTCGGTGAAGTCCGGGGGCATGCGGATGTCGGTGACCACCAGGCCGGGCCGGTGCTCGGCTGCCGCTGCCAGGAGCGCGTCCCCGTCGCCGACGGAGGCCGCCACGGGGAAGCCGAAGCGCTCCAGGACCCCGGACAGGCCCTCCCGGAGCAGCACGCCGTCCTCGGCCAGGACGGTGGGGACGGAGGCCGGTCCGGCGGCGTTCACGTCGACTGTGTCGGAGGGATCGGTCCGCACGGCAGCTCCACTCGGATTCGGGTCGGTCCGCCCTCGGGGCTGGACAGCTCCATTGTGCCGCCCATGACGGCGACGCGGTCCCCGAGCCCGGTGAGCCCGGATCCGCGTGCCGGCTCGGCCCCGCCCGACCCGTGGTCGGTGACCTCCACCAGGAGGACGTCGGGCTTCCCGGGGCCGCCGGGAGACGTACTGGCATGCACGGCGGCGGCGTCGGCCCCGGTGTGCTTGCACACGTTGGTGAGGGCCTCGGAGACCACGAAGTAGGCGGTGCCCTCCACATGCGTCGGCAGGCGTCGGGGGACCTCGGTGTCCACGCGGGTGGGGACGGGGCAGCGATCGGCGAGCTCGGCCAGGGCGGCGGGCAGTCCCCGGTCGGTGAGGACCCTGGGGTGGATGCCGCGCACCAGCTCGCGCAGTTCGTCGATGAGCTCGTTGGCCTTGGCCTGGGCGGCGACCACGCGCCGGTCCGCCTCGCTGCCCTCCTCCATGTCCAGGCGGGCCAGCCCCAGGTCCATGGACAGGGCCACGAGCCGCTGCTGGGCCCCGTCGTGCAGGTCGCGCTCGATGCGCCTGCGCTCGTACTCGAAGGCGCTGACCAGGCGGGCACGGGACTCGGTGACCTGGCTGAGCTCGGCGCGCAGCTCGTCCTTGGGCGGCCCGACCAGCAGGGCGCGGGCGAGCACGGCGTGGCCCTGGGCGAAGACCCCGGAGGCGTAGAGCAGTGCGACGAGCGCGACCGGGGAGAGCAGAACGTAGGGCACCGCCTCCGCCGGTGTGGTGATGGTGACGGGTCCGAGGGCGACCTCGGGCTCCCCCGGCTGCCTGACGAGTACCGGCCCCATGGCCAGGATCATCGCCATGGAGAACAACGTGCCCAGGGCCGTCATGACCGCGAACGAGAGGGGTACCAGCAGTACCGCGTAGCCCGCCTCGCGCCAGGTCGCGCCCTCGGTGTAGCGGGTGCGGAACCATCCCCACAGGCCGGCCGGGGGGACGCGGTGGCCGCTGGCGAAGGGGCCCCGTGTGACGAGGGAGAGGCGTCTGCGCTCCAGGACACCGAGGGGCAGGGCGATGAGCGGGGCGAGGGCCGCGACCAGGACGAGGCCGACCACGAAGGCCGCCGCCATGGGCGCGGCCGGGAGGGTGTCCCACGGCCTCGTGGCGAGTGCCCCCGCGAAGACGGCCCAGGGCAGATAGACCGGCATGGCCACCACGGCCAGGGCGCACCCGACGAACATGGTGTTCGCGGAGTGGGCCAGGGCGCGCCAGGGCCACGCGGTCAGCAGGAAGCGCGGGCTGAGCAGGGCCTGGAAGAGGGTGCGCGGCCTTCTCCGGGGGTTCCGGGAGCCTTCGCCCGGGTCCTCCCGGGAGGACGCCCCCGGCCTCGTGAGCGCGTCGAACATGGTCATTTCCTTACGTTAGGCAGGCCGGAGCCGGAGGAGAATCCGTCGCGCCACCCGGTCGGTGGTAGGGCTGGGCCTACCACCGAAGGCGGGTTCCGCGGTGAGGGACCGGGCGGGGGGCCGCGGGAGGCGGGCCCTCGAAGGCACGGGCCGGGGCGCGTCCGTCGCAGCTCAGGGCGATAGGGTCTGGTGACGTGAGTGCGAAACCGCTGATCCCCGATGTCCTGGCTGCCCGCTACGCGTCCGCGGAGCTGACCCGGCTGTGGTCCCCCGAGTACAAGGTGGTCGCCGAGCGGCGGCTGTGGCTGGCCGTGCTGCGCGCACAGTCGCATCTGGGCGTGGACGTGCCCGCCGGCGTGGTCGAGGACTACGAGAAGGTCCTGGAGCAGGTCGACCTGGCCTCCATCGCCGAGCGCGAGCGGGTCACCCGGCACGACGTCAAGGCCCGCATCGAGGAGTTCAACGCCCTCGCCGGCCACGAGCACGTCCACAAGGGCATGACCTCGCGCGACCTGACCGAGAACGTCGAGCAGCTACAGGTGCGCGACAGCCTGCTGCTGGCGCGCGACCGCGCGGTGGCCCTGCTGACCCGGCTGGGGAGGCTGTCGGCCGAGTACGGCGAGACGGTGATGGCGGGCCGGTCCCACAACGTCGCGGCCCAGGCCACCACGCTGGGCAAGCGGTTCGCCTCGATCTCCGATGAGGTGCTGGTCGCCTACGGGCGGCTGGAGGAGCTGATCGCCCGGTACCCGCTGCGCGGGATCAAGGGCCCGGTGGGCACCGCCCAGGACATGTTGGACCTGCTGGGCGGGGACCGCGAGGCGCTGGCCACGCTGGAGAACGAGGTGGCCGCGCACCTGGGGTTCGAGCAGAGGTTCACGAGCGTGGGCCAGGTGTACCCGCGCTCGCTGGACTACGAGGTGCTGACGGCGCTGGTACAGCTGTCCGCCGGTCCCTCGTCGCTGGCGAAGACCATCCGGCTGATGGCCGGGCAGGAGCTGGTCACCGAGGGGTTCGCCGAGGGCCAGGTGGGCTCCTCGGCGATGCCGCACAAGATGAACACGCGCTCCTGCGAGCGGGTCAACGGGCTGACCGTGATCCTGCGCGGGTACGCGTCCATGGCCGGTGAGCTGGCGGGCGACCAGTGGAACGAGGGCGACGTGTCCTGCTCGGTGGTGCGCCGGGTGGCGCTGCCGGACGCGTTCTTCGCCTTCGACGGCCTGATCGAGACGATGCTGACGGTGCTGGACGAGTTCGGCGCCTTCCCCGCCGTGGTCTCCGCCGAACTCGACCGCTACCTGCCGTTCCTGGCCACCACCAAGATGCTGATGGCCGCCGTGCGCGCCGGTGTGGGCCGCGAGACCGCCCACGAGCTCATCAAGGAGCATGCCGTGGGCTCGGCCCTGGCCATGCGCCAGGAGGGTGTGGGCAACCAGCTGCTGGACCGCCTGGCGCAGGACGAACGCTTCCCGCTGGACCGTGCCGAGCTGGACGCGCTGCTGGCCGACCGGATCACCTTCACCGGTGCCGCGTCCGACCAGGTGACGACCGTGGTGGCGCGGATCAACGAGATCGCGGCCGAGCACCCGGAGGCCGCCGCCTACTCCCCCGGTTCGATCCTGTAGCGGTTTCCAACCGTGGACCTCGGGGGCCCGGGACGGTGCGCCATCGCACCTCCCGGGCCCTCTGCCGCAGGTGTCGCGGCCTGGTCGGCGCATATGGCGCAGCTCACTCGCGCGAACACTGGGGTCGAAAGTTAACACCTATTACGGTTGTCGTGTCGGCATGACCACGCCCCCCCCTTTTCGGAGAACCCAGTGACCGATCCGACCTCCTTCAGCACCGCGCTGTGGACTGTGCTGACCGTTTCCGCGATCATCGTCGTCTTCGGTCTGGCCGCCCTGGCCGACATGGCCATGCGCCGCCGCGAGGACCGTGCCGCCCGTGCCGCCGGGCACCAGCGCGGCTCCGCGTTCCGGCGGAGTCCCACGCACCAGCAGGACTCCGCCGCGTCCGTGAACGGACACAACGGCAGCGTGCCCGGCGCCTGAGCCCAGGGCCGGTGGCGTACCGCGTCCTCTTCCGTCAGGCGGAGACGCCCCCGTCGCTCATCAGCAGCTGGCCGTTGACCCACTGGCCTCGGGCCGAACAGAGAAAGTCCACCAGGTTCGCGGTGTCGGCCGGGGTGCCCAGGCGCCCCAGCGGGGTGTGGCCCACGCACTCGGCCCTGGTCCGCTCCGACATCCAGCCTGTGTCGACGGGGCCGGGGTTGACGGCGTTGGCCGTCACTCCCAGGTGGGCGAGTTCGCGGGCGGCGGAGAGCACGATGCGGTCCAGGGCGCCCTTGCTCGCGCCGTAGGGCAGGTTGCCAACGGTGTGGTCGCTGGTGAGGGCGATGATCCGCCCGGTTCCGTGTTCGCCCCGGAAGCGCAGTCCGAGCTCGCGGACCAGCTGCCACGTGGCGCGGGCGTTGACGGCGAAGTGCCGGTCGAAGCTCTCCACCGTGGTCTCCAGCAGCCCGGAGTCGAGCGACTCGCAGTGGCACATGACCAGCGCGCCCACAGGGCCCAACCGTTCTTCGACGGTGTCGAAGACGCGGGCGGGGGCGGCGGGGTCCTCCAGGTCGGCCTCGACGGCCACGGCCTGTGCGCCGCGCTCGGCCAGGGAGGCGAGTACGGCATCGGCCGCACCGGGTTCGACGCCCCAGTCCATGCGCGCGTCGTAGGGGGACCAGTAGGTGAAGGCCACGTCCCACCCCGACCCGGCCAACCGGCATGCGATGGCGGAACCGATGCCGACGGTACGGCCGACTCCGGTGACCAGGGCGAGAGGACGGCCGGACGAGGGGGTTCGTTCAGGGGTCATGGGGCCATTCTTCTGTGCCCGCGGCCGGCGGGGCCACCGACTTTCCGCGGCCCGGCCCTTCTCCGGTGCGGCGGTTCCCGGCCTGCGTCAGACGGTGGAGGCTGGCCGCCGATCACGCCACCAGGCGGGCGAACACCTCCGGCTCCATGTTCCCTCCCGAGAGGACCGCGACCGTCTCCTCCGGACGGTCGGGGGCCGTGGTCACGCGGCCCGCGAGGATGGCCGCCGCGGCCAGGGCGCCGCTGGGCTCGGCGACCAGGCGGGAGCCGTGGGCCAAGGCGGCGACGGCGTGGGCGGTCTCCTCCTCCGTCACGGTGACGATCTCGTCCAGGCGTGCGCTGAGGTGGGCGAAGGTGCGCTCGGACAGGCAGACACGCACACCGTCGGCCATGGTGCGGCCGGTACGCTCGGACGGCCAGGTGACGAGGCTCCCGGTGCGCAGGCTCTCGGTGGCGTCGGCGGCCAGTTCGGGCTCCACACCCACGACGCGGACGTGGTGCGGGCGAACGGTCCGGGACGCCGTGGCCACACCGGAGGCCAGGCCTCCCCCGCCCACGGGCACGACGATGGTCGTCACCTCGGGTGACTGCTCCAGGATCTCCAGGCCCACGGTGCCCTGGCCGGCGATGACGTGCGGATCGTCGAACGGCGGGACGAGGGCGAGTCCCCCGGCCTCCCGGAGTTCGCGGGCGGTGCTCTCGCGCTGCTCGGGCGGCACCGTGACGACGCGGGCGCCGAAGGCGCGTATGCGATCGACCTTGACCTTGGGAGAGCCCTCGGGGACGACGACGGTGCAGGGCACCGCGTACCGGGCGGCCGCGTAGGCGAGGGCCTGGCCGTGGTTGCCCGAGGAGTGGGTCACCACGCCGGCCCTGCGCTGGGCGGGGTCGAGCAGGGCGACGGCGTTCGTGGCGCCGCGGAGCTTGAAGGCGCCGGTGGGCTGGAGGCTCTCGGGCTTGAGGAGGAAGGGCGGCCCATCGGGCGGCCCCGCCGTCAGGGGGGTGCGCACGACCTGGCCTTGCAGGCGCGTCTCCGCGGCGCGGACCTCGTCCGCGGTGATCAGTTCCATGCGGCGTGTATGCCCGGTTCGAGTCCCGTCACTCACGCCAGAGCCGAAAGGCCCTGACCAGCGACAAGGTCGCACGGTCAGGGCCTTTCGCGCCGTCGGGGTGCACCAGCGGGTGCACGGACCGCCCCTGGTCCAGTACCGACCCCCCGCATCCACGGCATCAGCGGGTAGACCGGACACCGTCGATGGCCTGCGGAAAGACCTTCGAGACCCTTCGCCGATTCCCTTCGCTTTGGCTCGCGACCAAGCGATGGTCCACGCATGGCAACCATCAGCCAGCGCACACTGGCCGACGGGCGCATCCGCTACTGGGTGAAATGGCGACTCGGCGGCACCCGCATCGGCGCGCCCCAGTCCGAACCCTTCGGCACCCACGCCGACGCCCACACCCTCAAACTCCACGTCGAGGCCGCCGGACACCAGTGGCCCGAGAACTGGATCCGCCGCCAGGGATGGCCCCCGGGATGGGTTCCCGGCCACGGCTGAAGGGCAAAGGTCCGGAGGCATCCGCGTTCACCACCGACCGGGGACATGGTGGCGGCGCTCCTCCTTCTACGGACGCAGGTGGGCGCCCGGGGTCAAGAAGGCCCAACGGTGAGGACTCGCCATGACTCCGGGGCCGCGAGCATTCGGACGGCCTCGGGGAGATTCCGTCTCTCACGCACAACAGTTTTCGTATCCTGCACTGTGCGCTGTACGACAACGAGGAGGGTGCGCTGGGGAACGACACAACACGCCGTGAGAGCACAAGGTGTGGGCAAGCGGTACGGGAAGTCGTGGGTACTGCGCGGATTCGACCTGGCAGTCCCACCCGGCAGCGTCTGCGGCATTCTGGGCCCCAACGGAGCCGGCAAGACCACCGCGGTCCGCATCCTCGCCACGCTCCTGCGTTTCGATGAGGGCAGCGCGCAGGTCGCCGGATTCGACGTGGCCACGCAGGGCGCCGAAGTCCGCTACAGGATCGGGCTGGTGGGCCAGCACGCCGCTGTCGACGAGATCTTCAGCGGCCGCCAGAACCTGGAAATGTTCGGCCGGCTCTACCATCTGGGCGCCTGCGCCGCGAGGCTCCGGGCGAGCGAGTTGCTGGAGCGCTTCGATCTCACCGACACCGGGAAGAGGCCCGTCAGCGAGTACTCCGGCGGAATGCGCCGTCGGCTGGATCTGGCGGCGAGCATGATCCTGACCCCGCCCGTGCTCTTCCTGGACGGGCCGACCGTCGGGCTGGATCCCTGCGGGCACGGCGGGGTCTGGGCCGCGGTGCGTCGGCTGGTCGTCGACGGGACCACGGTGCTGCTCACCACGCAGTACCTGGAGGAGGCCGGCCAACTGGCCAACCAGGTGTCGGTCGTGGACTCCGGCCGGGTGATCGCCGAGGGCAGCCCGGCCGAACTCAAGAGCAGGCTGGGCGGTGACCGGCTGGACGTCGTCCTCCACGACGAATCCGACCTCCCCCGCGCCACGGCACTGATCGGGCGGGTCACCGGCGAGTCCGCGGAGGTCCGCGAGGCAGCACGGTCGATCAGCGTGGAGGTGAGCGATCGCGTGGCCGCCCTGACCGGGGTTGTGAACGCGTTGGAGCAGCAGGGCATCGCGGTGGAGGACGTGTCCCTACGCCGACCCACCCTCGACGAGGTGTTCCTCCACCTGACCTGGGGCCGGTGGGACAGTACCGCGAACAAGGACACGGAGGTCGCAGCACAATGAACGACACGATCACCATGACCTCCCACAGTGGTCCGCCCGTCGTTCCTCCCCGGGAACTCGACCGGATCGGGTGGGCACTGGTCGACGGCTGGACGGTCGCCCGCCGCGACATCACCCACTGGCTGCGTCAGCCCGGCCAGGTGATCGCGGGACTGCTGTTCCCCGTCATGATGGTGTTGATCTTCGGCTACTTGTTCGGTGGCGCGATGAGCGTTCCCGGAGGTGGCGACTACCGCGGGTCCTGACCAGTTCCAGGGCCTGTACGTGGTCCTCGACGTGGAGCCAGTCCCGGACGTTTCGGCCGTCGCCGTACAGCGGAACGCGGTCGCCGTCGAACAGCCTGGTCACGAAGAGCGGGATGAGCTTCTCAGGGTACTGGCGGGGGCCGTAGTTGTTGGAGCAGCGTGTGACGCGGACATCCAACCCATGGGTCCGGTACTGGGCAAGAGCGAGCAGGTCACCGGCGGCTTTGGAAGCCGCGTAGGGGTAGCGGAGAGTCCTCGGTCCAGGATCCGGCATCGATGGAACCGTACACCTCGTCGGTGGACACGTGAACGAAGGGCTCCACACCGTGTCTCAGCGCCGCGTCGAGCAGGGTCTGCGTCCCCGACACGTTCGTACGCACGAAAGCGGCTGTGTCCTGGATGGAACGGTCCACGTGCGACTCGGCCGCCAGATGCACCACCTGGTCGTGGCCGGGCATGAGGGCATAGATCAGGTGGGCGTCGTTGATGTCGCCATGGACGAAGGTCAGTGCCGGGTGCTCGCGTACGGGGTCAAGGTTGCCCGCGTAGGTCAGATCGCCAAGTCCCGCTATGGGCAGTACGTGATGGCGATCGCGCGGGAACTGGCGAAGGACCGGACCGACGGGGCGCCGGGATAGGATTCCCGCGACGCCCCACTGTGACGGCTTCGGTCAGTCCTGGACCGCGGTGAACCGGATGTCATGACCGTCGGCGCCGACGGCCGCGAACCGCAGCAGGCGCTCACCCTCTCGGATCACGTCCTCCTCCTCAGCACTCGTCAGCGGTTCGAACAACTCCACGGTCAGCACGGCCGAGCCCTTGGTCTGTTTGAGGTTCCACAACCCGTGCACGAAACCGTCCACAAGTAGCGCGGCATGGACGATGATGTGCTTGCGCCGTTCCTCGAGCATGATCCGGGAGCGGTCGGCGTGTCCCAGCACCACGTTGTCCAGCGCCGCCAGGAAACGGACCGGCACCGGTGTGTCCGGGTCGGGACGAGGCGCGTCGGGCAGGTCGAACAGGTCCGTGCCCTCTTCGCTACGCAGCACCCGCAACCGGGGCCGCAGCCGGTCGACGACCTCGCGCAGCCGGGTCATGCCGCTCCAGGCCTGGACGTCCTTGACCGTGGCCGGGCCGAAGGCCGCCAGGTAGCGCAGAACCAGGTCCTGCGCGGAGGAAGTCTCGAACAGCGGCCGTCCGAGCCATTCCTCGGCCAGCGCGAACGGAGTGGTGCCGCGCCGCCCCCAGAGGCCGTCCGGCGGTGGATGAACCACCGGCAGTAGTCCCTGCACCGAACGGGCGAGCGCGACCGCGTCCCGGCCGGGCCAGCGCTGGGTCAGCTCCCAGCCCAGGTCAGGCCTGGTCACGGTCCCGGAACCGATCAGGTTGCGCGCCGCCCCAGCCAGTTCGGCGAGATCGATGTCTCGAGTGAACCGGCCGAAGCCGCCCTTCTGCCAGCGGTCCAGCATCGGCTGCAGTAGAGGACGCAGCCACAGGTAGTCCTCGGCGGAGACCAGGTGTTGCGTACCCCGGAAAAGGGTCGCTCGCACGACGGAGCGTTCGTGGAGCAGCTTTGCGAGGTCGTCGATGTCGAAGTTCCTCATCCTGCTCCACAAGCCCACGTAGGGCGGGTTGGGGTCCTGGGCCTGGAGACCGACCAGGCGCTCGACCACCTCCACCGCTGACATGGCGGATGGCTCCAGCAACAACTGCCGGTGCAGTGTGGCCCGGTTGAGGCTTCGCTGGTTCAGTACAGCCATAACGTCCTTTCACCTGTGCACGACGGGAGGTCGCCGGTGGCGTATCGCCGGGCCCGAACAAGATAGCCGGGGCCACGGTCAGCTCCTGCCCGCGATCGGAAAGTCGGCCTGTGTTGTCGGCCCGAGGCCGAAGAGCATGTAGCGAACCTGCAGCCAGGGTCGAGGAGGGCCACGCACAGTTCGGGTCGGGCGCTCCCGGTACACCCCCGCAGATCCCGCGGAAGGAATGAGAGGACGATGCAGTCGAGAGAGCTCAAGGTCGCCGGTGCCCGTGTCTTCACACCGCGTGTCTTCACCGACCCGCGCGGCCACTTCGTGTCGCCGTACCAGGGGGAGGGCGTTCACCGCGGCGACCGGGCGTCGCCTGTTCCGGGTGGATCAGATCAGCACCAGTACGTCGCGGCGCGGGGTCGTACGCGGGGTGCACTTCACCCGGACACCGCCTGGCATGGCCAAGTACGTCTACTGCGGGCAGGGCCGGGCTCTGGACATCGTTATGGATCTCCGACTGGGTCCTCCCGCCTTTGGACAGTGGGACAGCGTGGTGCTCGACCCTGTCGAGTACCGCTCGGTCTACCTGCCGGTCGGAGTGGGCCACGCCTTCGTGGGCCTCACCGACGGGACGGTCGTGTCCTACGCCCTCTCGCTCGGCTACGTCGCCGAGTACGAGCTGGCCGTGTCGCCGTTCGATCCCGAGCTGGACCTGCCGCTGCCTCGGGATCCCGCTCCACTGGTGTCCGAACGCGACCGGACGGCGCCCTTCCTCGCCCAGGCCAGAAAGGCAGGCCTGCTGCCGGAGCACACGCGCTGTCTGGAACTTGAGGGCGCTCTAGCGGTCGAAGCAGCCCGATTCGAGTGATATTCCGGCTCCCCGGCCTACCTTTCCCGGCATGAAGGCATTGGTCATCACGGGCCCTGCCCACCCGCTGTACTACCCGATCGTCCCCCTGGCCTGGGCGCTGCGAGCAGTCGGCCACGATGTGCTCGTAGGCGCCCCCGAGAGTTTCAACGGCCCGGTCGCTGGTTCCGGACTGCCCATGGCCACCGTCAGCGGTCCTCTCGACATGGGCGAGGTCATGGCCAAGGACCGGCACGGCCACCCGGTCCGCCTGCCTGACACCGACGAGGAGATGGCCCAGGGAATCGGTGGCGGCTTCGGCCGCCTGGCGCGGCCCGCCTCCTGGACGGCACACGCGCGCTCGTCGAGCGCTGGCAGCCCGACCTCATCGTCTCCGAGTCCTACGGATTCACCGCCGCGGCTGCCGCGACCGGCGACGAGATCCTGGGTTACGAGCTGGAGATCATCATCGCCTCCCATACGATCGCACCCTATGTCTCGCAGGACCCGGCGGAGCTGGAGAGAACGGCCCTATCGCTTCAACAGGCCGAGTCAGCCGTGCTGGAGCGCGCCAAGGCGGTCGCCAGCGCACCCGGCCAGGCCTGACCATCAGCGAGAGGGACACTCGTCCGACCTGACCGACCGCTGAAGGCAGGCGGTCAGGTCCCGGAGACGCTCCAGCAGTTCGGGCGGTTCGACCACCTCGAACTCGAAGCCGAACGTGGCCGCCCACACCGCCAGGTGGTCGAGGCTGTTCGACCCCATCCGCAGGAGACACCTCTCATCGCTCACCGGTTCCACCCTGCCGAGGGTCGGGGGCACCTCATCGGCTACCTTCTCGGCCGGTCCATGCATCATCAGCACTGCCTCGTGACGAAACGGCGCGGTCTCCGAACCGGTGGAGAAGAAGCTGGCCAGGTCATCGGCCGGCAGCGGCCTCGGACGGAACCGGGGCCCCGTCGGTACACGGATCTCCAGCTGGTCCAACCGGAACCGCCGCCAGTCATCGCGCTGGAGGTCCCAGGCGAACAGGTACCAGCGCTGCGCGTGGTTGATGAGCCGGTAGGGCTCCACGTCGCGTAGTGACGCGACGCCCTCGTACGAGGTGTAGTCGAACCGCAACCGCAGCCGGTCGCGTACCGCGCGCGCGATCGATGTCAGCACGGAGGGATCCACGGGGCGGTGGGAGGACGGCAGGGCCACCAGCGCCGTACTGAGCGTGGTGACCCGATGCCTCAGTCTCGAAGGCAGCACCTGGTCGAGCTTGTCCAGAGCACGCACGGCCGTCTCCGCGATACCGGTGACCGCTCCCCCAGCGGCCGTTCGCAGTGCGACCGCCACGGCGATGGCCTCATCGTCGTCCAACAGCAGTGGCGGCAGTGAAGCACCGGAACCGAGCTGGTAACCCCCGCCGACGCCGCCGGTCGCGTTGACCGGATAATCCAGCAGCCGCAGTTTCTCCACGTCGCGGCGCACGGTTCTCGGACTCACTCCGAGCCGGTCACCTAGTTCAACCCCCGTCCAGTCCCGTTGCGACTGAAGCAACCCGAGCAGTCGGAGCAATCGGGCCGAATTTTCTAGCATGCCGGAAGTTTCCCACGGAACGCGGTCAAATGTTGACCGCGAATCCCCGTAGCGTCTGAGGCGCAACGGAAGGAGAACACATGACCATTCTCATCGCCGGTTCCACCGGAAACGTCGGCCGCCCCATGGTCGAACAGCTGCTTGCGTCCGGACAGCAGGTCCGCGCGCTCACCCGCAACCCGGAGAAGGCCGACCTTCCCTCGGGAGCCCAGGTGGTCAGAGGCAACCTGAGTGACACTCCGAGTCTGGCCGCGGCCTTCGAAGGGGTGAGTGCCGCACACCTGATCAGCTTCAACGGAGAGGACTTCTCCCCCTTGGCCAACGGGGAGGAGATCGTCGACCTCGCGGCCAAGGCCGGCGTGCGGCGGGTCACCATTCTCAAAAGCGACGTGGACAAGAGCCCGCTGGAAGAGGCGGTCGAGGCCAGCGGCCTGGAGTGGACCCATCTGGCGCCCGTCGAATTCATGTCCAACGCCCTGGAATGGGCGGAGTCGGTGAGGACCGAGGGAGTCGTCCGAGACGCCTTTCCCGAGGCCAGGAGCGCGATGATCCACGAGGCGGACATCGCCGCGGTCGCCGCGACCGCCCTGACGTCCGAGGGCCACGCGGGTCAGGGATACTGGCTGACCGGCCCGGAGACGCTGACCCCGCCGGACCAGGTGCGAACGATCAGCGAGGTCCTCGGGCACGAGGTCCGGTTCGTCGAGCAGACCAGAGACGAAGTCATCGAGCAGTGGCGCCAGATCGGCTACTCCGAGGAGGACATCGAGTTCTTCCTGATGATGCGGACCAACCCGCCGGAGGCCGGCTACACCGTCCTGCCGACCGTGGAAACCGTCACCGGCAAGCCGGCCCGCACGTTCGCGCAGTGGGTACGGGAGAACGCCGAGGCGTTCGGCGCATGACCACCGGGTGTCCCCCGAACCGGTGACACGGGGTCGGCCGCGGATTCGAGCACGGGTACAGGCCGTGTCGAGTTCGCGGCCCGACTCTGCCCCCAGAATCCGCTCGGAAGTGGCCGGGCGCGGAGGGAACACTGGGGGCGTCCTTATCGTACTGATCTGGGGTGCCACCGGCGGCCTGGGAGCTTTCGCGGTCCAGCTGGTGAAACAGGCTGGCGGCATCCCCGTCGGCGTCGTCAGCTCCGACGCCAAGGCCGAGGCCCTGCGTGCGTTGGGATGTGACGTGGTCCTCAACCGGACCGAACTCGGGGGTGGGCACGGCCGACACCCCCGAGGAGATCATCGAGCAGGGCAAACGCCTGGGAAAGGCCATCCGCCGCGCGGTGGGCGAGGACCCGCACGTGGTGTCCGACTACGTCGGACGATCGACGTTTGGCATGTCGGTGTTCGTCGTGCGTCGCGGTGGAACCGTCGTCACCTGCGGTTCCACGAACGGATTCCATCACCTCTACGACAATCGCTATCTCTGGATGAACTCCAAGCGAATCATCGGGAGTCACGGCACCGAAACTCCGTGAGGACATGGGGACCTCCGCGATCAATCCGCTGCGACAATTCGACGGAGCTGCGAAAACACGGAATTCGGTGAGGCGAACGGTCTACCCGTTTTTCGTCAAGCACCACTCAAGCGATACTCGGTACCCTACCCTCATGGGAGAATTCGAAGAAGGAATACGCATCGTCGGGGCCCAGGATAACAACCTCAAAGGCGTGTCCCTGCAGCTGCCGAAGGACAAGATCACAGTATTCACCGGAGTGTCCGGTTCCGGGAAGTCCTCCATCGTGTTCGACACCCTCGCCGTGGAGACGCAACAGCAGTTGAACGGAACATTCAGCTGGTTCGTCCGCAATCAGCTGCCCAAGTACCAGCGCCCCCACGCGAGCGTCATCAGTAACCTCACCACCCCGGTCATCGTCGACCAGAAACCGGTGGGTGGGAACGCCCGGTCGACCGTGGGCACGATGATCGACATCTACTCAAGCGTTCGCGTGCTCTTCTCACGGCACGCGACCCCGTACAACCCGCCCAGTGTCTACTCGTTCAACGCCCCCAGGGCATGTGCCCCGAGTGTGACGGGCCGGGCCAGGCACGCCAGGTCAGCGTCGAGCGCATGCTCGACCGGAGCAAGTCCCTGAACGAGGGAGCGATCCAGCTACCCACGCACAAGGTGGGAAGCATGGACTGGCAGCAGTACGCCAACTCAGGCCACTTCGACAACACCAAGCGGCTCCGCGACTACACCGAAGACGAGTGGCGGATGCTGTTGAACGGCAGTGGCGGCAAAGTGACCGTGCGAGCGACGAACAACACCGCGACCCTGAAATACGAGGGTGTGGTGGCCCGCTTCACCCGTACCAACCTCAAACGCGACCTGAGCTCTCTGAGTGAGCGCGGCCGGGCCAACATCGAGCGCTTCATCGAGCTCGGCCCGTGCGATGCCTGTGACGGAGAACGGCTGAACCTGGCCGCGCTCTCAGCGAAGATCGACGGGCGGACCATCGCGGAATGGTCCGGCATGGAAATCAGTGAGCTCATCGACGTCCTCGGGTCCATCGACGATCCCGTGGCGACCCCGATCGCCGAGGACATCGCTACCGCGTTGCGGCGTATCGAGGTGATCGGGCTCGGATACCTGTCCCTGGACCGGCAGACGACGTCGCTCTCCGGGGGCGAGGCGCAAAGGCTCAAGACGGTCCGTCACCTCAGTAGCGCCCTCCGCGGGATGACGTACATCTTCGACGAACCGAGCACGGGCCTGCACCCGCGCGACGTGGGTCGACTCAACGACCTGTTGCGGGAGCTGCGCGACAAGGGAAACACCGTGCTCGTCGTCGAACACGACCCGGACGTCATCAAGATCGCGGACCACATCGTCGACGTGGGCCCGGCAGCGGGAGTCCACGGTGGGGAGATCGTCTTCGAGGGCGGCTTCGGACAACTCCGCGAAGCCGACACGCTCACGGGAAAGGGGTTGCGCCGCACGGGCAGTGTCAGGCCGAAGGTACGCCAGGCGACGGGGGAAGTGCGAGTCGAGGGCGCCCGGCTGCACATGTCCGACGTGGACACCATCGTCCAGCTGTTGGAGCGGCTGGTGGACCGGGGCAACTCCGTCATCGTCGTCGAGCACAACCTCGACATCGTCCGGCAGGCCGACTGGGTCATCGATCTCGGTCCGGACGGCGGCAAACACGGCGGTGAGGTGGTGTTCACCGGTACACCAAGCGACCTGATGGCCGCCGAAGGATCCGCGAACTCTCCGGTCGGCCGCTGGTCCCGGTCGGGCACGCTCCGTGGCGTCGGGAACATGAGCCAGGACACCCCCACGAGCGCGCTGTCCGCGCGGGCGGGATTCGGGGATCGCGGGGTGGAGCCGAACACGTCGACAGCACCAAGGTGCACGAGCGTGTGAAAGCACCTGGCGGGAGCGGTGATCGTGGTCGAGCACCCGCCTACCAGGGGCTCCTGTCCGCTCTCATCCCTTCGGAGTAGTGGCGGTGGACTGGCCGGATGAACACCTCCGAGGGATTCCGAGGAGAGCACGACGGCGTCGCCGGGATCCCCGCAGCCGCGCCCGGGGCCGTTCCCCTCCTCCTCGCCCCGATTCATGTGGCCAAGTCGGCGAGGGCCCCGAAGGCACCAGGCACGTCGAGGGCGCGTGCCGCGTGCGCACGGCTCAGCAGCTCATCGGGCAGGTAGGCGTCTAGCGGCAATGCCGTTCAGTTAGGGTCCTCCGGGATCTGTCAACACAGCGATGTCCACGGTGGCCTGATAGGTGGTCCGGCCCACCCCGTTGGAACGGGCGTGATACTTCGAGATCGCGCGTTTGACCACCCGAGGCACCGTCCGCACCCGCCGGTCGGGCAGCAGGTTGGCCAGAACCTGCTGCCCGATCAGCCCCCGCAGATCGATCCGCTCCCCCGCCATGATGTTGTCCGCGCGCACCACACAGTCCCGGGCCTCTTCCACCGCCAGGGCGAAACTCCCCCGCAGCGGGCCGTGCCCGGTCGCTCTCACCGCGTCCGCGATCGCCTGGCGCACCACCTGGTAGGTGGCCAGCAGCGCCCACACCTCCTGCTCCAGCCCTTCGGGATCCTTGGAACGCAGCACCCGACGCCCGAGCAGGGTCGACTTCAGCTCGCAGTAAGCAGTCTCGATCTCCCACCTTTGGTGGTACAGGGCCACCAGGACCGCGGCCGGGTAGCACGCGGGATCGACCAAAGTGGTGGCCAGTCGGTAGTGGCCGGTGCGCTCGCCCTGGGTGGTGGTGATGGTGACCTGGGCGTGGACCAGGCGCATACGCAGTCGGCCGCGTTGGACGAGCCAGCTCCCGTCCGCCAGGCGCCGTAGTCGTTTGGGGCGCACATGGGCGCTCATACGCACCAGCACATCGGCTCCGGTCGCGGCCCAGCCGGCCAGCAGGCGGGCGGAGTCGAATCCCCGGTCGGCCAGGACCAGTTGGCCCGGCCCCATGGCCTGGCCCAGGGCGGGCGCGTAGGTGGTCACGGGCGCGGCGTCCGCGATGGGCACGAACCGCACGCCCGGGTGCGCGTAGGTGGTCGCGGCGGACCTCCCCGCGATGTTGACGCCCTGGCCGGCAGCGCACATCTCCAGGATCTCCTCGAAGTCGCGGGCCACCGGGAGCAGGCGCGGGGAGAAGGCGTCGGCGGCCACCGACGAGAACCACTGCGTGGCCGCCTCGTCCTCCACCGCCGCGAAGGTCTCCTCCCCGATCTCCGCCAGGGTCACCGACTCCTCGCCGGCGAGGCGGTGCCGTTCCGAGGCCACCAGGACGCAGTCCTCCTCCCAGAGGGGGAGGGACTCGAACCCGCGGACCGGCCCCTGGTCGGTCGCGACGACGAACGTGCAGTCCACCTCGGCCTTGGCGAGTGCCTCGTAGCAGCCCATGAACCCCAGGTGCCGCACCTGCCACCGCACCTGCGGCATCTGGTGTACGGCCTCGGCCACGATCGTGCGGAACTCCGTGCTGGACACCATGAGGCCGATGCGGACGCAGGGCTCGGCGACGTCTCCCCGTCCCCAGTCCACGACCTCGTCCATGCTCTCTACCGCGCGCCTGGCCAGGGGCAGCAGTTCACGGCCGTGCTCGGTGAGCTCCACACCGCGGGACGAGCGGTCGAAGAGGGGCCGGGACACACGCCGTTCCAGGGTCGCGATCTGCTCGCTCAGCGCGGAGGGGCTGAGACGCAGACGTGCGGCGGCACGGCCGAAGTGGAGTTCCCGTGCTACGGCAAGGAAGCATCTGAGGTGGTGGATGGTGGAGTCCATGTCTCCGCCGTGTCGTCATGGCCCGCGAGGTCTCACGCTCGCTCCTCCCATCCGATGGTCGCAGGTTCCGCTCCCGCCGTGCCCGCCACGAAAACCGCGGTTCACCGCGTTGGCCGCCGGACCGAGCCCTGCTCGGCCACGCCTCCCCCGACACCAGCCTCGCTGCTTCCGCGCCGGGTCGAGGGGGAACGCCCCGTCCCCGACCGCGATCCGCGCCCTGTCCGGCAGCCCCGGGGCCGATGCGGAGGTTCAGGCGAGGACCTGGACGTACCCGTCGGTTCCGTTAACGCGGATCCGCTGCCCATCCCGGATTCTCCGGGTGGCCTGCTCCACACCCACGACGGCCGGCAGACCGTACTCCCGCGCGATCACCGCACCGTGCGTCATAAGTCCGCCTACCTCCGTCACCAGTCCGGCGACGGTGACGAACAGGGGGGTCCAGCTGGGGTCGGTGTAGGCGGTGACCAGGATGTCGCCCGCCTCAAGGTCGGCCCGCGCCATATCCGTGACGACACGGGCACGGCCTTCGACGGTCCCGGCCGAGACCGGGAGGCCGGCCAGCGCGCCGGGCGGGGCGTCGTCACGCCGGTACCGGCCGGTGATGGCCTCGCCGTCCGATGTGAGGACCCGGGGCGGGGTGAGCGCCTCGTACGACCGGAATGCCTCCCGCCTTTCCAGAATGAGCCCGGCGTCCACGTCGTTGGTTCGCACGGCTTCTTCCAGCTCCTGGAACCGGAGGAAGAAGACGTCCTCGTCCTCGCCCAGGGCTCCGGACCGGACGAGGCGGTCGGCTTCCCGCAGCAGCGCCTGCTTGTAGACGAAGTAGCGGCTGACCATGCCGTACTTGGGGTACTCCCGGTATCCAGCGAAGGTGCGGACGCGGTCGATCATCCGCTTGGTCTCCTCGGCCTTGCGCTCGCCACCGGGAAGGGCGCGCAAGCGCGCCAGCAGTTCCCGTTCTTTCCGTCGTGACTCCCGGAGCCCTCGTTCGAAGCGTCGCTCGCCTTCGCCCGGCTCGAAGTTCTTGATGTTGCCGAGGACGGCGGGCACGAGCGCGGCGGGCTGCTCGCTCCAGCGCGTCCTGGTGACGTCGATCTCGCCCACGCAGCGCATTCCGTACGTGTCGAGGTAGCCCCGGACGGCGTCACGTGCTTCCGGTCCGCCGGCCAGCCCGGCCATCTCGTTCAAAAAGCCGTCGCCCTCCCGGCCTTCGTCCACGACACGGCGCAGCAGCGCCACGACGTCCGTGTGCGGCCGGATGGTGTCCGCCACGTCGAGAAGCGCCAGCCCCATCTCCGAGGTGACGTTGCGGGGGACGGATTGCGTGAGCGCGTCGGCCGCGTTCTTCTCGCCCAGCCACGCCTCCAAGTGCTCGTTGAGCCACCGGCTCGCCTCCATCGCCGCCATGATCACCTGGAGGCTCCGCGGATCGGAAAGGACGCGCCTCAGCTCTGCGAGGTCGGACCGGATGAAGTCGAGTAGCGCCGGCCCGGACAGATTCCGGATCCCGCGCCGCAGGGCGGCGACGGAGGCCTCATCGCGTTGGATCAGCTCGCTGACGACGCCGGGATCGGTCGCGATCGGGGCGGGCGCGTCACCGGCGGTCGCGGCGGTGGGACCTTCTTCCGGAAGCGTGCGGAGGAAGTCGCCGCGGTCGAGGACGGTCTGTAGCGCGTCCCCGATCAGCGGATCGGAGCTCCCCAGGGCCTCCAAGAGGCTCGCGCGCCCCGCGGGCGTCGCCAGGGCGGGGGCGACGTCGACGAACAACCGTCCGCCCGCCTCGTGCATCGGCCGTAGGGCCGTCAGCTGCCACAGGGAGAGCCCCAGCGGCTTCATCGCGTCGGTCATCATCTGCTGGTGACCGACGGAGACGTAGACGTGGTTCTCCTGGTCATCGGTCGCGGGGACGGGGAACAGGGTGGTGATCGGCCGGCTCTGGACGATGTGGAAGTCGTCGCCGACCCGACACCATTCGATGTCCTGGGATCGGCCGAAGTGCGCTTCGATGCGCCGGCCCAGCCGCACCAGGCGCAGGGCCTGTGCTTCTGTCAGAGCCGACCGCGTCTGCCGGTCCGGCTCGATCGGTGCGTCATGGGTACCGCCTCCCGGCGACGCCTGCACACACCGGGTCTTGGTGGCGATCGCCGTGGAGGCGACCTGGTCGTCGCGCACCGTGTAGACGTCACCGGAGACCAGACCGGAGACGAGCGCCTCGCCGAGCCCCCAACCGGCCTCCACGGTGGCGGTCTTGCGGTTCGAGGTCACCGGGTCCGCGGTGAACAGGGTCCCGGCCGCGTCCGGGAACACCATCTGCTGCACGACCACGGCCATGCCGACCTTCCGGTGGTCGAAGCCGTTGCGGAGACGGTAGGTCACCGCCCGCTCGGTGAAAAGCGAGGCCCAGCACCGCCGGACGTGCCAGAGGATCGCCGCCGGACCCGTGATGTTCAGGTACGAGTCCTGCTGGCCGGCGAAGGACGCGGTCGGCAGGTCCTCGGCGGTCGCGCTGGACCGCACCGCGTAGGAGGCGTGCTCCCCGAGCCGGGTGAGCGCTTCGCTGATCGCCGCCGCAAGGGCTTCGGGCACCGCGACGCCTTCGATGCCGCGGCGTATATCGGCGCTCAGGGCGCGGATCGCCGCGCGGTCGTCCGGTTCCACTCGCGACAGCAGGTCGAACCGAGTATCGATCGACGGTGCCTCGGCGACGATCCGTTGGAAGGCGTCCGTCGTGACGCAGAAGCCGTCCGGCACGCGGATACCGGCGGTCCGCGAGAGCTCTCCCAGAAGCGCCCCCTTTCCGCCGACCTCTGCGACATTCGTCGCGTCGATCTGCTCGAAATCCATCACGTAGCGCAATTCCGCTGCCTCCTCTTTCGTCGAGTCGGTTCGCAAGGCAGCAAGTATGGAGCAATTTTCAAATCCTCATGAGACGCGCGGATCTGATATAAAGTGAAAGTGGCAGGGAACGACCCGCACCTCGTGCGTGGCCCCGGCCGGCCCCATCGCGACCGGGTCGAGAATGCCGCACCCCGGCTCGCTACGCTGCGAGATGTGGTCCTGGCCATGCCCCGCCCCAAGAGCGGCCTGGCCTGGGCGCGTGGCACCGGCCGCTTCGCTGCATGACCGACGTTCCCTCGCCTGGCCGTCACCGAGGGGCAACGGCCACCCAGCACCGCCGACTCGAACTGCTGCGCCGGGTCCTGGACGAGGCCGCGGAGCCGCTGCGCTCCTGAGCGGCGGCCTGGCTGATGCTGCTCTTCACCCAACTCGCGAGCAGCGAAGCCCTCTGGATTTTCCCGGGGCCCGGGCAGGGCGTCTGCTGCATCCGCACAGCCTTGCCGAGCTGGTCCGCGAACTCGGGATCCCGGGAAGGCATGCGCTTGTTGCGTCTCTGTGCCAGCTCGTGTTCCAGGTTCACGCACCGGTGATCGCTCGGGCGTTGGGGTTCCACGACAAGACCACCACGCAGGTCCTCGCGGAAGTCGGAGGGACCTGGAACCGCTACGCTCCCAGCGAACACACAGTGATCACAGCGGCGGAAGCCAGGGAGAACACAGACCACTCGATCAACGACTCTTGTCTCGCCCTACTCGCGGGTCACCTTGTCCCTCGCCATAGATTCGAAAGAACCGGGCCTATAAGAGCCTGGGCTGGCCCAGTGATGTCACCGGGATCAGCCCGAACCCTCGGATGGTTTGCGCCACACCGAGACGTGTGACCTGCTGGAGGACATGAAAGGCGCCTCGCCGAAGTCGGCCCACCGCCCCTCGGTGACCAGCCCCGCCAGCTGGGCCATCAGGTCGAGTTCGGAGGGCCAGACGAAGCGGTGCTGTGAGCGGAAGACCTCGCTGCCCCCGTCGCCGAACCGGTAGTGGTGCGAGACCATGCGCTGCTCGGCCGGCTCGAAGGTGTCGAACCCCACCTGGTCCGGCCCGATATGGAAGGGCCGCGCATACTCGCCCGGCGGCAGGCGCTGTAGATCGGGGACCTCGACCTCCACCACGAACCGCCCTCCCGGTAGGAGATGCCGCGCGGCATTGCGAAAGCACGCCACCTGCTCGCTCTGGGAGAGCGGGCAGGTGATGGCGTTGTAGACCGCGTAGACGAGCCCGAACCGGCCCGGCACCCGACAGGTGGCCATGTCCCCGATGGTGACCGTGATGGCATCGCCGCCCGGTTTGGCCCGCGGCTGCGCCGCCATGGGTTCGGACATCTCGATCCCGGATACGGACACGCCCCGTGCGCTCAGGGGCAGCGCGACGCGACCGGTGCCGACCGCGAACTCCAGGGCCGGGGCATCGCGCGTGCGACGGGCCAGGAAATCGACGGCCGGTTCAAGGACCTCGGGGGTGAACGCGGGGGCGAACGCCTCGTCGTACCGCTGGGCCACCCGGGTGCTCCACACGTTTGCGTCCATGGCCTCACAGACTGCCCCCTCACCGTCTCGCGAGGCCAGCGGTTTTCATCCGCGCTGCGTGAACTCGTGCTCTGAGCCGATCCGCAAGTAGGGTTGTCATCGTGGAGATCAGGTGGGAGGCCCTGACCATCGATGCGCGGGATCCGTTGTCTCGCGCGGTGGTGGGCGCAGACCCTCGACTGGGACTTGATGGATCCCGGCCCGGTCGGCGTCGAGGTCCGGTCGCCCGATCGGCGCACGCCGTCTCTCTTCTTCGTCCGCGTAGACGGCCCGGATCCGGCCAAGAACCGCTTGCACCTCGACTTGTACGCAGGGGACCGGGCGGCAGCCGTGGACGACCTCACCGCCAGGGGAGCCGCTCGCGCCGCCGTGGGGCAGCCCGATGATGCCGACTGGGTGGTGCTGCGTGATCCCGAGAGCAACGAGTTCTGCCTCCTCGAACCGCGCTTCCCGCCCACACCGCACAAGGGCACGAAAAGCCCGAAACTTGCGAAAAAAGCGCGCCACTTCCGCCGAGTGGTCGATATTCGCTTGGGTGCACGAGATCCTTCAATACCTGCCGCCTGGAAACGTCACCGTATCCGGAGCCACGACGGCAGGCGGTTTCGCCCGGAACGGTCGAAAGCGGCACAAACCGTCAACGGGCCTCCGGCGTTTCCGGAGAAGTCCCAGTACAGAGACAGGGCGTCCACCAGCGCCAGGCCGTACCCGCCTTCGATCAACGGGTTCCGCCTTCTCTGCGACGAGCTTGGTGGACGCTGTGGGCCCGGTGACCTTCCCGTCCGGTTTGGGGCCGTCGTCACTGACACGGAGCAGGAACAGGCGTGGGCGCCGCTGGATCTCGATCCGCACCCGACCATCCGGGAGCCCCGAGGCGGTGTGCCTGAGGGCGTTGGTGTGCAGCTCGGCCAAGCACACCAACAGTGGGTGGGAGCGGAAGGTGTGGTCCTGGTGGCCTGCATCGCCCACCGGCGCGCGGCCTTCACGTGGTGAAGGTCGAAGCCGCACACCAGGCCGCTGGTGTCGGGGGCGATGTGGCGGATACGCCTGGGAGAATCGAGAGAGGTCTGGGCCGGGGGCATGGATTTCCACCGGGTCCTTTCGCCGTGGTCATGGTCGCTGTGCGTGCGCAACAAAAGGATGCGGTCAGGCCGTTAGCTCCGGGAAGTCCAGACGGAGAGTTCCCGAATCTTCCGTTGGGCCGTCTCTCCTTCGACGGCTCCGGATGGACGACCTCCATCGAGACCCTGCGCGGCCGCGGCCAGCCGCTTGCGTGAGACACGGGCCGGTGGTGGCGGACACGTCGGTGCCGTAGCGGACCAGACCGATCTCCGCGCGCGGACGCCGGTGGCGGCCCGGAGCCCTCCTGTGTGGTGCCCACGCACACAGGCGGTTCCGGACCACCGCGGCTTCCGACGGCAGAGCCCCTGCCTGGCTCTGCCGTAGGCGCGTCCGGCGTCGGGGACGAACACCTCTCTCACCGGCGCGGAACCGTGCCCTCACCGCAGGCGGCCACCGTGCCCTGTGGCCGGTGCGGCGATGATACGGCTCCTTGACCGTTTCCGGGCTCCGCCCGCCGTGGCGCTCCGGGAACGGCCTGCCCGACCCCCTCGGGCTGCCGCCGATGCGTTCCTCCGCCCGACTGGATGCCGCATCGGGAGAGATGGTGCCGTCGTCCGTCAACCGGTTCCCCTCGGTCGGTGAACCGGGATGCGGTATCCGACCGGCGTGACGGTCGGAGGACCCCGGGCCCTGGGGGCCGTGTCCCCGCCCTGCTGCCGACGGCCGCCCGGAGCGGTTGGGCGGCCGGTCCGTTCCCGCCGCTGGGAACGGACCCACTCACCCCCGGTCCGGAGCCGGTCGGCGGAGACGAGGCCTCGGACACGGACGTCGTCGGCTCCCCCGGCCCCGGGGACGGTGTCTCCGGAAAGGGCGGGCCCTCCTGCGGACCGGGCCGGTGAGAGGTCCGGGGAGCCCCCGTCATGGAGGGCGGCGCGGTCACCGGGCGGCTCGGCGTCCGCGGCACCATCCCGGGAGTCGCTCAGGAGGCCGGTCAGGTCAAAGGCCGTGGCCGTGCCCAGGGTCCGTGGTGTGCCGGGGTCGACCACCAGCACCGGCGGGTCGTCCTCGACGTCGAAGCGGCGCCAGGCCGTGGTCCCGGACTCGTCGCGCTCCCCGAGCCGCAGATGGATGTGGGGTTCTCCGTTGTCCACGGCCCACTGGTAGGCCTCGGTCACGTCGAACTCCGCACCGCCGCTCACGGGGCAGGCGGCCTGCCCGCCCCTGACCCTTCGGGTGTCGAGCAAAGCGCGAGCCGCGGGCTGGTCGTTCCAGGTGGTCCCGCCGTTGAAGGGGTCGACCCGGTGCAGCTGCATGAAGGAGTCGCTGGCGCAGTCATAGGACCACACCACCTCGGTGCGCAGCACTGCGGAGTCCACCTCGGTGCCGGGTCCGAGCTCGACCGGGAACCGGAACAGGGCTCTACGGGTGTAGACACGGTCCCATACGAGGCGCCCCGTGCCCACGCTGGCGGTCTCGGCGCCGCCGTAGGACCGGTCGGGAAAGGCGCGGTCCACGTAGGTCCACAAGGAGCTCCCGGCCTCGGCCCGACCACCGCCAGAGCGCACGGGGCCGGGAGGGCCGTCGGCGGCGGAGGTGCCGTCGGATCCGGCCGGGTCGCGGGGTCCCCCATCGGCCGAGGCGGTCTTCCCCGGTTCACCGCTCCGCTTCTCCGACGCGCCGCGCTCCCCGGAGACGGCCGTGCCATCGGTGGTGGCGGGGGCCTCCTCGTCGGCTGTGACGGGAGCGACCACCCCCAGCGAAAGAACCAGGGCGTAAGCCGCACAAGCCGCCGTCGCGCGGGCCAGGGAACGACGCATTACGGGTGGTGCCTACACATTCCAGCTATGACAGAAAAAGAATCCGGGCGAGACATCCATGTCCCGCGCCAACCACAAGGAAGTTACCAAATTCTCATAGCGGCCCACAAACCCCAGGGATATAAATACAGACCAAAACCATAATTACCACCACCGGGAACACAGGCACCGCACAAACCCGCTCCACCCGACCAGAGGCACTCGAACACACGGACGGTCTTTATTCGACGACCACCAAATATCAGTTCACGTCGGACCGAAAATCAGCCGCCCCCGAAGGGCGGATACGCGCTCACCGCGGCACCGCCCTCGCGTCGGACCGGCACCCGTGTCCGCGACCGCTTCGGCGCGGTCCGCCGCATCGCGCAGGCGGCCCGGCCGCCGTACACGTCCTCGATCCACCTGCCCCCTCGAAGGCATCCTCTTCCAAGACGGCGAAGCCGAGGAGCGCTGCGAGCAGGACATCTCCGATTCAAGCGGACACCGAATTCAGGGTTCACAGAGAACCATCAACAAAAGAAACCCCATGGACCGTTATCGACACACCAGAAAAACGAGGGACCACGGGCACCAGTCTCCGGGAAGTGCTTTTTGCTGATCTGACAGAGCAGCTCCGACGCTTCGGCGGCCTCACTGCTCCCGTGGATGAGTTCTTCTCAGGCCGCGGGTGACTCGCCTTCGGCCAACGACAGATTCCCGGCGACGGGCTGGAACGTGCTCGCACGAAGATCGAGCACGCCCCGCCGACCACGGCGTTCTGCGACGAGACTTTCACCACCGCCGAACTGCAACGTGTCCATGAGGCGGTGCGGGGGGCGGGCTCGACCCGCCCGCCTCTACCGCACAGGCCCCCGACAAGGGCCCCCGATGACGCGTCCCCTTTCCCCGGCCCAGAGTGGGAACGAGCGATGACCCTGTGGCGGTACTGACCGCCCTGAACCTGGACCGTCGAGACGGAGGACCCTCACAACCGCTGAAGCAGCCGCCGGGCCCCGTGGACGGCCATAGCCGAACCGAAAAGCGCTCGCTGATCTGGCCGGGCCGTTCCGAGGGCCTCCCACGGTCTCAGTGCCCGGCCTGGCCCCTGGCATAATCACGCGCGGTGATGCCACCAGGACGCCCCCATCCCGCGTGGAAGTGAGCCCGGGTTGAAGTCCCTGCAACCGAGCGATCCCCTCCATATCGGTCGTTACCGTCTCGAAGCGCGCCTGGGAATCGGCGGTATGGGGCAGATATACCTGGCACGCACCGCCGGTGATAGGACCGTCGTGGTGAAGGTCATCCGCCCCGAGCATGCTGACGCCCCCGAGTTCCGGGCCCGGTTCGCACGTGAGGCCGAGGCGGCCCGCCGGGTGGGCGGTTTCCACACCGCCCAGGTTGTGGACGCCGACCCTGACGCGGAGCCGCCCTGGATCGCTACGGCCCACATCCCCGGACCCTCTCTGGAACAGGTGAGAGGTGTCGTTACCACCGACCCTGCGAGAGGCCGACGACACGGACCTTCCCGGGGAACCGAAGGCGTACGGCCCGTACCGGGCTTCGCGAGCACGTTTCGGACCGCTCCGCCGACGGCCTATGGCCGCGGCGGCCTGCGCGGTACTCGCCGCCGGAACGCTCTACTGGACACTTCCCACTTCAGGGGGACCGCTCCCTGCCGAGGTCGAAGCCGATGTCGCCGTGAACGTGCACGAAGGGATGTACGAGGAGGGCGAGGACCCCTCGAGCGGCTTCTCCAGCATGGTGCTCAGCCCGGACGGCTCCACGCTCGCCGCCAGAGACGACTTCTCTCTCAGCCGAGGCTGGTTCAGCCCTCGGATCGAGTACTCCTACGCCCGCCTGTGGGATGCCGGGACCGGGGAGCTCCTCGCCGCGTTCACCACGTACGTGGACTCCTTCTACACGAGGAACTTCACCAGCCGCGCAGAGATCAGCGCCGTGACCTTCAGCCCCGACGGAAGCACCCTCGCTACCGGAAGCAGCGACGGCGACGTCCGCCTGTGGGACGTCCAGACCGGGGAACACACCCTGACCCTGGTGGGGGACGAAGAGGCCAGACTGGCGACCTTCGGAGCGGAAGGGGCGACCCTCTTCGCCGCGGGAGCCGGGAGCATGCTGCGGATGTGGGAGCTCGGCTGACGCGGGGCGACGTGGTGCGGCCGGGCGGCCCTCCGCCCTGAAACGGCCAACGCCGAGACCGCGCCACGGCCTCCGCGTGTTCGACGCGGAGGAGCTGATCGCCGCGTGTCCGACACCGATGTGGCGGTCGACGTGTCTAGCATCACGAGCACGCACTCGATCGGCTGGGCCCACGCGTCGATGCTCTTCCGGTCTCCGACGCACCCGGCGCGGCAGCGTTCGTGGACACGCGGTGCCAGGCGGCATATCGGAACGTCGGCGCCATGAACGAAGGAAGTACTCACCATGGCAGGAACGATCCTCATCACCGGAGCCGGAACCGGATTCGGCAAAGAGGTCGCGCTACGCCTCGCCGGGCAGGGACACGACGTGATCGCCGGGGTGGAGGTCATCGCCCAGGTGAGCGCGGTGCGTGCTGAGGCCGAGGACCGCCGCGTGGACATGCGGGTGGAAAAGCTCGACGTCACCTCTCCCGACGACCAGGAGAACGCCTGGTCGTGGGACGTGGACGTGCTGCTCAACAACGCGGGCACGGCCGAGGGCGGCTCCACCGTCGACATCCCGGCCGATCACCTGCGCCGCCAGTTCGAGGTGAACGTGTTCGGGCCGATCCTGCTCACGCAGGGGTTCGCCAGGAGGATGGCCGCCCGCCGGAGCGGCAAGATCGTGTTCATGTCTTCGGTGGCGGGGCTGATCACGGACCCCTTCACCGGTGCCTACTCGGGGTCCAAACACGCGGTCGAGGCGTTCGCCGATGCTCTGGACCAGGAGCTGGCCGAGTTCGGCGTCACCGTGGCCACGATCAATCCCGGTCCTTTCCTGACCGGCTTCAACGACACGATGTTCGAGACGTGGAAGACCTGGCGCGACGACCCCTCCGAGCGCCTGTTCGACTACTCCGAACTGGCGTTTCCCCACGAGCAGTACGACCCCGAGCCCGTGTTCCAGGCCACGGTGGCGGTTCTGACCGGCCAGGACCAGATGTACCGCCACGTCCTCCCGGAGGAGATGGTTCCCCAGATGAAGGACCAGGTGAACTCGGTCTGGGAGCGCCGGCTCAACGACGGCACACGTCCCCAGGTGCTTCAGAGTGCCTACGACATCGCTCCGTACACGCCGGTCTCCTCCTGACCGGTATCAGAGCGAAGGAGAGGATCACCGATGAAATCCACCTGGCTACTGGAGGAGAACGGGCTGCGCACGTTCCTGCTCGTCATGGACAAGGGCGACGAGGCGTTCGAACAGATCACCGGCTTCGCCGGAGCCCACGGCGTCAACGCCGCGAGCCTGACCGCCATCGGCGCCGCCAGCCACGCCACCCTCGGCTACTTCGACCGCGACACCAGCCAGTACCGGTACACCAGCTTCGACGAGCAGATGGAGATCGCCTCCTGTATCGGTGACATCGCCGACGACCGGGGCGAGACCGCCCTGCACGCGCACATCGTCCTGGGACGCGCGGACTCCACTGCTCTGGCCGGGCACCTGAAGGAGCTGCGCGTGTTCCCGACGATGGAGGTCGTCCTCACCGAGACCCCCGCCCACCTGCGCAAGCGGGTGGACCCTCAGACCGGGCTGGCCCTCATCTCCGCGGCCGACTCCACCCCGACCTGAACACCGCCGGGAGAGCTTCCGCGAGCGCGGGCCGGACAGGACCGCGGCCGCACTCACCACGCCGACGGCGGGGCGCCTTCCAATACCAGCATCACCGGGAGGCCGATCAGCGACCCCACCCTGATGCCGTCCTCCACCCGGCTCCTGCCGGTGTGGAACGCGACCGGCGACCGGAACATCCACCACCGCTTCCCGTTCACCACGAACGGCCACGCCAACGGGACACCGGACTTCGTCAGCCAGTCGCCGAGGACGTGCGTGAGTGCTCCCGCGAACACCGTCAGTCCGATCAGCCACGACGGAGCTCCGCCGCCCTCGACCCCCAGCGTGGCCAGGGCGAGGCCCCCCGCGATCCACCACACCACCACCCGCCGCTGCTTCCACGTCCCCCACTTCGTCAACGACCGCGCCACCGTGCCCAAGCCCAACGCGGACATGGAGAACACCAGCAGCGCCGCTCCCAACGGCACCAGAGCGATCAGCAGCCCGACCAGTCCGAACACCAGGCAGGCGGGGATCGTGTGCGTCAGATGTCTGTGCCCGCCGTCCCTGTCGGCCGCGAGCTCGGCCTCAGTGCCCGTGCGCTGGTAGGCGCGGTGCGACACGTCCCGCAGCTTCAGCGACACCAGCTCCGTCACCCGCCCCAGCGACCGGCCCACCCGTGACCGCGGCTCGTCCAGGTCCGGTAGGAGCGCAGCGCCGGCGCCGACCGCGGCGCAGAACAGGAAGTGCTCGGGTTCGGGGCTGAACCAGAGACCGACGGCCGCGCCGGCGAGCACACCGGTCGCGGCATGCGAAGTACCCATCATCACAAGCTCCGGGGGTTCCAAGGGGAGGGAGGGACACCCTGACTATCTCTCGGACGGGTGAGGGAACGCGTGCTGGGTCGGTACGGGACACACCGCGGCGGACCCGGCCGTGCCGGGAGCGGTGGCGATCGCGCCGTCGGCCAAGCCGGGGACGGACACCCGGCGCACGGCAGGGCCTCCATCACGCCCGGCACGGGAATGTGACCCACGCCACAGTCGAACCCCGTCAGGGACCTGTGCGCCGTCTCGTTCAGAGGGCAAGCGAACAGATGAGGAGCAAGAACATGCGGCACCGCATCATCGTCCTCGGAGCCGGGTACTCCGGAGCCTACGCAGCCGGATACCTCGCCCGCCGTCTCCACCCCGACGACTTCGAGATCACCGTCGTCAACGCCGAACCCGACTTCGTCGAGCGGTTGCGCATGCACCAGCTCGCCGCCGGTCAGGATCTGCGCCGCCACGGACTGGCGGAGATGTTCGCGGGCACGGGCGTCCGGCTGCGACTGGCGCGCGTCACCGCCGTCGACGCCGAGCACCGGACCGTCACCGTGGCCGACGGCGAGGGCGCCGACCGGCTCGAATACGACACCCTCCTCTACACGCTCGGCAGCACCGCTGACGACCACGGCGTTCCGGGCGTGAACGAGTACGCCTTCCACGTCGCCGGACGCCCCTCGGCGCTGCGCCTGCGCCAGCGCCTGGACGACCTGGGCGGAGACGGGACGGTGCTGGTCGTCGGCGGCAACCTGACCGCGATCGAGACCGCCACCGAGATCGCCGAGTCCTGGCCCGGGATCCAGGTCACCCTCGCCACCGACGGCGAGCTGGGAGGCTGGCTGGGCACGAAGGCCCGCCGCCACCTGCTGCGAGCCTTCGACGGGTTCGGCGTCAGGATCCACGAGCACGCCACCGTCGAACGCGTCGTGGCGACGGGGGCCGTCACCGTCGGCGGCACCGCCTTCCCCTCCGACGCGACCGTGTGGGCGGCCGGCGTCGCCGTCCACCCCATCGCCGCCGCCAGCGGTCTCGACGTCGAGGCCAACGGCCAGATCACGGTCGACCGCATGATGCGGTCGGTCTCGCATCCGGAGGTCTACGCCGCCGGTGACAGCGCCTACGCCGTCGGCGGGAACGGGCAGCCGCTGCCGATGAACTGCGCCACTGCGGGACTCACCGCCAGGCAGGCGACGGCCGCGGTCATCGGGGACCTGACCGGTCGCAAAACCTCGAAGACCCCGCTCGTATACCCGGGCAGCCACATCAGCCTCGGACGTAGGGACGCGGTCTTCCAGCTGGTCGACCGCGACGCGCGATCGAGGTCCTGGGCCCTGCGCGGCCGGACGGCCGCGCGCGTCAAGGCGGGCATCCTCAAGGGCGCCGCCTGGAGCACGAACCACCCGACCTACGGGCTGCCGGCACGCAAGCACCGCTTGACGACCGCGCTCCACCGATCCACCGGGGCCGTCTTCGCTTAGCATGGCCCTCATGGACGCCGCCGCCGTGGAGCGCTTCGAGGCCAACCGGTCACGGTTGGCCTCGATCGCCTACCCTCTGCTCGGCTCAGCCGCCGACGCCGAGGACGCGGTACAGGACGCGTTCCTGCGCTGGCAGGCCGCACACCGGGAACACATCGAGGTGCCCGAGGCGTGGCTGACCAAGGTGGTCACCAACCTGTCCCTCGACCGGCTCCGTTCGGCGCAGATGCGCCGCGAACGAGCGGTCGGCGCCTGGCTGCCCGAACCGCTCCTCGACGGCGACCCCATGCTGGGCCCGGCCGACACCGTCGAACAGCGCGAATCGGTGACCCTGGCGGTGCTGACGCTCATGGAACGCCTCCCGCCGGTCGAGCGAGCCGTCTACGTCCTGCGCGAGGCCTTCTCCTACAGCCACGCCGAGATCGCCGAGATCCTCGACATCACCGAGTCCTCGAGCCAGCAGCACGCCCACCGGTCCCGGCGCCATGTCGCCGCCGAGCGCAACACCGGTGAAATCGACCGCGCCTCCGCTCGCCGAATCGTCGAAGCGTTCGTCGACGCCGCCTCCTCGGGCCGCACCGAACGGCTGGTGGCGTTGCTGACCGACGACGCGACCGCGATCACCGACGGCGCCGGGCTGGCCGGAAAACTGCTGCGGCACTCGACTCCCGTGCGAATCGCCGTCGCCGTACGAGCCGCCTTCAAGCCGACTCCGGCGAAGCGGAGACTGGCCGGCGGCTCCCCCTCGATCCACGCCGGCGTGGTCAACGGCTCCCCCGCCATGATCGCCGCGTTCGACGACCGGGTCGTGGGCGTGGTGGTCATGGACGTCCGCGACGACAGGATCGCGACCGTGCGCGGTATGGCCGCCCCGGACCGACTCGGCCGCCTCACCGAGGAGTGGCGGCGGCACGAGCACGATGAGCCCATCATCGAGTCGTGGTGACCGCGAACGCACAGGACCCTTGTTTCACCGGCGGTGCCGGTTCATGGCCCGCGAAGCTTCGCTACCACGTTCCACCAGGAACCAGGCGAGCTGTCGACCGATCTCCCCGCAGGTTGAACACCACCTCACGCGCCCGTCGGCGGGTGACCACCCGGTGAAGGGAGGGATCGGTGAGCAGCGCCACCGGAGCGATCCGGTTGGGCGAGACCGGATACCACTCGGCCAGGGCCTCCTTGATGACGGCCCAGGCGTCGTCGGCGGCACCGCGGGACGCCAGTGTGCGCGCCGTGTCCAGGGCGCGCTCGAAGGCCGGCGGCTCCGGCACGCGATGCTCGGCGAGCCAGGCATCCCGCTCCCGGTCGGTCGACGGCAGAACGAGACCGGGCATGGTCTCGCCCAGGTTGCGCGTCGCGTGGGCCGCGCGTCCGGGTGTGTCCAGAGCGACGCTGCGCAGGAAGAGCGCGACCGCCTCGGCATCGACCTGTTCGGTGCCGATCTCGGCCACCACGTGGGGACGGCGCAGCAGGCCGAGCAGCTTGTGGTGGATCCCGCGGACGTCGAGGAAGGCAGAGAGCACCACCTTCAGGTAGGCGGCGGCGCCGGACCCCTTCTCCTCGGCCCGCCGGAAGGCGTCCAGGGCTTCGTCCGCCCGGCCGCGCAGCGCCGCCCGGCGCCCCTGGGCCAAGAGCTCCTCGGCTCCCTCCGGTCGCACCGGACGCCCCTCCGACCTGCTCAGTTCCTCGAACGAGGCGCGTTGGTCGGCGACCAGGCCGGCGAAGGACTGGTGGCGCTCCCCCAGCCCCGGATACCAGCTCGCCCACACGTAGGCGGCCCACTCCCCGTCGGGGGAGACGTCACCCGCGTCCAGCAGCCAGTACTGGGCGTCGCCCTTGTCCGAGACCAGCAGCACCGGTCCGACCAACTCCTCGTGCTCCAGACGGTCCTCGTCCAGCACCTGCTCGCCTTGGATGTCGCCCAGCCAGCCGACGGAGGCGGTGGTGCGCAGGCTGTACATGAACGCGCCCATGGTGCTCCAGCCGTCGGACGCGGCGAGGAAGGAGCGGTAGCTGGGCGGCAACCGTGTGCCGAGCCGGTTCTCCAGAGCCGTGATCTGTTCCTCGGCGGCGCCGTCGTAGCCCAGCCAGGAAGCGGAGCGCTGTTGCCCGGTGGTGGTGAAGAGCTCGTCCTCGTCCAGGACGCGCAGCATGTCGGCGCTGTACTCAGCCAGGTAGGACCTCCAGCTCCCGACGGTGTTCGGCGCTTCGGTCACCAGGTCGTCGGCGACCCCCGTGTACGGCGTCGGCGCCTCCCCCGCCGTGTAGCGGTGTCCCGTGAAGGCCTCGTAGGTGCGGTCCGCGGAGAAGAACCGCACCCGTTCGAGCTGGATCTGGGAACCGCCGCAGTTGCGGGTGAACTCCAGGCGCAGGTGCCGGTAGGGCGTGTCCGCCGCGGTACCGCTCACGTGGAAGTCGCGGGAGAGGTGCCGCCGGGGAAAGAACTCGTCGGAGCGGGTGTCGAGCGTGACCCACGCCTGCCCGTCAGCCGATCCCTTGAGCTCCCAGTCGCAGGGGTCGCGGTCGGAGAAGTCGTTGGCGGAGACCAGGACGTAGTGCCGGACACGGACGGGCTCGGCCATGGTGAACTCCACCCAGTCGGCGGCGCGCCAGGAGAGCCACTTGGCGGAGGTGCCGTAGAGCAGGTTGGCGGCGACCTCACCCGCCGACGCGTGCTCGTTGCCCGCCTCCACCTCGCGTACCTTGCCGGTGGCCTCGCCCGCGCTCCGGGGCTGGTCCAGGTCGATCGTGCGAAGGACGACCGCGCCGCCGCCACCGTCCCGGTCGGCCCAGTCGGCCCGCACGACCGGTGCGCCGCCGTCCTCGATGAGCAGCCGCAGGTACTCCTGCGGCCCCTGCCCGCCCCGCACCCGGAACCGGTAGCCGGGGCGGTCGGACAGCCGCTCCGCCAATCGGCCCCGCCACACGTAGGACGTGCCGTCCAGGGTGGTCCGCGCACCGGTGAAGGTGGTCATGGCGGGGTCGAACCCGGCCACCGACTCGGTACCGTCGAGGTCCCGCCAGCCGAGCTGGGCCAGGGGTACGGCCCTGCCCGGCTCGAACCCGACGACCAGGCGGTGGTCCGGCTGCCACTCCCCTGATTCCGCTCCGACTCGCTGTCGTTCGGTGAGGAAGACGAGAGCGGACGCGTTCTCTGCCATGGGACTCCAACCTGTGAGGGGATCAGATGGCGGGGCCGGACGCGGGGAGGTGCCGGCGCCTCTGGATTCGCGCAGAGACTACGCGGGCGATCCGACACTCGGCGCTTCCCACGAGCGCGGGCCAGGGCGCCTCCCGCTCCGCGGTGAGGTCGGCGCCCGCTCCTGCGGCACCGCGTCCCCGCCCATCGTCATCTCTTGCGTGCCAGCCCGCAGAACTCGTCCATTTCGCGCGCTTGACCGACCTGCACGGGTTCGGGCCGTCACAGCGGGCACGAGACCACCCCGGGATCCAACAGGTCCAGGCCGTCGAACAGGCCCAAGATCCGCTTCGGTGTGCGCAGGTGGTAAACCGCCGAGCCCGCCTCGTTCCAGCGCCGCACAGCCTCCTCCATCGCCTCACCGGTCACCGCGCTGGTGCTGTGTACGATCGCGAGGAAGCTGCCTGAGGGCAGCGCCCCCATCGGGTGGTCGATGATGGCCTTGGCTTCGACGTCTTCGCCCACGAACGGCAGGACGCCGAACATCGTGGTCGCGACCGGACGGGTCAGGTCCAGGGTCGCGGCGGCCCCGGCCAGGATGGTGGCCGGGTCGCGCAGGTCAGCGTGGAGGTAGTCGGTGAGACCCTCCGCGGTGCCGGTGAGCAGGGCACGGGCGTGGGTGAGCACGAGGGGGTCGTTGTCGACGTAGACGACCCGGGCGGCCGGGTCGGCGGTCTGGGCGACCTCGTGGGTGTTGTTGGCGGTGGGCAGGCCGGCGCCGATGTCCAGGAACTGGTCGATGCCCTCCTGTGTGGCCGGGTGGGCGACCATGCGGGCCAGAACCGCCCTGGTCGCGATGGCGATGTCCACGATCTCGGGCAGGACCGCGACGATCTGGTCACCGGCCTCCCGGTCAGAGGGATAGTTGTCCTTACCGCCCAGCCAGTAGTTCCAGATACGAGCGGAGTGGGCCAGCGAGGTGTCAACGGGGGGTGGGGGTGTTCATGTGCACCATGCTCCGAACGAGGGGTGAGCGGACGCCCAGCCTAAAGGCAGGGAACGCGGGCGTTCAGTACCGCGTACCTTCCACATCGCCTGCCAGACAGCGCCTCCAGGCAGACAGACACAGCGAAGGTGGTCTCGCCGTCCCGCTCCACCACCCAGTGAGGTCACACTGCCCCCCTGCGCCGACCTCGGTCCAGCGAAGCCCTGCTGTGCGGCACCCGCCCGGTTCGAAAGGGGCGTGCGACCGTTCCTCGGCGGGCGGCAGCGGGTAGGGCTCGGAAGGCGCCTGCCGGGATCGGCGGCCGGGTCCGTCACATCACCGGGTCCTGGCTGAACGCACGGGCGCGGCGCCGCGCGAGTACGCCCGACAAGGAGACCACTGTCGCGAGGAGCAAGGCCCATTCCATCGCCGCCACCCATCCCGGGACCAGGGTCTGCGGGAAGCCGTTCCCGTAATCGCACGTCACCTGCTGCGGGAAGGGCTCGTACCGAAGGTGTGCCTCGCTGTTGAGATACCTCGTACCGATCCCGCATCTGGTCGGGTTCACGAGTGTGGGAACGACGGTCAGCAGGAGTACGTGGATGTAGAGGTTCGCGAGCAGTGAGGGGAAGAGGATGGCGAAGGCCAGAAAGCGGCTGTCGAACCCTCTGTGCGACAAGCCGATGAACTCCAGGGCGAACGCCAACAGCACGCAGACCACGAAGAGCGCTACGAAGGCCCACCACACGAACACCAGGACTCCGGCGCTGGATGTCGACTCGCCACCGGGGTAGACGCACGTCACGTTGGGTGGGTAGGAGCTCCGCTCCACCTCGTGCCACCCGCCGGAGCCGACGATCCCGTGCGCGCACATCTCGTCCAGTTCCCCAGCGGCGGTGATCAGCCAGGCCAGGAACCAGATACCGGCCAGAGCGGCCAGGAGAACGATGACGGCGTACCAGAAGCGGTTCGCGGTATGTCGTACTTGCTGTGCTGTCGGCATGAGGCAGGACCCTACCGGGACGCGTCGGGACCGCTGATCGTTCAATCGGCGGCGCCGCCGAACACGTCGGCGAAGCGTTCGGAGAGGTCGGGGACGAGCAGCTGACCTTGGGCCAGCAGCCACACGACCGCGATCGCCCCTGTGGCGGTGGCCAGGACGTTGCCCACCGCGAGCTGCTGGGTCCACCGGCCGACGCGCCGGGCCGGCCAGGTACCCCGGAGCCTCGCCGTACTCGCGGGCGAGCGCCCCGGGGTAGCCGCGGCAGACCCCGCACTGGGTCTGCTTCTGGCCGATTCCGGCCAGGATCCCATGGCGTTCCGGTACCCTCAGGGGCGAAGCTCGTCGGCTTCGGCCTCAGCTTGGCCACAGGTGCGCAAAACCGTTCCCGGGATTCCTTCGGTCTGGTCAGGGATACCCGAACTGCTGGCTGAGCCTGTTGGGCTGACGGAACGCGCCGTGTTCGAGTCCAGCGGCGGGGCCAGAGCGCTGCGGCGAGGAACCGGCGCTCCGAATACCAGATCAACGGGATTATTTCCACTTCTGATGGCTTGCGGTTCTCCCGTGAGCGTCAGGCAGTGATGGTATAAATGTGCTCAGCGCTCCGAAAGCGAACAAACGGAACACTAAGCCAAAACGCCGAAGTAGGGCCAATATCATTTGCAGTGGCCGAAGAACGTGGTAAAGAACTAAAGCGAGACCGAGGACGCTCCACCCGGCCCCGGGGACACAGATCCCTCCCGCTCCTTTGGACGAGCCCCTCTACCGCTTTCCCCGATGCGTTCGTGGCCTCTGGGGTGATGATGTCCGTCGGTCGTTTCGGGGGACGCGGCGCGGTCTCGGCTGACGGCGTGCGCCAGTTCGCGTGCGCCTGCCCGGTCACCGCGGTGATCACCATGTCCATCGCCATCGTCACCGGACTGTTCCAGATCTGATGTCAACTCCTTCGCGGACCGCCGCCCAGGCCACCCGCAACCGCCGCCTCCTGTACCTGGCCATGGGCCTGGTGCTGGTGCTGTTGGCCGTGACGGGCGGTTGGCTCCTGGGCCGTGGCACCACCTCCCCGCCACCGGAAACACCCTCAGCCTCTGAGCCCGGCCAGCCATCCGCTGAGGAGGAGTTCACTCCCCTGACCGGGGAGGACCTGGCCCAGGGGCGCTACCCCGTGGGGTTCCCCGACACCGCCCAGGGCGCGGTCTCCGCGGCCGTGTACGGCTTGCAGGCCCAGTCCACCAACGACACCGAGGCCCTGGTGGAGGTGCTCAACACCTACCACCGCAGCGAGTACGACGCGGCCCTCGTCGAGGAATTCATCCTCTCTGACCGTGCTCTGCAATTGCGGCTTCGCCAGCCGGAGGACTCCGACTTCGACACGGACGACTTCCCCGGCCCCGCGTCCTATTTCTTCATCACGCCCCTGGGCGTGTGGTGGGAGGAGCAGGACGACGGCGCCGTCGATGTGAGAGTGCTCGCTGGCCTGGAGATGAGCGCTGGTGGGGCGGTGGTGGCCGAGGACCGCCACATCTACGGGCGCACCATGGTCTGGGACGAAACCACCCGCGGTGGTGACTGGATCGTCGACACCCTTATCGACACCACTATGGCTTCAGATGACGAATACGACCTGGAGAACCCGATCTGGACCCCGATCCTCGTGCCTGACACGGGTACGGGGCCAGTGAACCCGTAAGCGGGTAGGGGCGCGGAGCCGGTCAGGGTTCGCCAGGTCGGTAACGTGCCGGTCGATCTCGGGGCTACCGTTCTGCGGCTCGTCTTCGGCGTGGCCGGACGGGCCCTCCACAGGTCCGGGGGCTCCCCGCGCCAGTCCAGGTCCCAGTACGCGACCCGTTCGGCGCGAGGCGGCATAATCGGTACTGATGCGTACTGAATGGACCCCAGACGACCTGCCCGGACGAGCGTTCTACCAGCTGCTGACGGCCGTGGTGGTGCCGCGCCCGATCGCGTGGGTCTCCACCACCTCCGAAGAGGGCGTGGACAACCTGGCCCCGCACTCCTTCTTCACGGTCTCCTGTGTCGAACCGCCGATCGTGCAGTTCACGTCGGTGCGCCGCAAGGACTCGCTGCGCAACGCGGAGCGGACCGGCGAGTTCGTGGTGAACCTGGCTCCGGAACCGATGCAGGACCAGGTGAACGCCAGCGGCACCCCCTATCCGCCGGAGGTGAGCGAGTTCGACACCCTGGGGATCGAGCGCGAGGCCAGCACGGACGTGCGCCCGCCCCGTGTCGCGGGTTCCCCGGTGGCGCTGGAGTGCGTGCTGCACTCGACGCTGGGGCTGGGCGACTCCACCGTGGTGTTGGGCCGGGTGGTACGCGCGTCCGTGGACGAGTCGGTGCTGGTGGACGGGCACCCCGAGGCGGCCCTGCTGCGCCCGCTGGCGCGTCTGGGCCGCAACGAGTGGGCCACGCTGGGCGAGGTGCGGGCCGTCGACCGCGTCCCCTACCGGCCCTGACCGCTCCGGCCCGCGCCCGACCGTCCGGGGCGGGTCAGACCCGCAGGTCGACCTCCGGGAACGGGAACGCCGACAGGCGGTCAAGGACTGCCGAGGGATCACCGCTCCAGTCCATGGCGCGCATCTGGGCGGCGCTACGGCGGCCGGTGGTCGCCCGGACCAGTTCGAAGGCCGTGGCGGACCACTCCAGGTCGGCGTTCTCGCCGAAGGTCCACTCCTGCCCGGTGTCCGTTGCCACCACGCGTACCCCGGGCAGTTCCGGGGACCATGCGCGGCTCATCGCACCGATGTTGAAGGCCGCCAGCTGGTCGGCGTCCTGGAGCTGGGCCTCCATGCCCAGGGCGCCCCGCACGTCGTTCTCGTGGTGCCACACGTCCACGGCGGGCAGGGAGTAGCGGGCCCGCTTCTGGGCGGCGAAGACCCGCAGCAGCGCCGGGGTGTCCTCGCGCCAGGCCGCGCAGAGCTGGGTGATGTCCAGGTGGGCCCGCTCAGCCACCTGGCGGGCGGTCACGGTGTCGTCGGCCGGAGGGTGGACCCGCTCCGCGGACACGTCCGCGCAGAGACCGGCCAGATGGGCGTAGGTCTGCTGAACGTTCCACTCGGGCAGGGCGGGGACGGGGGTGGAGAGCTGATCCGCGCTCAGGCCGTCGGCGAGGCCGAACATGCGGTCCTGGCAGCGGGTGTACACGTCTGCGGTATCCATGGCGCCACGGTACCGAACAGCGTTCGGTACCGTGGCGCCGGGACCGCGCGGGCCGGTACGGCCCTTCAGGGGGGTACGGTCCCCGGGAGGATGGTCACTGCCGGGTTCACGACCCCTGGCAGGCCACCTCGGGCTCGATGTTCACGCCCCCGTGGGTGGCGGTGAACCCGAAGCTGGCGCTCTGTCCGGGTTCGAGAGTGCCGTTGTGCGCGCTGTTGGTGGCCTCGAAGTGAGCGCCGTGGTTGACGAGCGAGGCGTTCCAGGAGTTGTTGACCTCCTGGCCGTTGGCGAACACCCAGTCCACCATCCAGCCGTCGACCCCGTCCTCGCCCGCGGTGACCTCGACCTCCGCCTGGAAGCCGTTCGACCACTCGCTGGCGACGGTGTACTCGGCCGTGCAGTACTCGCCCTGCGGCGGGTCCGTGGGCTCCGGGCCGGGCTCGGGGTCCGTGGGTTCGGGGCTGGGCTCGGGGTCCGTGGGCTCGGGCTCCGGGTCGGGTCCGGGATCCGTGCTCTCGCCGAAGACCACGTCCGAGCAGTTGTAGAACGCCTCAGGGCTGTCGGAGCGCTCCCACACCACGTAGACGATGTGCTGGCCCTGCTTGTCGGGCAGGTCCACATCCCAGTAGTACTCGGCACCCTCGACACCGCCGCCGCGCTGCGGCGGGTCGGTCACCTCGTCGATGAGCTCCAGGTCGTCCCAGTTCAGAGCATCCGTGGCGGGGTCGAACCCATCCTCGGTGACGTAGGTGTAGAAGGTACCCGGGTGCGACGCCCAGGCGTTGTGGTGGAACTCCACCGTGGTGCCCGGCTCCAGCTGGGTGGTCGGCCAGTCGTCGCGGACCGCGTTGAACGCCGAGAAGGACTCGGTGGGTCCGCACAGCTCACCATCGGCCACGAACTCCTGGTGGCGTCCGTCGGAGTCGCTGATCAGGTTGCCGAACCAGTTCCAGAACGGGTAGTCCCCGCCCTCGGCCAGAGCGTCGGCGCAGGCCTCGTTGGTGGGCTGGAGCGCGCCGCCGGAGCTGCCGCCGGTGGCGTCCTGGAAACAGGCGTAGGTGCGGCTGGCGGGGTAGGTGAACGCGCCGTGGGCCTCGGCCGAGTCCGGCAGGGCCACGACGGCCGTGCCGACGGCGAGTCCGCCGAGCGCCACGGTCAGGGCTATGACGTCGCGTGACCTCATGGGCCACTCCAATCTGTGTGGGGGGAAACCCGGCCGCACCGGTCGGTGCGGCCGGGGGCTGGACCTGTCTCCCTCGACGGGAGCAGGCGGTGCGGGTCGGATCAGGCGGTGCAGGAGAGCGTGGGTGTGGAGGTGCTCCCCGTGTGTGTGCCGATGAAGCCGAACGAGGTCGACTGCCCGGCGGAGAGTGCGCCGTTGTGGCTGGCGTTGCTCGCGGTGACATCGGCGCCGTCACTGCTCACCGAGGCGTTCCAGGCGTGCGAGACGCTCTCGCCACCGCCGAAGCTCCACGTCACGGTCCAGCCGGTGACATCGGCTCCGGCGGTGACGGTCACCTCTCCCTGGAAACCGCCCTGCCACTCACCGGTCACGGCGTAGTCGGCCTCGCAGTCACCGCTCGGCGGGTCGGTCGGCTCCTCGGTGGGCGGGTCCGTGGGCGGGTCGGTCGGTTCGCCCGCACCGCCGTAGATCGGCGCCTCGACCGCGGTCGAGGCGATCCCGTCGGGACCGTTGAAGATGCGCTCGCCCCAGGGGGTGAGGCTGTTCACGTCGAATCCGTTCACCATGTCCAGGTACTCGACAGGACTGCCGTTGCCGCTCCAGGACCAGCCGACGTAGCCCAGCCCGAGACGTTCGGCGTTGGCCATGATGGCGTCCTCGTCGGGGTCACCGTCGGAGTGGTCGTGGCCGAACTCGCCGACCATCAGCGGCAGGCCCGCGTCGGCGAAGTGCTCCATGTAGGAGACGACCGCCGACTCCTGCTCGTAGACCCCGTACATGTGGATGGAGAACATCGTGTTGCCGTGCGGGTCGGAGTCGAGCACCGACTGGGCGTCGTCGCGCATGATGCCCTGCCAGTCCTGGCCCCAGTTGGGCGCGTCAGCGACCAGCGTGTGGTCGAAACCCGCGTCACGCAGGCGGTTGACGGCCGCACTGGTGTCGCTGGCCCAGCCCTGGTTGACCGACTCGTCGTTGCCGTAGGGCTCGTTGCCGATGTTGACGAGGACGTGGTCCTCCTCGCCCTGGACGGCGTCCTGCACGCGCAGCCAGTAGTCCACGGCCCGGTCCAGCGACACGGCCTCGGACTCCTCTCCGTAGCCGGTGGTGTCGTGCACCTCCAGTACGCAGATCAGCCGGTTGGCCTTGCACTCGGCGACGATGCCGGCGACCTCGTCGGCGTCGTTCTCCTGCCACTGGTCGCCGCTGCTGAGGACCACGCGGACGGTGTTGGCGCCCAGCGACTTGATGTCGGCGAGGGCGTTCGTCTCCTGCGTGTACCAGGCATGCGGGTGGCTGACACCGCGGATGACGAAGTCGTTCCCGGATGCGTCGACCAGGCGGCCGTCGCTGACGCGGAAGCCGGTGTCGGCGTGGGCTGGCAGCGTGTACGCGAGCAGTGCCGCCACCAGGGTCAGGACCGACCCCAAGGCGATCAGTAGGCGTTTGACCATCGCGGATCTCCAGACGAGAGAGACAACGTTGTCGGATTACGGAGGACCGCTGTCCTGGGACAGCGGGTGGTGGGCGCCGGGGGAGGCGGCTACGGTCCCCCGGCGCCCGGTCATGATGCAGGCGTGGCCTGTTCCGGGGCGGTCACGTCCGCATACTGGGCGTCGTTTCCTCCGCGCCTGGGGTCAGACGCGGTTCAGGACCCGCTGGTGCAGGTCAGTTGTGGCGCCGAGACGCCTCCGCTGTGGTTGCCGACGAAGCCGAACTCGGTCGACTGCCCGGCGGAGAGGGTGCCGTTGTGGCTGGCGTTGCTCGCGGTGACGTTCGAACCGCTGCTGTTCACCGAGGCGTTCCAGGCGTGTGAGACACTCTCGCCACCGCCGAAGCTCCACGTCACGGTCCATCCCGTGAGGCTGGCGCCCGCGGTGACGGTCACCTCGGCCTGGAATCCGTTGTTCCACTCGTTGGTGACCCTGTAGTCGGCCTCGCAGTCACCGCTCGGCGGGTCCGTCGGCGGGTCCGTGGGCTCCTCGGTGGGCGGATCGGTCGGCTCCGAGTCACCGCCGAGAGCCTCGTGGATCGCCCAGTAGGCGGGCTTCTTCTGGTAGTCGCCGTCGATGGGCAGGGGCGCGTCGTAGCCGTCGAAGTGGTCGGGGACCCAGGAGTGGGCGTCGCCGACACCCCACACGATCACGCCCGAGCACGCGCTGACCGAGTAGCAGGAGTCGACCACGCTCTCGTAGTCCCTGGCCTGCTGCTCCAGCTTCTGCTCGGTGACGGGTGTCTGGACGCGGATGTCGAGCTCGGTGATCATCACCTCCAGCCCCAGGTCGGCGAAGCGCTGGATGTTCTGCTGGACGTCGGAGGGGACCTGGCCGGAGATCATGTGGCCTTGCAGACCGATGCCGTCGATCGGCACGCCCTGCGCCAACAGGTCCCTGACCAGGTCGTAGTAGGCGTCGCTCTTGGCGTTGATCCCGTCGATGTTGTAGTCGTTGATGAACAGGCGTGCGTCGGGGTCGGCCTCGTCGGCCATCCGGAAGGCCTCGGCGATGAAGTCCTGCCCCAGCGTCCGGTAGAAGACCGAGTCGCGGAACCGGGCGTCGTCGCCGATGGGCTCGTTGACCACGTCCCAGGTCCCGATCTGACCGCGGTAGCGGCCCATCGTGGTGCTGATGTGGTCCTGCATGACGTCCCGCAGCTGGTCCTGGCTGAAGTTGCCGTTCTCCACCCAGGAGGGCAGCTGGCTGTGCCACACCAACGTGTGACCGTGGATCATCTGGTCGTTCTGCTGGGCGAAGTCCACGACCCGGTCAGCGTTGGACCAGTTGAACTGCCCCTGCTGTGGCTGGACCGTCTCCCACTTGAGGTCGTTCTCGTGGGTGACGGAGTTGAACTCCGTGGCGGCCGTCCGCTGGTAGCCGGACTGGTCCAGCAGGTGGGAGGCGACCGCGGTGCCCATGCGCACGCCCCGCTGGTCGGCCAGATCCCTGAGGCTGGCCTGCTGGGCCTGGACAGCGTCCTCCGCAGACACCGGAGCGCCCTCCTGGCCGTGGGCGACGGCGAAACCGCCCGTGACGAGTGCGAAGGCGAGGGTGACCGCGCCGACGGCCCCGCCCCGGAGCCGTCTTCGGCCCTTGGTAACCGGCATGGTGTTCCTTTCGTTCGATGGGGTGGGGGCGGGCGCACGGGGCACCCGCCCCCTCGCGGCCACGGCCCTCTAGGAGCCGTCGCCGAACAACTCGCCGTGGGTGGCGAGAGCTGTGGCCACGTCGACCTGTGCCCAGAACCTGTGGTAGGTGAACTCGGGCACCGGACCGCCGTTGAGGTAGGACTCGACCTGGGGCCAGTTCGGGTCGTCCTCGTAGAAGGACCGGATGGACAGGAACGTGGAGTCGGAGTCGATCGGGTCACCGTTGGCCATCTGGCCGGTCCATCCCTCGGGGATGTGGAGCCCGCCGTCCGGGGAGTCGAACGGGTCGTCGAAGCGCTCGTAGTCGGCCCGTTCCTCGGGGACGGCCACCCCCAGGTCGTCCTGGTGGACGAGCAGCGCCTCCAGCAGGTCCTCGGCCATCTCGCGGGACTCGGTGTCGCCGGTGGCCGCGGAGTAGTGCATGAGGGTCTTGGCCAGGCCCGCGGCGATGCCGACGTCCTGACCGTGTGAGACGACCTCGACGTTCAGGTCGGGGTTGCCCGTGGACTCACCCGTCCAGTCGTCGGGCTGGCCGCTCCACTCCATGTCGGCGGGGATGGCGAACTCGCCGTTCCCACCGACGGTGGTGTTCTCGATCGCCCAGGGCACCCAGTCGTCCAGGATTCCTCCGGCGCGCTCGTCACCGGTGATGCGGTAGTACTCGGCCACACGCTCGATGTCCCAGACCTGGAACCCGAACCAGCGGTTCGAGGGCGGGTCGTGCCAGACAGGCTTCTCGTCGTAGTACAGGCCGTAGAAGGTCGACGTGCCCGCGGGCGGCTCGGCGTAGGTGCCCTCCCAGCTGTTGGTCGCACCGCCGGCGATACCGCCGTCAGAGGCCTGGAGCCACTCGAGGAACTCCAGCTGCCGGTCGAGACTGGTGTCCCAGTCCTCGACGCCGGTGGGCGAACCCGGCTGGAGCGCGTCCACCTCCGAGAGCGCGTAGGCGGCCATCACGTTCTGGTAGCCCTGGTGGGCGGAGGATCCGCCGATTCGCCAGGCCCAGGGGTACTCGGCGCTTTCCAGGGCACCGCCCCAGGAGTAGTACCAGGCCATGAGGTAGTGCGCGGAGTCCTTGCCCGATCCGGGTGAGCAGGACTCGGCACCGACGCAGTCGCCGATCTCCTTGAAGTACTTGTCGAACATGGCGTAGCGCAGGTAGTCGCCCATCTTCGCCGCGTTGGTGACGTTCTCGGCGATGGCGCCCTCGTTGCCCTGCTCGGAAGCCCACTCGTGCGCGAGGTAGGCCACCTGGACGGCGCGCGCGTCAGCGTCGGGGGCGTTGGTGTAGCGCCACTGCTCCGAGTAGCTGTCGTCGTCGGTGAACAGGTCGAGGAACCCGTTCTCGCCACCGTGCTCGAAGGTCTCGCAGGACGGGTGCGGGACGGTCTCCCAGACCGACTCGTTGGAGCCGCGCTGGAAGGTGTTGACATAGGCGGGGACGTCGTCGCTGCCATCGCCGCAGAACCCGTAGCCGTAGGCGTTGTCCACGTCCAGCAGCCAGTGCATGCCGTAGACCTCGTCAGTGCCGTAGGTACTGCTCAGCTCGTTGGAGAGCGGGTCCTCGCCGGCCTGGGCCTCGGGGGACAGCGGCATCGGGTAGTCGCTCGGGTCGAGCGACTCGGGGATGTAGGTCGCGGGGTCCGAGGGGTCGTAGGAGCCGTTCGTGGGCTGGTCGGCGGTGCCCGGGATGATGAAGGCCTCCATGGACGCCCAGGCGTCGTTGAAGGGTCCCCAGTCGCCGGTGATCCTGCCGTAGGCCGCCTCCAGCCACAGGTAGTAGCTGTAGGCCTCGGAGGTGGTGGCGTGCCCGTAGTCGGGTGCCTCCACGATGAGGGTCTCCACCGAGTGGTAGGGCACGAGGAGACCGTCGACCTCGCGGAAGTAGCCGCTGTCGGGGTCCTTGATCTTCTCGTACTGGGTGAGGAACTCCTCCTCGTACTCGGTGGAGGCCGCTCCCCGTTCGCGCGCGGTGACCACCACGGGGTCATAGCCCTGGGCGGAGACCGTGAACTCGGCCCGCGCGGGCTCGCCCGTGCCGTCACCGGAGGAGGCGATGGTCACCTCCTGGGGGGTGTCCCAGTCGGTGCCGCCGAAGGTCAGGGAGCCTCCCGAGGCCACCGACAGGGCTTCGCTGCCGGAGGTGCGCTCCACGTTGACGGAGACGGCGCCGCCGGGCTCGGCGGACAGCGCGACGTCGAGGGCGGCCTCGCCGCCGGGATCCAGGCTGACCGAGGCGGGGTCCACGAGCAGGGCCGGGTCCTCGGGTTCGGGTTCCTCGTCCCCGCCCGCGCAGTCGGCGCCGTTGAGGGTGAACTCGGTGGGAGCTGCGTTGCTGCCGCTGTAGGTGGCCTGGAAGCCGAAGGTCGCGGTCTGGCCGGTGCCGAGTCCGCTCTCCCAGGCCGGCGCCTGGGCGCTCACGGAAGCTCCGCTCTGGGAGACCTCGGCGTTCCAGCTGTTGGTGACCTGCTGGTCGCCCGTGAACTCCCAGCCCAGAGTCCAGCTGGAGAGGGGTTCGGCCTCGTTGGTGACCGAGACCTCGGCGGTGAAACCGGACCCCCAGTCGTTGACCTGGTAGTCGACCGAGCAGATCGGTGCCGCTTGTGCGGGTCCGGCTGGGAGGAGGGCGGCTACGAGTGCCGCGCCGAAGAGCGCGGACGCGGGTCTGCGCCAGCTCGTGCTGCGCGGACCGGTGCGTGGGGTGATCACGTGTCCTCCTTGGACAGGTTCTCCTTCCCGGGCACCGCGGACGCCGGAGGGCGTGGCCGGTGCGGGGGGTTACCGGGGGATCCGGCCGGGTCGGAGTGCGGGTGTGTTGTGGAGGGAGCCCGGTGGCGGCGCTGCCACTCGGGGCTCAGGGCCCGGGGCGGGCCTTACGTGTCGTCGCGGTACGGCTTGGAAAGCGCATGCCTGTCGTCGCACACGTTTGCGGGAGCGCTCCCATTACGTGTGGGCCGAAGTTAACACCATCGACACAGGCAGACAATGGGTGTATAGCGAGTTACTTGCCGTTAAGTTTCCGGAATATTCCGGGCACTCCGAGGCGGGCCGGACCGCCCCGGAGTGCCCGAGCGCAGCGCGGGGCGGAGGTGCCCGCTCGCCGTGGAGCGGACACCTCTCACGTGTGGCCCTGCGCGGCTAGCGGGTTACTGGATGGGTGGGTGGGCGTTGGCCAGGAGCTCCTGGAACTGCTCGGAGAACCAGTGCCCCGACACCGGAG